>JAFIGF010000202.1 GCA_020831535.1 Opitutales bacterium | reverse complement strand
ATGGCCAATCACTTCCATATTCTGGTGGAAGTGCCCAGTGCGGAGGGGGTAGAGTTGACCGACGAGGAGTTGGTGGAACGGTATGGGCATTTGCACGGGGAGAACAATCACCTGCGCAGGACTCCCCGTTCGATAGCTTATGCTCCCAATTCGGTGGAGCAGGTACAGCGGACGCTGGAACAGGGAGGCCAGGAGGCGGAAGAGTTGCGGGAGGCTTTGCACAAGCGGATGCACAATCTGCCGGAGTTTGTGAAAACGTTCAAGCAGCGGGTGAGTATCTGGTACAACAGTGAGCATCGGCGTTATGGTCCGCTGTGGAGTGAGAAGTTTAAAAGCGTATTGGTGGAGGGGCGGGCCAGCGCCTTGAAGGTGGTGGCGGCCTACATTGATCTGAATCCGGTGCGGGCCGGCTTGGTGAATGATCCGGGGAAATATGCGTACAGTGGGTATGGGGAGTCGGTGATGGCGGGAGAGCCGAAGACTGATCTGGGGTATATCGTGGATGCGATTGATAAGGATACGGGCAGCGATGTGTTGCGGTTTTACCGGATGTTGGTGCTGGGTCAGGGACGGATGCCCCGGGACGGGAAGGGGCACCTTGATGATCAGGAAGCCCAGGAAGAGATTACTCGTTTACTCAGTGACCAGGTGAAAAGCGAAGGAGAACGCCGCGCTCGGGAAAAGATCTTTGCGGCTGTTACCAGAGCGCAGTTGGTTGGTTCGGAGTCTTTCGTTGGGGGACTATTGACAGAGGCAAAGAATTGTCTCTCGAGCAAAGTCCGCCGTCCCAGTCTGACCTTTTATACCCCGCTGGCCGGATTGTTTACGCCGAATTTCTTCCGCTTCAACAAAGCGAAATCACCAGAACAAAAATGAGGGAACAAGTTATTCAGGATATCCCAACAGGTTAAATTTAAGTTCTACGAACCTAAATATTGACGGCCATTTTGTTTAACCAGAACAGGTTTTCTGTCAAATAGCTTTGGAAAGGGGTAAGGGAAATTTATAATTGTCCAGTGCCTGCGCCTAGTTATTGGCGTGGTTTTGGCGTACGTAATTCTGATCCTCTTCGCTGAAGGAGCGAAGGGGGATATCGGGGAATTGCTGGCCGTCGAGGCGTTCGATGGTAACGCTGTCGCCATCGGTGTCGATGAGACGGGCCTCGATTTCAGCCCCTTGTTGGTTGCGCCATATGCGGTAGCCGGTTTCTCCCCTGACCCACTCCTGGTCTTCGGCAGAAAGTGATTCCAACGGTACGGCGACTTCCTGTAAATCTTCCAAAAGGAGATTGACTCCCTCGATGTCATAGGAAACGAACATTGCGGTGACCTCCTGGCCTTGTTCATTGGTCCAAGTGCGGGCGTCGGACTCGCGGAAGAGTTCGACGGCAGCGGTTTGACCCTCTGGGTCGGCCTCCTGCCCGGTGGCGGTGGCTACTTCGCCGGCAACATCATAGAGAGTGCGCAAGGTGTTTTGCCATTCCCATCCTTGGTCCATCTGTCTGGCCATGTTGTCGTGCATATCACTTCGGCCGCCCTGATAAACGGCACGGAAAGGATTGTAGTAATCCATATAAGCCTCTTCCGCGCGTTCTTGCAGGTCGGAGGAGAGTTCACTTCGTAAGTCGGGCAAGGTCAGGGCATCCTGAATGACTGTCATTGCCTCGGTCGCCGCATTTCCTTCACGCGCCATCTCAAGGGGGTGGGAGCTCAGGGCGCCAGTTTCTCCGGGATGGGTAATCTTGCGGGTGTTGTCGCGGAAAAGATTGTTCCAACGGTGGTTGCGTCCGATAAGAAACCGACCATCGACGCGCCACCAGTCTAACCCTTGGCGGGCAAAGCCGCGGTAGGTGGTATTGTTATATCCTCCCGATACCGAGGCGAGGGACATGTGTCGCCAGAAAAAAGGATGCCCTTTGTACATGTCACCGACATTATCCGGGATGCTGTTACGCATTGAAGAGAGATAAGGGAAACTGTTGTTCCAGCTGCCTTCTCTATTCAGTGGGTTTTCACTAAAAGCACTGTTTCGGTTGGGGGTGTAAGGCAAAACGGCATAACCGAAATTCAGCCCGGCCAGTTCCCACTTTTCCTCGAATTGATCGGGAACGCCGGGATCTCCACGGGAATGGGTAAAAGTGGCCCAACGCAGATTCGGAGCCGCTTGGCGGTAAAAATTGATACGGGATTCGAAATCCCGGTCATCTCCGACGATGCCGACCATCAATTCAGAATCGCTCCAGCCGATGGACTGGATTTGTTCCTGTAGTCCGTCGTAATAGAGCTTCCATTGATCTGCTTGTCCGGATTGGGTATAGTGGGGCCATTCGGTCGTGGACCCTCCGGGTTCATCGGGACGGTTGTTTGTCGTTACTCGGATGGTATCGTGGCTATCAGGTTCTCTCCACCATCTGGGTTCGTGGGAATAGGAGACGATGATCCGTGGCGGACCGACAAGGCGATTCCACAATTCGAAGTATTTTTGCACTGCCGAAAAATCCGGTTGGGCACGGGGGTTGTCACCGATCCAGCGGACGATGGTGTGCTCATTGCCGAAATGAGTTCGCCCCGCCCCGGGCAGATACATGACGTGGGTGCCCAACTGGCCCAAGAGTCTGAGGGAGGGCACCATGAGCTCAAAGTGTTCATCGGACCAGATTTCCACGTCGTAATAACGGGCAATGGTTTCCGGGGAATGAAAATAAACCTGCCACACCTTGTAATCATTGGGGCGGGGCGCGACCCATTCACCGACCTCCAGCTGGATGGGGACCGAGGGGGCTCCGGAGATGCTGATTTCGCCCCGATAGTTGCCCGGGGTTGTCTCTGGCGGCACCTCGGCGGTGATCCAGAGCACGTGATTGCGGTCGTCCTCGTTGGCTTCTGGAGCCATGCCTTCCCACCCGTAGCGGACGATGATTTGGGAGCTGGGAAAGGCGGTGCGGCCGTTTTCGTGGGTCAGGTTTTCTGCTGATGCCTGAGGGGCGCGGGATTGTTCGGTAAGAACGATCGGAGCAGTGGCCGCGCCGTTGCGAGGGGCGACCAGTCGCACCCCCAAAGGGCCATCTTGTTGCCAACTTTGTTCCTTAGTGATTGGCTGAGCCGGGTCCGGCGTGTGAACTTGGGCCGAAAGAGGCAGCACTAGAATAGGCAATAGAGAGAGAACAAGAATCTTTGTAAATGTCATCAGTGTAAAAAAAGTAAAGGGGGTTAAGTTTTCGACCCTAGACAGATAAAGTAGTTCGGGGCAAGCAGAAGAAAAGATTTTTGAAGCGAGAGCCGAAACTCAGCCCGTACGGAAAAAATCCAGAAAAAAGCTTGCCTTAACGGCGAAAAACCTTTGTTTTAATCGTTTATTTCATTTTTCCCATGGCTAGAATTTGTCAAATCACCGGTAAACGCCCCACTCGTGGGGGAATCATCAATCGCAAGGGTCTCACCAAGAAAAGTGGTGGGATCGGAACGCATATTACGAAAATCACCAAGCGTACCTTTCGTCCGAACTTGCAACGGGTTCGTGTTCGCCTGCCTAATGGTCAGGTGAAACGTATGTGGGTCTCTGTTAAAGCCCTCAAAGCAGGCAAAGTCACCAAAGCCTGATTTTTAACAATTCTTTTCCCGAGCCCGGTTCTCAGAACCGGGCTTTTTTTGTGGCGATTGGGCGAGATTCGCTATCTTATTCCTTTATGCGCTTTGTGAAAATTTTGGCTTTGTTGCCTTTTCTTTTTGGCGGGATGGTTTCCGCTCTGGCCCAAGAGGACGGGGAAGAAGCGGAGGTTTACCAAGTGGCGGTCCGGGTGGCCCCGCCGTTTGTGATGCCGGGTGATGCTCTGGGGACTTATCGGGGATTGAGTATTGAGCTTTGGGAAAGAATGGGGGAACGACTTGGCTTTCAGTCCGAATACACCGAAATGGGACTTGGGGAGATGTTGCATGCGGTGGAGATAGGGGAGGCTGATTTTGCCGTGGCGGCGTTGACGATTACCCCTGAGCGGGAAAGGGCGGTCGATTTTACTCATCCCTTTCACACCTCCGGCCTTGGTATTGCCGTTCCGGCGGAGTCGCGTTTTCTCAATTGGTGGGGAGCGGCCGGTGCTTTGTTTTCGATGGATTTTGTCAAAGTTGTTGCCGCCTTATGCCTGGTTTTGCTGGGGACTGGTTTCATTCTTCTTCTCTTTGAACGCAAGAAAAATGCTGAACAGTTTGGCGGAGGTTGGCTCGAAGGCATGGGGGCCAGCTTTTGGTGGTCTGCGGTTACCATGACCACGGTTGGGTACGGGGATAAATCCCCGATAACTTTTTGGGGTCGGGTAGTGGCTCTGTATTGGATGTTTGCGGGCATCATTATTATTTCCAGTTTTACTGCGGCCATTGCCTCGGCGCTAACGGTCAGTAGTTTGGGGAGCGGTATTGAGGGGCCGGATGATCTGATTCGTTACGAATCTGCGGTGCTCGCCCATTCAACCAGTGCGGAATACCTGCGGGAGCGGCAGTTTCGCTTTCGGGAGGTGGACAATCTGGAGGAAGCCTTGGACTTGTTGCGTAACGGTAGCGTGGCGGCGGTCGTGCATGATGCGCCGATTTTACAGTACCTCACGCAAAAGGATGCGGATTTAGGGGTTCTCCCGGGGACGTTTCAACGGCAGGATTATGGCATTGCCATGGGAATGGGGAATGAGCTTAGGCAGGAACTGAATGTTGCTCTTTTAGAGGAAATTCAATCGCCGTGGTGGAAAGAGCGGAATCGCTTTTATCTTGGCCGCTGAATTTGGTAGGATACTTGAGTGATTCGGAATTTTACTTTTACCGTAGGAACAAGGCATGAAGGATTTGGCGTTATTGATTATGGCCGCCGGGATGGGCAGCCGGTTTGGGGGGTTAAAGCAATTGCAGTCAGTGGGCCCGAACGGGGCTCTGCTCATGGACTATTCCTTGGCCGATGCCGCCAAGGCGGGGTTTGCCAAGGTGGTTTTTGTCATTCGTCCGGAGATGGAAAAGGATTTCCGGCAGATCGTCTTGCCGCGGGTGCCTGCCGCCATGGAGGTGAGTCTGGTTTTTCAGGAAAAGACCGATCTGCCGGGGCAAAGCCCTCCTGGCTTCGATGTTTCAGGGCGCGATAAACCGTGGGGAACCGGGCAGGCGGTATGGGCGGCCCGTAAGGTCTTGGTGGATCCATTTATGGTGTTAAATGCCGATGATTACTACGGCGTATCGGTGTTTGCCAAAATGGCTGAAGCTCTTCGCGGGGGCGGCCCGGGGAAGTACTTTTTGGCGGGGTATCGCCTCGCCCGTACCCTTTCGCCCAATGGCGGAGTCTCGCGGGGGGTCTGTGAGGTGGATCCCGATTCGCACCGGTTGCTGAGGGTGGTGGAATACCGGGGACTGGCGCGGCAAGACGATGGGACAATCCGTGAGGAAGGATCAGGACAGAGTTTTCCTGACCAAAGTTTGGTTTCGATGAATGCCTGGGGCTGTCAGCCGGATATCTTTCCCTTGTTGGAGGCCCGGTTCGTCCACTTTCTGAAAAATTGGCAAAGCGCCGGGGGTGGGTCCGGGGAGTTTTATTTGCCTTCGGCCATTCAGGCAGGCATTGAAACCGGGCATTGCTTGGTGCAGGTGGTGCCGCTGGAAGATGAGTGGATTGGCGTAACGTATCCGCAGGATCTCGATCCGGCACGTGAACGCCTGCGCGAAATCCGGGAACCGTTACCTCATTTAATCAAAGGGAAGAAGTGAAAAAACAAATACGAGTGTTTCTTCTTTTGATCTGCCTTGTCCTTTGGTCAGGGAACGAATACCTGCTTTCAGGTGAGAATTTTCCGCTTTTTACGGAATGGCCGGAGGCGGCGTTTGAGCCGCTGGGCAAAGAGGAGTGGAGGCAGTTGCTGGAACAGGAGGGGCCTTGGTTGGTGATCTCGCGGCACGGCAAAACTGCCGGGCAGGCTTTTACCGAAATGCCAAAGGAAGAGTTGGAGGAAAGACGAGGGGAGAGGACTTTGTCGGAGGTAGGTTGGCGGGAGGCTCAGGCTGCCGGAGAATTTCTGACTGGAGATGAGATTTCTTTTACCGGAGTCTATGCCAGCCCTCTGTACCGAGCCAGGGATACCGCCCGGTTAGTCTTTGGGGATTTTGAAACCTGGGAACCTCTACGGTCTGGCGACGCAGGCTTGCCGGGAGAGGAGGAACTCTATGCGCGTTTAGAAACCATTTTTGAAGAAGAGCGAAGAGAGGTGTGGGTCACTCATTCGCCCAATGTAGCCGACCTTTTGGGGGTTGCGGCGCAAGAAGGGCAAATGTTTCTTCTCCGGTGGGAGAACGGTAAAATTGTCCTTGCCGCGACCTGGCGGATCGATTTGGCCAGCGAGTGATAAAAAAAGCCGCCTTCCGAAGAAGGCGGCTTTGTGGGATGAGGAGGGAAATTTGTTTTTATTCCTCGGGCAATGTTTTACGCAGGCCGATCACTCGATCGCCTTCTTTCCATTGACCGCGCTTGCGCATCAATTCAACGCGTTCAAAGCGCTTGAGAACATTTCTTTTTTTGACGGCGGCACCCGAGGCCACACTTTTAAAACTGTTATGCTGAGCCATAGTGTAAAATTGGTTAAACGGTTATTCAATCATTACCCTGGGCCCATTGCAAGTATTTTTCCTCAATAAAATCTGCCCCGACCACAATCCACTGAGGGGTGTCATAGGGGTGATGTTTTTCGAAGAACTCGCCGAGCTTGGAAAATTGCGCTGGCGTGCCTTTGATCCAGAGCCGGTATTCCTCATCTTCTTCGACCTGCCCTTTCCACTCGTAAAAGGAGAGTACCGGCTGGTCCAGTTGAACACAGGCGGCGGCATTTTCACTGATCAGCCGACGGGCAAAGGTTCGGGCCGTTTCCGCGGAGGTGAAGGTGGTCCAACCCACCAGGAGCGAGGGGGTATCTGTTGTTTTTGACATAAACTATGATTTTACTGATTCCAGAAGAATTTCGGCCATTTGGTCCATGGCCTCGGGGGCTTCTTCCGTCCAATTGAAACTAAATTCCAGAGAATGCTCGGAACGCCATTCGGCGGCGGGACAATGAGTTTCGCGATAATCGACACCCGCTTGCCGGAGAGCTTCGTGCCAGAAAACTCTGGGCCCTTCGTACTCATGGGGATTGAGACGTTTGAGCCGGTGCATCGGGGTCGGAATGTAAATGAACCCCCCAAGCCCCGCTTTTTGCAGCCTTCCGTGCACCACGGCCCGCGGAGGCGCTCCTTCGGCGGGGTCAAAAACGAGCGAGAGCAGATGGTAGCACCCAGTGGCCCCGGTCTCTTCCTCGGGGAGGCAGACCGCTTTTTGTCCCTTCAGGTTCTCCCGTAGTCGTTGGGCATTGCTCCGTCGGGCGGTGATTTCCCCGTTCAAGTAAGGAAGATTGGCTTTGACCAGGGCGGCACTGACGACACAAGGGCGCCAACCGAGTTGGAGGGCATCGAGGAGCCCTTGTTCCTGCAAAACGGCAACCCGGTCTGCAGACATACCCCGGGGGTGTTTGCCGTAAAGGCTGGCTTTTTCGAGGGGGTCCGGTTTGGTAAAGAGGGCGTAGCCTCCTTCCGTGCCGGCGAGCAGTTTCATTCCCATGCAACTGAAGGCGGCCCCGTCTCCTTCCAGGCCGACGACCCGGTCCTGCCATTTCGCTCCGTGAGCCTGGCTGCCGTCTTCAAAAAGGAGCAGGCCATGTTTGCGGGTGATGGTCCGTAGCTTGGTCATGTCGCATGCATGCCCAAACAAGTGAACGCAAAGGACCGCCTTGGTTTTGGGGGAGATTTTGGCTTCCACGGTAGCCGGGTCGAGGAGGGCGTTTTCGCGTTGGATATCGGCAAATACGGGAATCGCTCCGACTGTCAGAATGGCGGAAATGGTGGCCCCCCAGGTATAGGGAGTGGTGATAACCTCATCACCCGGACCGATTTCGTGTCCGAGGAGCAAAGCCATCAAACTGGCCGTTCCAGACGAAATGAACCACGGGAGGCCGCCTCCGTGAAAACTTTTCAAGGCGGCTTCAGTCTCCGGCACCCCCTCCAGTCGGGCCCATGGTTTCTCACGCAAAGCGGTCATCGCGGCATCGAGGACATCCTCCCGGCGGCGGGGAAATCGGGGTTCGGTAAAGGTAAAGGTCTGCACCCTTTCAAACTCCCAAATGTATGCGCTTTTGTCCACCTTGGATCGAGCCAAAGCCGAAATATCCGGAGTCAATCTTTATCGTTGATGCCATGTTCGTTTCACTGGAATGGAGAGTGCTGAAACGGCTTTGATTGGAATTTGACATAGCGAGAAAATTCTGGTCAAATTGTTAAGGTTTAACCACTCTTCCTCTTGTAAAATCAACCCCTATGTCTCAAGGCCACCTTTCCAAAATGGTCGGTAAGCGGTTCTCGCTGGCGATATTGATTTCTGTAATTGTTCACTTTGTCCTTTTGATTGTGTTGGGCTTGTGGACCGTGTATCGCTACGTCCAAGAGGGCGACCCAGGTATGGAAGTCGCCATGGAAAAGGCAGAGGAAGCAGTTGAATCTCCACAGGAAGTGATGGAAGAGGTTGAGGTTACCGAGGTTCAGCCAGAGGTGGAAATTGATCTTGAGCGTCTGACGGTGGACCCGCTGCACGATGTCTCCTTACCCGAAATCGTGGCCGACACGCAAGCGGTGCCGACTCCTCCGACCCCTACCGTGCCGACAACAGTGCAGGATCGCGTCGCTTTCACGCAAGCCGCTCCCCGAGGTTCCTGGGGCAGTGTCTTCGGGGCGTCCGATGAGAGCGACTTTTTACTCTCGGGAGCTTTTTACCATTTGCAACAGGACACCAATGGGAATCCAACGGGAGTCAGTCGAAGCCAGGGTGAGCGTATTATTCAGAACGAATTTGTCGAAGCAGGCTTTGATCGCGAAGCGTTCGACAGAAAATTTTACCGGGCGCCGGAAGACCGTTCGGTCTCCTTTATTGCCCACCCCAGAATGGATTTTCGCTTAGCTCCCAAGGCCTATGGCGTGGAGGATGATGTTGAACCAGTGGATGGAGGATTGTACTGGATGATTCACTACGAAGGAACCATTTCACCGCCGCGTACTGGCGAATTTCGCTTCACCGCAGATGCAGATGACCATATTCTGGTCGCTATTGACGGTAAGGTCGTTGTCGATGGAGGCATTAAAACCATTTCTGATCGCCGTTACCATGGAAACAGTGTCCACGGCAGAATGCCAACTGTCCGCAGATCCATGACCAGTGACTGGATTGCCATGGATGAGAACGAGAATTATCGAATTGATATCATTGTCGGCGAGAACCAACCCCAGACTTATTACGCCTGGCTCTTTGTCGAGGAAAAAGGGGTTGAGTATGAAAAGGAAGACGGCTGGCCCAAGCTACCACTCTTCTCCACTATCGAAATGGATGGCCCTCCAGATTGGGAAGAGATGCTCAAAGATCTTGATTTGCCCGAAATCAGGGTCCCTCCGATGGCTGACGAAGTATTGGCCTTTCCTAGAAATTAAGAAATACGGCCTTCGTCGAAGTCAATCATGTCCGCAAAGGAGACCAGGTCTTTGCGGTCGGCGGCGCCCATGGTGGCTTTCACTTCTTCGAGTCGCTCACGGCCCATTTCGGACATGCCCATTTGCACGACCTTGCGGTTCCATACATGGACTTTTAAATCCTCGGGAAAAAGTTCTTCCAACTTCTCATCAATTCCCTCCGGAGAGTCGTTTTCGCGGACGATGGTGATGACCTCTTGCGGGTCGATCCCGAGATGAAGGCAGAGGAAGCCATCAAAACCTTTGGTGAAATTACGCTGGTAGGATTTGGGGAGTTCTCCGTCAAGGTGCTTGCGGATTTTCGCGAGAAACCGCGGAAGGTGCAGGAGGCCGCAGTGGTGGGGAACGTAAGGAGAGGGTAGGTCCCGTAAAATGGCCCCGGTGGGGCCCAAATTTTCTTCGGATTCGCTCATTTGTCAGGAAAGGCTATCAGTTGGGTTTAAGGAGATTTTTCAAGGAAGCGGTTTTTGGGGATAGATCAAGAGGCGATCATGTACCAGGAGAAGAATGTCGTCTTTACCGTTCCCATTCAGGTCGGCGATTCGAATTTCGCGCGGCTCCACCGAGGCTCCGCTGCGTCCTTGAAAATGAGGACTTTGCTCAAAGAGTTTAAAATGAAAGGCGCTCTGAACGTCGTTCTCCTGCCTGGCCAGGATTTCGAGGATGCGGGTATTTCTTCCATCCAAGGTAACCAAATCAAGATTCCCGTCATGGTTCATGTCCCCGGTCTTCAGGTGGGTATAGGTCAGATCATCAATGTCGCTTTCGTACACAAAAAGCTGTTCCAAGTGAAAGGGAGCGGGGTCCCGAGGGATCCACCAAAAGCGATCCTTTCCATAAAGGAGAATGTCCGGCACCCCGTTGTCGTTGAGGTCGGTGATCTCAAAATCCACCACCTCAATGGATCCGACCGAAAATTCCTCGCGGAAACGAAATACCCCTTCGGCGCCTCTTTGGAGAACTTGCAAGGCCCCGCGGCTTTGGTCAAAGAGGAGCATTTCCTCCTCGCCGTCGTCGTTTAGATCAAAGGGAAAGGTGAGGGTGATTTCGTTGTCGTGAGAACGGGCATTCAGTTGGTCAACAATCTCCAGTGAACCTTCTTCGTTAAGCAGGAGCCCCCGGGCAAATTCTCCCCGGGCAACGACCATTTCCTGATGCCCATCTTGGTTCACATCCGCCAGGGTCAATTGGATTTTTTCCAATCGGTCCACCAGAGAGGGCCGGTAGTTTGCCTTGGCTGACACATCGTCCCAGCCGTCCTCTTCGTCTTTGCGATAAAGCTTAAGGGGGCTGAAAGGAACAAATATGGCAATTTCCAGTTGTCCGTCTCCGTTGGCATCCAGGACTTTAAGGCCTTGCGGGTCCGCTCGTATCCCTTCGATGGGGAAACTTGTCTTTTCCCACTCGCCGTTGGGTTTTTGCAGAAAAATAAGCTCGCGGAGATTTCGGTCTTTTTGCGAAGTCACCATTAGGGTGTCAAAAGCGTCACCGGGAAAACGCGTAACCGCCAGCGTCGTCGGTCGTCCCTCGACCGGAAGAGGGCTGGGAAAATCAAGACGACCGGATTCATTGAAGGATGTCAGCCCAACGGTTTCTTCCCGAAAACTGGCGACCACTATCTGCTCCTTGCCTTCCGGTTCAAAGGTGCCTTTGGTCATGGCCCGGATATCGGCCAAAGAGGGAAAGATTTCCGGAGAGGCAAAACCGCCCTCCGGCAATTGCTTATAATGGAGAATGCGAGCCCCACCGGGATCGGCTACCAGGAGATCACGGGTATCTTCTCCAGTGAAATAGCCACTGAGGTAAGAGGGGCTCTGACTTCCGGAAACAGGAACCGTAAAGGACAGCGGACGAAGTGTCGGGAAGTCGCGGTCAGCTCTTTCCGGTCCACGGCCAAAGCGGAGCTTTTCAATAAGGCCGGATTCGTCCTGCAGGCTGTAGATTTGCAAAAGCGTATCCTCTCCGTCCCCTGGAAGAAACCCTGGTGAGGTTCGCGGTTGGCTCATCGGGAAGCTTAGCTCCGGGCCAAAGACCAAGGGCTCAATCTGTCGGCGTACCCGAAACGGCTCCCGATGATTGGGGACAAAGTAAAGAATATCCAAAAGCCCATTTCCCTCCAGGTCCCAAAAGGAAAGAGCATGGTTATTCTCCTCAGGGAGCGGGTAAATAACCGGATCACGGTATTCGTGGTCCTCATTTTGTGCGAAAAGGTACAGATTACGCCGAGTTAGAACAACAACCTCCTTTTGGCCGTCGTCGTTCAAATCTTCCACGCGAACGGTGCGGCCATGGGAAAGCGGGGATTCGATGGAAAGGTTCCGGACTTCCTGAAAGCGGCGATCCTCTCCTTGGTACCGAATGGTCAGCCCTTCCTGCCGGTTGGTGTAAACCAAATCTCCATGGCCATCACCGTTAAGATCCGCCACCGCCAAGTCAAACATCGTTACGCCGGTAATAATATGTTTATGGGAAAGACGTTGGTCCTCCAGGGTCGGGCGCCAACCTTCGGAGGCTCCACGTTGAGCCGGAGGAGTGGAGCGATCGTCCTCTCCGACCTGGTAGAGAAACTCTATACGGGAGCGGTTGTTGTTGATGACCGCAATGTCAATGAGTCCGTTTCCATTAATGTCGGCAGAAGTCAATGAACGGACGCCCCAGTCGAGTTTGTAAATCTCCGGGCCACCCAAACGGAATTCCGGAAGGAGCGGTTCCGCTTGGATCTCTTGCTCCGAAGTCTCAGCGAATGCGCCCAAGGGAAGGGCTGCCAGAAAGGAAATAGTACGAAAAAACCTCATCAATTACTCAACTTCAGGGATTTCGAGGAAATAACGAAAACGAAAGGCGTTCGGCTCGTCGTGAAAAATGGAGATGGCATTGCCGACGAATTTCGCGAGAAATTCCTTCGCCGGAGGGGCGACGGCCGCATCCGGGTCAAATTTTCGGGCTTCCTGATAGAATTGATTCCAAAGGCCGTAGATGAAATCGGGAGTTCGGGTAACCGTGTACCCGGTTCCCCGGTCAGGGAAATCAGCCAAAAGCTGGTCCACCCCGGGTTCGTCGAGGAATGACCGTCCAAGGTCTCCGGATTTAGCCCGGAGAAAATTTAACAAACTTTCCCGCTCCCCAATGGTGAGCAGGAAATATCCGTCAGCAAAGGCATAATGAAACCCCACCCCTCCGTGTTCGTCCATCGCCATGGGGTCGGTGACCGTGACCACGGTCGTTCCGAGGAAGTCTGTTTCGTGGAAAATGTCCCCTATCATCGGCCCCGCCATCATTCGGGCGGTGTGAATCAGGTTTTCCAGGGCCGCAGAGTTTTGCAGGGATAGACCAACCAAATAGAAAATTGCCGCTCCGATGTCTTCGTTAAGTTCTTCCGGAGTGAAGGTCAGGACAAAATGCTCCTGCCCCAGGGCACGGATCAACCCTTCTTCCAAATCAATCCCCATACCGCGCATCATGTTTAGACCATTCCGCATTTGGGCGTTAATATCCGGGTCGATCGAATCCAGAAAACCTTGGAGTTCCCGCCAGAAGTCTTCCATGGAAAAGGTAAACAGTTGAGCTTGCGAAGCCTCTGCCGGGAAATACGGGGGGATTTCCGGAGCCGGGCCGGCGGTGGTGAAGAGATTGAAAAATCCTTTTTTGCCATGGTGGCGAATTCCCGTCTCCACACTCAGCCCCTCGGGCAACCAACCCGCGGAAATATAGAAGTTGCGTAGTGTCGAGAATCCTAGAATCTCATCCAGATTCTCTGCCCAGCCAGCTTCCATCATCCCAAGCCCTTGTTGAAAGCCTTCCACGAAGGCATCGAAAAGCGGCTGAAACGTGGCCTCCACGTTGAAAAAGAACAAAGTATCCTGTTCCGGCGGGAGATTGGCCACAATGCTTTGAAATTCCGACTCGAGGGAAAGACTGTCGGGACGTCCCCCTTCCAGTAGGTAATGCAGTGTTTCGGTGAAAGCCACTTCACCTATCCCCGCCAGAAAATAATCCTCCCAGAAACCACTGATTAAGGAACCTGATTCCGGGATATCGGGGTGGGCCTTTTCCAGCAGAAAGGGGAACCCGAGGATTTCAATATCCTCGGTGACCCAATGGGGGTCCTCCTCGTCGGCCATGGCCTCCTCCAGTTTTGCAAAAAAGGATTCGACGGCCTCCCGGTTTTCTCCCACTTCGGCGAGTAAAAACGTACCGTTGAAAAGAGTGAAAACCTCGTACTCATCAGGATCGTCGGAAAGGGCACCGAAGTCGAGGGGACGGGTCATCGTCGCCCCCAAGCGCAAGCTGAATAGGGAAAAAAGTTCCTCCAGTGTAACCCCACCCATTTCTTCAAGCATTTCCTCCAGCCCTTCTTCTATCTCCTCGCGGTAGAACCTTTTGAGAGCTTCCATCTCGGGGGCATCGCGATGGTGATAAAAGGGACTGGCCAGAAACTTGTCCTGCCATTCTCCTATATTCGGAATATCTATCAAAAAAGGGGCGTCCGCCGGCGCTATATCGGCCAGTGGGGGAACGTCGCCTTGGAGACTACTAAGGGCCAGAGTTGAACCTACAAGACAGGAAGAGATGAGTTTTTTCATGATTTGTGAAACATAAGGAAATGGGAGTTGTTAGGGCTCTTCCGATTCTTTCCCGTCTTGAGCCAGGGTTTCTCCCGGAGGTGTGAAATAGCGGAATCCCGCATTGGGATTGCGCGGATCAAAGGCAAAGGCGTCGCGGTTGTGCAGGAAATGTTTCAGCTCCTCGGACGGAATGGCAAAGCCCAGACCCTCAACCCCGAAACCGGAAACTTTCATGTTGTTTACGCCCACTACTTCGCCCCGCAGATTAAGCAGAGGCCCTCCGGAATTACCGGGGTTGATTTGCGTGGTGGTTTGGATGTAGAGGCGGCCCTCCAAAGCGCGGTTGCGCAAGCTGATGATGCCTTGCGAAACACTTCTCTCCAACCCAAGGGGACTGCCTACCGCGAAAACTATTTCGCCTTGGCGTAAATCGTTCGAACTGCCTACCGGAACGGTGACAAATTCACGGTCCGCCTCTACTTTCAAAAGAGCCAAATCACTAAATGGGTTGAGCGCCACAATGCGCACATTACGAAAGGAAACATTCTCCAAATTGCCGTCCCGTTGCTCATAAAGAATTACCGTAATATCCCGTTCTCCGCTGATGACGTGCTCGTTGGTCACGATGTAGCCCGAGGGGTCGATGACGAAGCCTGAGCCCAAACCTGTCGGGGTGCGCACCTGCACCACCGCTTCCCCAATGGTTTCCACATTGTCCCGTACCGACCGCTCCCGGGCATTTTCGGCGATACGGTAAATGCCTTCCCGTACGACCGTTTCAACGGCCTCCGGATCCGCGCTCTGGATGGTGGAAATCTCATCGCGGGGGATCGTGATCAACTGAAAGCCAAGGTCCAGAACAACCCGGTCCTCCCGTTCTTGCAGGATTTCTCCTTCCAGTCGGGCGCCATTGGAGAGGACAATTACATCTGCCACCAAAACGCACGGAAGTAAGGTTAGCAAAAAAAGGGAAAGAAATGCCAAAGGGGTCTTTTTCATAACGAAGAGGGCCGTGGACCTATGCCCATTCCATGGGGTTCTGACGGGAAGGGTGAAGGACTCCGATACAGGGGAGATTGCGGTAACGTTCCGCGAAATCCAGACCGTAGCCAACGACAAAACGATCAGGAATATCAAAGCCGACAAAGTCTGCGTCTATGGAAATTTCCCGGCGGCCGATTTTGTTGAGTAACACACAGGTTCGCAGGGATTTGGGGCCCATTCGTTGAATCGCTTCAGTCAACATGAATAGCGTTTTCCCGGTATCGAGAATATCATCGATCAAGAGAACATGACGATTTTCCAAGTCGAGATTGATGTTGTAAAGAATCTCCGGTTCCTTTTCCGAGGTGGTCGAATTCCGGTAACTTGATACCCTGATACAGTCCACCCTTACCGGGTTGTCTATTTGGCGAATCAAATCGGCGGTAAACAGAAGAGCCCCGTTGATAATCGAGATCACCGTGATTTCCTCATCCTCATAGGCTTCCGCGATTTCGGCTCCGATTTCCCGGATACGTTTGGCAATTTGCTCTCCGGTAACGAGGATCTCCTCTAAATCAGGATATTCGGGAAGGGGGGAGGGCGTTGGTTTTTTAGGACTCATCAAATCGGCGTCGGGCTATATCCAAACTTTGGCGGATAGGTTCTTCTAAATGAGGAGAGCCCTCAGTGGCGAGAGCTTTTTCCAAAAGAGCCAGACTTTTCGATTCCCGTTTATGCAGGGCAAAGGCCCCGGCATGAAAGTAAATGGCCCTTTTAAGATCATTGGACAGTTCGTGGTCCGGGTCTTCGATTTTGCGCAGAAGATGGGCGAAATCGGTTTCAGCAAGCTCCCGGCGATTGAGGATTCGTGGTAAATGATAGGAGTTGATGGCTCGGATAAGTCGCACCACCGAATCCTCCGGGGTTTTCTCCACCGCCTTGTCTAAAGCCTCGAATCCACGATTTGCCCAGCCTCTTTTACGTAAAAGGGGCGCATCCCGTGCCTTCAAAGTGAAGGTGCTCCCCAGATAAGCCAAAACCCACGGGGTGTCTTGGTGCTCCGCCAGAATTTCCTCAAATTTGATGATGGCCTTGTCGGTGGCCTCCTCGTTGCCGAGCACTGCTTTGTCGTGCCACAAAACGCCTTCCAAAAAAGTATCCCACCACTTTTCAGACTGCTGCGGAAGGTCGCGCTGGTCGATGGGAACTTGAGGGGGGGCGGAAGGCTCGCTGCCTTGCTTCTCCTCGCCTAGGGTGAGATTATGGCTGGATAGAAAAATAATAAGGGATAGGCCAAGGCAAAGCCAGTTTGGGAGTAAAGGTTTCATGTCTATATTAAGATGAGGGAGAGATTCGTGCCGACAAGTCTTTTAGTGGAAAAGCGTGTAGTGAATTCATTCCGGATTTAGGGTGTCGTAAGGTTCATTTTCCAAAAATACGGGCCCTCTCGCGGCGGTCTTTTTTCGTCGGACGACCCTGCCCATGGACTTTCTCAAGGGCAGAACGTTTGCGGTTTTCCTGCCAAAGAGCAATTTCCTCGGGATCTGTTTGGTCTTCGTAACACTCTTCCGCCAACGTGGCCGAAACCCGGGTTTGTAGAATCTTGGTAATTTTAAACGTGCGCCAGAGGTTTAGCTTTCGGAAATGAATGACTTCGCCAATGCGGGGGGTGGAGGAGGGCTTTACCTTCTGCCCTCCTTTTTTGACCGCTCCGCTACGACAGGCGTCGGCCGCTTCGCCCCGGGTCTTGCACCAGCGGGTAGCCCATAGCCATTTGTCGATGCGGGGAGAGGTTTCCTGAGACATAAAAAAAAGCGCGCCCCTTTCAGAGCGCGCTATTGGTT
Organism: Opitutales bacterium; assembly: GCA_020831535.1. Taxonomy (GTDB): domain Bacteria; phylum Verrucomicrobiota; class Verrucomicrobiia; order Opitutales; family T3Sed10-336; genus JAIUMY01. The sequence goes on along the minus strand of JAFIGF010000202.1, from coordinate 3,184 downwards.
TTAAATTATTCGAATTCGTGCGGTTCCAATTCCTTGCGAATCCGTTTTTTGGCCAGTCTCGCGAATTCAGGAACGCCCTTGTGGTAATCAATCTTAACCTCGCCCTCGATTAAGGGTTGGGCATAACGGAAAAATTGATGATTCATGCTCACCCCATCTTCATGGATCCATTCCCGCGGAAGCATTTTCACTCCATTGGCAATCTCGCTCAAGGGAGTCAGCCCGGTTTCACAAGTGTAGTTGTCGGAGTCGGTCCGCAACAAGGTAACCATTTTGTCGGTCTCCCCATCAACCGCTGCCCGGACCGCTGCCTGACCCGCCATAAAGGCTTCGTTATTGTCGGTTAAGGAAGCGTTTCGAGCGGCCGCACGCTGCGTGTAGCCAAGCTTGGCCGTACGGGCTTTGAGCCCCAGGTCATCCTCGATCAATTTTTGCAGGTAGGTTCCAATATCTCCCAACTGCGCATGCCCAAAGCTGTCCTGGGCTCCCGAAGTGGTCGAAATGTAGTTGCCATCTTCATCTACCAGACCTTCGCCAACCACAATCAGACAGAATTTCTCCTTGCTCAGAACCCGCTGCACATCTTCGTACAGTTTCTCCTTGGAGAAAGGGACTTCGGGTAAATAGATCAGATGAGGAGGGTCGTAAGGCTGGTCCTCACGTTTGGCTAGAGCGGCTCCGGCGGCAATCCATCCCGCACTGCGCCCCATGACTTCAAGAATCGAAACAAAATCATTCTGCCCCAGGGCTTCGTTATCTGCTGCCATTTCGCGAACGGTGGCCGCGATGTTTTTAATTACACTGCCGTAACCGGGACAATGGTCAGTGGTGACCAAATCGTTGTCGATGGTTTTCGGAATTCCAATTACCCGGAGCTCATAACCACGCTGTTGCGCGAGTTTGGAGATGCGGTCTGCCGTATCCTGGGAATCGTTGCCTCCCGCATAGAAGAAATAACGAATATTGTGGGCTTCAAAAACTTGAAGTACACGGTCAAAATCCTTCTGGCTGCGCAACTTGTAGCGGCATGATCCAAGGGCGGCTCCCGGCGTGATCCGCAATTTGCGAATGGTTTGCTGTGATTCCTCCGCCAAATCAATGAATTCTTCATTCAAGATGCCCAGGACACCATTGAGACATCCATAAACCTCCTCAATGCAAGGATGATTGAGGGCTTCTTGGATAACGCCAGCAAGACTGGCATTGATTACTGAGGTTGGGCCGCCGGACTGGCCAACGAGACAATTTCCGGTAAGTTCAGACATAATTTATTATTTTTTTGGGAAAGTGATCAAAGTATGAGGGAAAAGGCATTTTCCGCGCAAAGCAATGCAATAAATGAAGTCTGGTTGATTAATCTTTTTGCAATTTGCTCTGGCGAGCCACCGGAGGGCAGCCTTGCCCCTGGTAGCGAGCCCGCAAACGAAGAGCCTGCAGATTGATAAACCCGGTGGCGTCGTCAGGATTGTAGGCGCTGGCCACCCCTTCCATCGAGGCGATCGCCTCGTCGTAAAGAGAAAGCGGGGATTTTCGGCCACAGGTGATGATGTTGCCCTTGTAAAGTTTCAGCCGCACCGTGCCGCTGACTGTTTTCTGACTATCGTCAATGAACGCCTGCAATGCTTCGCGTTCCGGCGCATACCAGAATCCATAGTAAATCAATTCTGCGTACTTGGGCATCAACCCGTCCCGCAGGTGCATCAAGTCGCGGTCCATTGTCAGACTTTCCACTTGTTGGTGCGCCTTCAGCAATATAGTACCCCCGGGGGTTTCATAAACGCCCCGGCTTTTCATGCCCACAAAGCGATTCTCAACCAGATCGACCCGGCCGATACCGTGCTTGCCGGCAAGTTTGTTCAAGCGGGTCAGGATTTGGGCAGGTGGAAGGGCCTCACCGTTGATGGCTACACAGTCCCCTTTTTCGAAGTCCAACTCAATCGTTTCGGGCTCATTCGGCGCATCCTCCGGATCCGCAGTTAATTTGAACATATCCTTGTTGTCGGCGGTTGTTGGGTCGAACCAAGGGTCTTCAAGGATCCCCGCCTCATAGGAAATATGCAGGAGGTTTCGGTCCATCGAATAGGGTTTTTTCGCTGAAGCCTCCACATCGATGCCGTGCTCCCGGCAATAATCAATCATTTCCGTCCGACCGGGAAAAGCTTTGCGGAAATCCTCTCGTCGCCACGGAGAAATGATCTTCAAATCAGGAGCCAGAGCGGCATAGGTGAGCTCAAATCGGCATTGGTCATTTCCCTTTCCGGTTGCCCCGTGAGAAACCGTATCGGCGCCTTCTTTTCGCGCGATATCAATCTGCGCCTTGGCAATAAGTGGGCGGGCAATCGAAGTGCCCAGATAATATTGCCCCTCATACAAAGCGTTTGCCCGGATCATCGGAAAAATGAAGTCCTCCGCAAATTCATCCACCAGATCCACCGTATAATGCGCCGAGGCCCCGGTAGCTCTCGCTTTCTCCGGCAATCCCGTCAATTCCTCCTCCTGTCCCACATCCGCAGCAAAGGTAATCACCTCCGCAGACAGAGACTCCTGCAACCATTTAACAATAACCGAGGTATCCAAACCTCCAGAATAAGCGAGTACGACTTTCATAGAAGTCTAGCATTTAAGACAATTCCACCTCCATGTCACGGCGTTTCTCTCAGAATTTAAATTTAAGATTTTAGAACTTATTTATTGACGGGTGGTAGATTTTTGATTTTCTGGGGGTATGCAACGAAAACGGTTACATTTTACGGATTGTCCGGCGGTTTATCATGTGATGTCGCGGACTGTGAATGGAGAAAAGATTTTTGGCGAGAAGGAGAAAGCCGTTCTCGCCAAGATGTTACACCGGGTGGCAGCCTTTTCAGGGGTCAAGATACTGACCTACTGTATGATGGCCAATCACTTCCACATCCTGGTGGAGGTGCCTAGTGCGGAGGGGGTAGAGTTGACCGACGAGGAGTTGGTGGAACGGTATGGGCATTTGCACGGGGAGAACAATCACTTGCGCAGGACTCCCCGTTCGATAGCCTATGCACCCAATTCGGTGGAACAGGTACAGCGGACGCTTAAGGAAGGCGGCAAGGAAGCGGAGGAGTTGCGGGAGGCTTTGCACAAGCGGATGCACAATCTGCCGGAGTTTGTGAAGACCTTCAAGCAGCGGGTGAGTATCTGGTACAACAGT
>JAFIGF010000189.1 GCA_020831535.1 Opitutales bacterium | reverse complement strand
ACTTAACAATCTCCCCCTTCTTGCGCAACTCCAGGACCACATTCAAGAGTTTCGGCTCTTCGGGATCGATCACCGTCTCTCGACCGAGGACCACATCTTTCCAAGCGCGTTCAGTTAAACCTTCCACATTTTCACGGCGGGGTTGTCTTACCGGCCTTCTTGCCGTGTAATACCCGTCCTTGCGTGCGGTTAAATTGATATCGTCAACAAAAGCCCCTCCGATCCGTATCGTTCGCTCTCCATCAACGGTCACCGTTCGCATCCGGCTGGTGGGTTCCCATGCCAATGGGCGCAATATGGACTTATCGATTTCCAAGGTCACCCCTTCCATCGGTTCACCGTCCTGATCCACAATACGCACCCGGGCACGGGAGGGAAGGCTACTCAGGTTTTCCGCGATAACCAAGTGCTCCTTTTGCCAGCGCACTGCCGTGGGGTGGCGATTATGCGGATAGCCCGCCTCTTCCAACTCAACCACCAGTTTTAGCAAAATTTCCGCCAAGGGACCTTTTCCATCGTAGCGCTCCGGGTTACGCACCTGATCCTTTCGAATCGCGATGACAATGTCATGCCAATCGCCAACCGCGAGGGATAATGTCTCTTCCTCTGCTGCCCGCAATGTTTCCGCCAACCCCTCCGGCAAATCCACTAAATCTTCCACCAAGCGCTCCCGCTGCTCTGCCGTCAAAGCCATCGACACCTGCTCCGCCAGTTCTTCCTCCTGCAGCACTTCAATCGCCGCTAACATACGGTGCTCATTCCCGTAAGTCGCGCACGAAGTAAGACCCAAGGCCAAGCCAAATGTTAGGGATTTCCATAGTTTGATTAGGTGTTTCATATTATTCTTCTCCGATGGGGATAATGTTTAAACCGTTCTTGTCCTCTACAGTAATTCCTTCCCCCAAAAACAAATCCCACCAGGAATAGATTTTGGGGAACCATTGGCCTTCGCTGAAAAGGCCTCTCTTAGTCTTTAAATAATCACTATGTTGGTTTCTACGCCACTCTGTCTCCTCAAAGGCGTTGAAATTGAAATCGGCGATGGGATTTGCCACTAAACCTTGGGGATAATTCAACCGTCTATACCTATAACGGTTCCCTGCCGCATAAAGCGCCGGAGCCCATCGCCGAGGATCCATTAAGGCTGGGGCACGGTTATAAAGTCGGGCATCACCGGTTGGAGATCGATACACTTTCGGATCATTTTCCAATCGATCTCTACGATATTGCCACCACCTGTTGTAAATAAACAACCCTCCCTGATAAAATCTTGCCCGATGTACCCAATCGTTTTGTCTCATCCTTTTTTGCACCGCTGAATCACCAACGCCTTCTCCGTCGTCGGCTGATTCATAAACAAAATTGTTGTAAATATTTCCATCTAAAACATCACGAATCGCCTTGTCCGGCTGGTTGAACCAAAATCTCCAACTATGCTGCTGTTGTTGGTCAACGGTGTAACTAATTTCATCTCTTTCCCGAAACGCACTATACTTGGAGCTATTATGAACATAAGTTAAGTCATCTCTTTCTTCAAATGCTTCCCGCCATATTGCGGCTTGAACGCTTGCCATGTTCCGAATTAAAACCGAATTCTCCGTAGTGCGTTGTAACCGCATAGCTTCCCACATTACTAAATTTCCAAGACTATGGGCAACCACATCAATATTTTCCGAGCCAAATTCGTCTCGAAGTCCTCGCAAATAATTTCGAAAACCTAGTGCTGAACGAAAAGCGTCTCGCACATCAGGGTCAAAGCGGATAGCTGTCATCGGACCTCCAGTCACTAAGCCGCCGCTATCTCCTTCCCAGGTAAATCCGACAAAGTTTCCGCGATACCCGAGAAGATACAGTCTTCGAAAGATTTGGGCGTAACTTTCCCGGGCTTGATTTTCGGTCACATTGAACCCGTGAATCCAGACCAAAACGTTAGACTTTTCCGTGTCTAGTGAACCCGGGTGGCCGGAAACTTCCGATGGCTCTCCAAACCACCTCATGCCCTCTGCTTTCCTTCCATCTTCAGTGGGATAATCCCCGTCATAAGGCCGATCATCGCCTCGCCCTGAGGCGAAAACCCAAAACTCATCGACTTCTTTGATCGTCAAACGAAACGAATCAACGGGCACGACTTCTTCTGTATCCGGATCTTGCAGGTAAAGGATCATTTGTTCCTCCTCACCCGTTTCCATGGCATGAAACAGGAAATGGTTTTCTTCTTCTCCCAAATATTCTTTCTCTATTTCTTCTCCATGGCCATCCTCACTGGCCTTCATTTCCGCAATTTGATTTTCATCCAATTGGGCCAATCCACCCTCATCCGTATGCAAAAACGAAAGCCCCGACTGTCCATCTGCAAGCGGATACAACACCAAATCAATACCAGGCTCCAAAAACACCGTTAGATCATCATCATGGTCCGGCAAAACGATTTTAAAGGGAATCAGATCGACTATATTATTCCTGTCAATGCGGGCTCTGCGACCAGTACCACTCCCATCATCATCCGTCTCCCACCACACAAACCCCTCGCCTTGGTCTTTGATGATGAAGTCTTCTTCGATTTCGGCGAAATCCACACTGGGAACGCCCGGGCGTTTCTCGGCGCTATCGTTGCTGGCGTTCAACCAGAGATAGGGCTCTAAAACCTCAAACTCGGCGGAAGGGTCGCTTTCTATCTCGATCTCGTTGACCGTTAACGTCACCGAAATTTCCCCGCTTCCTTCGCTGATCCCTTCGACATAAAAGGACTGGGTCCCGTCAAAATCGGAAACCCAATCAGCGGCATCGTCGTCGCCGATCTCTATTTCGTCATCAGGAACAACATAGCTTTCTTCGTTGCGACTTTCCGTCGGGTCGTCGATCGCCCAAAGGCGAATGGTGGCATCCCGGAACCCGGAGTCGGCCGAGATATAGTCTTTGAATTGAGTTCCATCCGGCCCCGTACCAATGGTCTCCGCTTCGTCAAAATCGGGCAATTCCTCATCGCCGGGATAGGCAAAGGTGAAGGCAAAATCAACATCTTCTTCCTCCCAATCGATATCCGGTGGACATATATGCAGTACCACTTCTTTTAAAATTCCCGTATCCTCCTCCAGGTTCTCCGAAGCGAAGTCTGGCCGCTCGTCCTCCTGCAGGTCGGCCCGATTGACAAAGAGCGTGGTTGAATCCGGATCCCCGGAATCGGAATCTCCCTGGCAAAACTCATACTCCCCATCATGATCTCCGGATTCCAAATGATGCGCAAAGACCACTTCAACCTGCACCGCGTAGATATCGATCTCGGCCTCGGAATCATCGACGGTGGCCTTGATGGTGTAGAGTCCGGGATGATCGGGGGTGAAGGTGACGACGGTATGGTTGTCTTCATCATTCTCCACGACCTCGATGTCTTCGTCCGAAAGATCGGAATCGTCGGGTTGCGCCTCCAGAGTCCATTCCGGTTCCCCTTTGGCGAAATCCAGTTTTTCGGGATTGGGTATGGCCGTTAGCTCAACCGTCTCATCCCAGGGGATAAAAGCCGGACCTTCCATTTCGCCCTTATCCGCAAAGGCCCACTCAATCCGGTCAATCATGGGTTTATCGAGGGTGGCTTTCACCGTCATATAGGCCCCGGCATTGCCGACTTCAATTTCATTCCCCTCATCGTCCTCTCCTTTACGGACTTCCAAACCTTCCACCCACATTTCGATTTTTTCCACCCTGCCTCGGGTTTCACCTTCCGCATAGGCATCATAGACATCCCCTTTTTGCGTTAGAATATTGCCTTCAATATTGGCATTATGGGAACCACTCGCAGAGCCACCCATGCTTGTCACACCAGGACCCGGTCCGGGCTCTCCATCGTCATCTCCCCCGCCCGAGCCCCCGGAGTCATTGGCAAAATGTAATTTGGCCTTTACCGCGGGACTTCCTCCACTTCCTCCCGCCCAGGGGCTTTCCCCCACTTCAATGCGAATCGCTCCCGCCGAACCTTCGATCCCGGTAAAATCATACTCCGCTTTCAGGGTACCACTTTCCACCGAAGTATCTTCATACTCATCATCTCCAATTTGTTCTGTCCCATCGCCCCGATCCCCGCCTCTCCATAGCGGGTTTTCTACCCCATAGGACCCGATCACTGCACCCGTATAGCCCCCGGCAGGGTGGCCGCTTCCGCGTTTGTGAAAACCTGCGGTGATTTCCAAATAGGTCACTTCCTCATCACCCCCTGGGTTCGCTTTCAATTCAGTTAAAGGAAGGAAGGAAGGAAGGAACGCCAATAAAAGGCCTAGGGGTCTTGTTTTCATCGTATTCGGGGATTGGTCACTTGTTCATCGCCCGCGTCGGGGGCGCACGGGAACGGGTATGGTGATGGTGTCGTCGGGTTCGCCGGCGCGAAAGGCCTCGCTGCGGAGGCGTCCGGCGGCAACCCATTCAGAGGGGGTCAAAAAGCCTTTGTTTTCCCAATCGAACAATCGCAGTTCGAGCGATTTACGGGCCAGGATCTCGCGCTGGGAATTGGAGGGCAAGGAGGCAATCTTGCGAAAAGCCGCAAAAACCTCTTCCAACTCCGCCCGGGAGAGGCGGCCATCGCCGTTGGCATCGTACTGCTCCAGCAAATACTCCCGCAGGTTTTGCGTTTGCTGGCGTCGCAAGGCATCCTCGGCCTCGACAAAATCATCCAACTGCTCCGGATCAACCACGCCATCGCCGACCGAATCGAATTCATTGATCAGCGCCCGGCGGTGTTCCCGTTCCCGCCCATCGAAACGTTCGGTAAATTCGGCCCACTGGGCCTCCGCCTCCTCCTCGGAAAGCGCCAGAACCTTCTCCATCAGCTCCATCGGATCAATGTTGGTGTGCAACAAATCCACCGTAGTGGCATCCTCCGAAAGGGCGGCCTCTTCGTCCACCGGCGGTTCCTCTTCCTCGGGTGTTTCCCCACAGCCAGACCACACCAGGACACTCACCATGAAAAAACCAAGCAAACAACGCGACGGGGTATGGGGCGAAAAATGAAACACTGAGTTCAATATAATTAAATATTTTTCATAGCTGTCAACTGCTTTTTGATTGAATTTCTATTTCCAGCCGCAGCCTGCTGCGGCGTTACCGAACCGAACGGTTCGCCAGCAGGGCTAGCTCACGGAAAGCGCCAGCAGGGCTGGCGCAGTCCAAGGACGGCTTCGCCGTCGGATAGGCCGGCCCGGCAAACCATCAACCGACCACCGTGCCGTAGGCACCTTGGAGTGCGGCAAGCTCTTGCCGCTTTTTCCAGCCGCTGCCTGCTGCGGCGTTTGCGAACCGAACGGTTCGCCAGCAGGCTGGCTTCACGGAGTGGGGG
>JAFIGF010000185.1 GCA_020831535.1 Opitutales bacterium | reverse complement strand
CATTCAATCACCTCCCAGGCTCGCTCACGGGCCCGGGCTCTGGACAGACCGCAGATTTTTCCCATCAAAACAACCATCTCCAAACCACTCAGGTATTTGTAAAAATAGGGGGCTTCCGGAAGAAAACCGACTTCTCTGCGGGCCGCCGTTTTGTGACTGGGAATACCGTAAACCCGACATTCTCCCGCCGTAGGGGCCAACAATCCCAGGATGACCTTCATGGTCGTGCTCTTTCCGGAGCCATTGGGCCCCAAAAGACCAAACACCTGATTCTGTTCCACCCGCAGGGACAAATGATCGACCGCCCGCAGTTTGTATTTTCCCAAACCAAGGGGAAAATCCTTGGTCAGTTCCTTGATTTCGATAGCTGGTGCCATGGTAAAAAATCAGCGGATTTCAAAACCGCGAAAGCCCTCCTTTTGTTCCATGGTTTTTTTCTCGGTTCGCTGAATATAACCTTCCATTTCGGTTTCGACGGCCTGGACAAACTCTTCCACTTCCTTTGGAGAGCCCTCGACCCGAAGTTCGACCCGGCCATCCGCCAGGTTTTTCACCCAACCGCACACTTCAAATCCCTGGGCGATTTGGCGAACGGTGTAGCGGAAACCCACGCCCTGGACCCGCCCCTCAAAAAAAACTTCCATATGAACCGAACTCATGGTTTGTAACGCGCCACCACCAAACTGGCATTATGCCCGCCAAATCCGAGATTATTGCTCATAGCGATCTCGACCGGCGCGGAAACCTTCTGGTTGGGCACATAATCCAGGTCCAACCCGTCCTCCGGCTCCTCGTAGTTGATGGTCGGGGCGATCTCGCCGGTTTCAATGGCTTTCAGGCAAACAATCGCTTCCACGCCCCCGGCAGCTCCCAAGAGGTGGCCGGTCATCGACTTGGTCGAACTCATTTTGAGGCGATAAGCATGATCGCCGAAGGTATCTTTGACCGCCTTGGTCTCGACGCGGTCGTTGAAAGGCGTCGAAGTGCCGTGCGCATTGATATAGTCAACTTGCTCCCGTTCCAAACCACCGTTTTTCAAGGCCTTCTTCATACATAGAGACAAGCCCGCCCCACTGGTTTCCGGAGCGGTCACATGGTAAGCATCGCAGGTGGCGGCATACCCTTTGATTTCACCCAGGATATTGGCCCCCCGAGCCAAAGCGTGCTCAAGGGTTTCCAGGACCAAAATACCAGCCCCTTCTCCCATGATAAAACCATCCCGGCCCCGATCAAAGGGGCGGCTTGCCCGCTGCGGTTCATCGTTGCGGGTGCTCATGGCCTTCATCGAGCAAAAGCCCGCATATCCCAAGGGAGTAATCGCCGCCTCACTGCCGCCGGCAATCATCACCTGAGCCTCCCCGCTCCGAATAATCCGAAGGGATTCTCCAATAGCATGGGTGGCGGTCGCACAGGCGCTGACCACGGCAAAATTAGGGCCCTTCATGCCAAACTCTATGGCGACCAAACCACTGGCAATGTTGGCGATTAGAGAAGGGATCATAAAAGGGGAAACCCGCCTGGGCCCGCGTTCATGCAAAACCCGGCTTTGGTTTTCGATAGTCCACATCCCCCCGATTCCGGAACCAACCAACACCCCAACCTCACCGGGATCCTCGTTCGCCATATCGAGTCCCGCCGAGGCCACTGCTTTCTTACTCGCGGCCAAGGCAAAATGCGCATACCGGTCGCTCCGACGAGCCTCTTTCGGGTGCATCCATTCCTCCGCTTTAAAGTCTTTACATTCCGCCCCAATCCGACAGGCAAATTTTTCCGTATCAAAGGAATCGACCGTGGCAATACCACTCTCACCGGCCAACAAGCGGCGGTAAAACTCATCAACTTCATTGCCGAGGGAAGAAACCACCCCCATACCGGTTACGACAACGCGCTGGGAAAAATTGGAAGACGACATAAGATCAAAAAACTCTGGGATTTACGTTTCAGGGAAATGGGTTTTAACGAAGTAAGCCACCTTTAATAAAGGGATTTGCGGACAAAGAAAATCTTTTTTTAAAAAGGAAAGGCAAAGAAGCCTTCTTTCGCAATGGAATTGCGCGCATTAGCAAAACACCTACCCTCCGGCACTCGCTCTGCGAGGCATTTTTCGGGGGGCCAAACATCCGTGGGTTTCACCCACGGCTACCCTCACATCGTCCCTACGGGACTACAAACAGCCGATGGGATAATAAATCAACAGGCCCTTTGCGCGCAGGGGCACAAGGCCCCCGTTCGCTGATTGCCCCAAGCGGGGACCTCGTGTCCCTGCACGGAGTGCTTCAAACCAGGGACGTAAAACACACCCCACCACACCGCGCGGGCCGCTTTCACTGTCGCGCCGTAGCTTTAGCGAAGGCGGAAGCGGCTGCGCGGAACACTCCGACCCCGTAAGTCTCTAATTGCCTATTCCAGCTTCGCTGTGGAGTCCCCCGACCTGAAAAATGTGCAGGCTTCCGATAAGAGGTTATTTTTTGCGCACGGAAAAACAGAATTCGCTCGGAATAGGGGGGCCTAATCTGCCAAGATAAACTGCTTTCGCGAAATTTCCTTGGATCAAAAGCCTTTTTTCCTTTTCACCGAGACCCATAAATGAAATTTTAAACTTTTAGCCGAAAACCCGCATTATTGATTCCCTTACCCTATCCCTTCCTCTCATTTCATGCCTGCCAAGAACGAAATCCTGATTGAAGCTATTGATGTCGAAAGAGCCTATCCTACCGGAAAGACCGTGGTTTACGCGCTCAAGAAAATCAATCTGAGCATTTATGCAGGTGAATATATCTCCCTGATGGGGCCCTCCGGCTCCGGGAAAACGACCTTTTTCAACATGATCGGGGCCCTCGATCTGCCGACCAAAGGAAGCATTCGACTGGGCAACCGGAACCTGCAGGATCTCGCCCCCGCCGAACTGGCCTCCCTACGCTGCGCCAATATCGGGTATATTTTTCAGAATTATAACCTCATTGAGGTGGTCTCCGCTTTGCAAAACGTCGTCCTGCCGATGCGCTTTCTGGGCCTCACCGAACACGAGGCCCGCGAAAAGGCGGCCGGATTGCTCGAAATGGTCGGTCTCGGTGAACGCATGCATCACCTTCCCGGTGAACTCTCCGGCGGCCAACAACAACGGGTGGCTATCGCCCGTGCCCTCGCCAACGACCCCGACCTCATTCTCGCTGACGAACCCACCGGCAACCTGGATTCCAAAACCGCCGTCTCCATTGTCGAACTTTTGAGCAAACTCAGTGTCGACCGAGGGGTCACCGTGGTATCCGCCACCCACGATGCCCGGATGTTGAACGTTTCCGACCGGGTGGTTTATCTGCGCGACGGTGAGGTCGAGAAAATCGTCAAACGCGAAGACCTGAATATTTCCATCGGCTCGATCGCCGAACACTAACCCCTGACCCTTTTTTTGGCTTCTTTTCCCATACGCATCTGCTGACATGAGTATTTCCCGCGCCGTAACTATTCTCATTGGATTGGTCCTCATTCTGATCCTCGCGCCGTTGTCCCAGTTTATGACGATGATGACGGTCAACGCGGACATCGAAACGGCCACTCCGGTGGGTTGGGCCATCGGAATCCTCTTCACCCTTTTGCTTGCGTGGGCCTTTATCCGTTCCATGGCCAAAGTGCAGGCCATTCCCCGGCAAAATCTGGTCATTTTGTTTGTGATGTTGAGCATCGCCGCGCCGGTGATGAACCTCGGTTTGGTCCGGACCTTTTACAACGCCAATTCGGCCGCTCTGGATGAGTATTTTTTCCAAGGCAATCCCACCTACCGGACGATTTTTGACAGCATGAGCGACAGCTGGTTTCCCAAGGTGCCCACCGATGAGGGACTGGCATGGAACCGGGCGGACCGGTTTTTGCGGTTTTTAACCGATAATGATATCATCCGTGACAGCGACCAAGCCCGGCGATCCCTCGTCGGGACTTTGGAGACGATTGAGGCGGAGCAGGTTCGCCGCCAGCGCTTGGAGGACTTGGAAGAACTTCCACCAGTAGAAACCATCCCGGAGGAGACGTTGGCCGAGTTGGTGGAGATGGGCCCCCTCCGCGAACGAATCCCTAATCTTTTGGCCGATGACGCCCAACGGCTTTTGGACGATGATTCCGCCGAAATTTTTCAGCATCTCGGCTTGGCCGATGCGATCGAAGCGCAACAAGAACAAAGGGAAGCAAAAAGTGCCGAATTCGCCCCAAAACTTATTTCAGAGCTCTCCCAGTATGATGAATTTCTTCTCACCATGGTGGAGGACTACCAATTCACCATGGATCCCGCCATGGTTTTGCGGGTAAACGACGAGCTAAACCGTCTATCCGACGAAGAAAGGGAGGCCCGCCTGCGCATCGCGGAGGAGGAACTCGCCCCACGCTGGGAGGAGTGGCAGGCTCAAGTCTCCGTACTCACCGAGGTAGATAGCAGAGAAGTCCGTAACGGACTGATGGAGGCTTATTTAGAGCAACAAGCCGAACTCTCCCGAGCCGAGCGGGATGATATGCTCTCCAGTTTCGCCTTTCGCCTCAGCCGAAGTGAGCGGCGGAATATGATTCGACAGGATGGGTCGGATGCGCCCAATCAAAACATTTATGCCTTTCGCAACGGTTTGTGGGATGACTCTTCCAGTCGGCAACTTCGTGATCAACAGAGTTTCTGGGCCAATATGAGTTCAGCCCGTGAGCGAATCCCCTGGGAACTTTGGATTAAACCGATTTTCAATTGGGGCCTCCTCTTCCTGGCCATCTTTCTCTTCATGATGTGTCTCGCCGAGTATTTCCGGCGAAAATGGGTGGAAAGGGAAAATCTGGCTTTTCCATTGGTCGAGATCGCCGACGGGCTGATTCGTCACGATTATAAACTGGAAACCGCCGACGACATCCGGGAACCAGAGAAACGGAGCGTTCTCTTTGACCGGTTTTTCCTTTTTGGCGTTTTTCTCGGATTTTTAATCCTCTCGCTGGAGGCCATCAATCACTACGGCCTTGTCGGCAACGATATGCGCATCGTTTTCGATGCCAGCGGAACCCTTTTCACCAGCGGGATTTTATCGGAAATTGACAAGGTGGTCTTTGTCTTTTCTCCGATTGTCATCGGCATTGCCTTTTTGATCAGTCTGGAATTGAGCTTTTCCATCTGGATGATCTTTTTTATCTACACTCTGTTCAGTTGGATTATGCGACTCATGGCCGACGGCGCCTTCAACACCGGCCTTTACACCGGCTGGGCGGGGGGATCCAATTATCCCTATCCCATGGAACAGTTGCTGGGAGCGGTCGTCTGTTTCACCCTCTTTCTCCTGATAAAGTCCTGGAAAACCAAAAGCCGCCCCAAAGCCGGAGAAGCCCCCGACCACTATGTGCCTCCCCGCTTGACCATGGCCGGGCTCATTGTTTTGCCGATCTTCATTTTCATTATGATTTGGAATATCGGGGTCAACAGTCCGTTTGTCATACTTCTATTTGGCCTGCTGGTCATCGCCATTGCCATTGCCGCCGCCCGCGTCCGGGCGGAAACCGGCCTGCCCACCCAGCATGTCACCTATGACTTTACCAAAATGCCGATGATCTTCGGCTTAACCAGCGGGATGGGGGCCAAAAACTACGCCGCCTTCCTCAATATCGTTTTCCTCCCCTGGACGCTGATTTTTCGCAGCCTCCCCCAACAGTTGGAGAATATCGAATTGGCGCGCCGCTACAAATTGCGCTACGGTGTAGTCGCGGTAGCTTCCCTTCTCGCCTTTGTGGTCGCCATTGGGGCGGGATTTTTCAGTTTTCTGATGCTTTCCCATTACTTCGGAGACGGCATTCAAGGGAATGCACTCCGCGACGGAGCAGCCACCATACCCAACGTGAATATGGCCAAATACCCCTTATGGGTGGGTCACTTCCAAGGAGAAGGCTCCCTCGAAATGCACAACACCTTTTCGGGGGTCCACGTCTTTTTCGTGGCTGTCGGCTTCGTCGTTATCCTGGCGCTAACCCTCTTGCGGAAATATTTCCTCAGTTTCCCACTGCACCCGATTGGCTATCTGGTCCTGCTCTTCAGCCTCTACTACCACTGGATATCGCCCTACCATAAAGGAGAGGGCTTTACCAACGAAGCCTCCCTCGTCTGGGGTGGCGTGCTGGTGGCCTGGGGTTTCAAAAAACTGATTATCAAATACGGTGGAATGAACTCCTACAAAGCCGCCAAGCCTTTCTTTATCGGACTGGTGATCGGTTCCATTTTCTGTGTCTTCTGCTGGAACATGCTCGATCTACTGGCCATGCTCATGGACCAAAGTGGTTCTGACGCCAACTTTATCGAACCTTTCCAAAACCACCAATTGTTCAGCCCCCGCTTTTACTAAGCTATGTCCTTTCCCTTTTCCCGCTTCCTCCCTTCCCTGACTCGCCACGCCACCGCGGTGGCCCTGCTCGCTGGGACCGGACTGTCCACCCCGGGACTTCTCGCCGATCAGAATGCATCATTTGTCGAACGGCTTTCCTCGGAACGGCAAAACCAACTCCTCAGTTTTGACCTTTTTGACAATGCCTCCCTACGGGAAATTGCCGCACGCACCCAGGAGGAAAACCTTCGCCCGCTGATCGAGAAAATCCTCAGCGTGGACAGTCTCTCGATTGGTGTTCGCGAAGTCGATGAGACTGAACGGGCCGAAATTCATCATCTCCTCCTCGAACACCTGAACGAACTCGAACCTTACGGAGTCGAGTATATCGGCTCCCTTACGGGACTTGCCGCCGTTCCGGTATCGGTGGACCGCCGCCTGAACCCTGATAAGCGGGAAGCCCACTCGGCCCTGGCCATTGCCCAGGA
>JAFIGF010000172.1 GCA_020831535.1 Opitutales bacterium | reverse complement strand
GGTCCTCTCCGGTGGAGTTTGGCGGGAGCCCGGGGTCATCCTTGGGGCGAGTTTTGCTGGTGCGGCGTTTTCGGTATGGCTTTGTCCTCCCGGGGCCTGGCGCTTCCAGTTCCGGAAAGTCCCGGGGTTTGTCCTTTGGTTTTTGGGCGCGTCTTTTCTTGGTGGGCTCGATGTTGCCCGGCGGGCTTTCTCGCCGTCGTTGCCTTTGGAATCAGTGATTCAGGAATTTTCTCATAGTATGACCGAAAAAGAGAGCTATTTCTTTGCCTGGGTGGTGAGTCTTTTGCCGGGAACGGTATGTTTGGAGATGAAAAAAGACTTTATGAGAATTCATTCTCTGGATACGGAAATCAGTGACCGTATGCAGGCTTTGGAAGCGCGGATTAAGAAATTGTTTCGGGGTTGATGTTTGTGAGGGTGTAAGTATTTAATCATCAACAAAGGCATTGGGCATGCGGGTGTCCTGCCTTCACATCCTAATCGTAATCGTTGGTCTGAGATGCCACGCGGGCTGAGCCAGTCGTCAATTTTCAGGGGTATCGATCGATGTCCGGCCCAGCGGGTTGGTAACGGGAAGACTCTTGGGAAGCTTTTCGAATACTTCGTCTGCACAATAACCGTAAAATCTATAACCACCAAAAAACCAAAAATCACTGTCAACTTTTAATTAGGACTCGACACTCGGCATCGAGTCCTGATCTCCGTCCTCCGACTCACTGGCAGCAAGGCGGATATTTCGCTGAAGATTTAGCGAAGGGGGAGGGACTCATCACGCAAGCGGACTTCAAGTTTTTGCATATCTCCGGGGATTTTCGATTCGAAGCGCATTTTTTCTCCGGTGGTGGGATGAGTGATGCCAATCATCGCGGCGTGCAGGGCCTGACGTTTAAATTGATAGGGGAGGGGAGTCCCTTTGTTAGCCAGGGCTTTTTGTGTGCTCTCCTCATAATTGCGGTCGCCAATCAAAGCCAATCGATGAGCCGCAGCTTGCAGGCGGATTTGGTGTTTGAGTCCCGTTTCCAAGCGAAGACGAAGTTTGCTTACCCGGTGGTGGGCAAAATGCTCCACAACCTTAAAGTGAGTAATGGCCTCGGTGGCTTGCAGAGTATTTGCCGGGACGATGTTTTGATAAAACCCGGTGGGGTCGAGCTTCATGAAATTCCGCCAACTTCCGGAGGGTTTTCTCGCCTCACCATTCACGTAGGCAATGTATTCGCGCAGAAACTCATGGCGGCGCAATTGCGCAATAAGTTGCGCTCGTGCCGTTTCATTCATGGCAATACAGAGCAAACCGCTGGTATATTGATCCAGACGATGCACGGGGAGTGGTTGGACAAGGCGGGCATTACCAAAGAAACTGCGGCGAGTCGCTTCCCCCTGGGGATCATTTAAATAGTGAGCGAGAACATCGAGGGCCGATTCCTGACTCTGTTGCTTCGTCGGAACCGAGAGGAGGCCCGCCTCTTTATCGACAATGGCCAGGTCGGTATCGAGATAAACCAAAACCAGTTTGGGATGGATTCGCTTGCGAATGCCCCAGCGGCGCTCGGTTTGGGAAGGGGGGCCCATCGTGAGCGCATTACCGGGGTCGGGCATACGTATACTTGCTTTGGTGACGACTTCTCCATGGAGGCAAAAGCGTCCTCCGGCGATCCACTCCTTGACCCGTTTGCGCGACGAATCCGGACAGACCCGAAGGGCCCACTCAAGCAAGGTTTTGGTCTCTTCGTTGGCATCACTCGACATTCTCCCCAATTCACCCTCATTTGCCCGCCTGAGCAAGCAGATTCGTTTTCCTGAATCTTTCCGCCTAAGGGCTCGACGGCTTTCGTTCCTATGATATAGTAAAGGGTATGGGCAAGGTCTTAAAATGTGATTTATGCGAACAACCGGCAACGGTTCATCTCACGCAAATTGTTAATAATAAAATCCACAAAGTAGATTTGTGCGAAAAATGCGCACAGGAAAAAGGGGTTACTGATCCCAATGGATTTTCTTTGGCAGACCTCTTGATGAAGGGAAATCCGTCCGGTCCGTCGCCCGTGGCTTCCTCCGGGGTGTCTTGCCCTACCTGTGGATGTGCCGAAAAAGATTTTCAGTCAACCGGTCGGCTGGGGTGCCCCGATTGTTACGAAACCTTTGCTGAGATTTTGTATCCGCTTCTGCGTAAAATGCACAAGGGCACTCACCACACCGGAAAAGTCCCCGTTCGGGCTCTGGCTCGCAAAACCCTTATGGAAAAAATTCAAATGGCGGAGGACCAGCTTCAGAAGGCGATTGCCGATGAAGAATACGAAAAAGCCGCCAAATTTCGGGACCAAATTAAAGAACTCAAAGACGAATTTTCCACGGCTCCCTCCCCATCATGACCATCAAAGACCTACTGGAAAGCAAAGCTGAATTGACTCACGACCGCCGCGACAGCAACGGGCCCGTGGTTTTAAGCTCGCGCATCAGGCTTGCTCGCAATCTTGCTTCTTACCCTTTTCCCGCCCGTGCCAATCCGGCGCAAAGGCGGGAAATTCTGTCAACCTGTCTCACTACCTTAAAGGAAGTTACAGGTCTGAAAACCGCTAGTATTTTTAAAAATGAAAAACTTTCCGACCTCGACAAAAAGATCCTTTTTGAGCGCCACTTGATCAGCCGCGACCTCATGCAATCGGTCAATGGCTCGGGCATTTTGATCAGCCGGGACCAGTCAGTGGTGGTCATGGTAAACGAAGAAGACCACCTGCGTTTACAGGTTTTGCGAAACAGTTTTCAATTCAAAAACCTCTGGCGCAATATTGACCGCATCGATACCGCTATTGAGGAACAGTTGCATTACGCCTTTTCCCCCAAGCTCGGTTATTTGACCGCCTGCCCGACCAACCTGGGCACCGGGATGCGGGCCTCGGTTATGATGCATTTGCCCGCCCTGATCACCCTTAAACAAATGGATAAGGTGCTACGCGCCGTTGGTCAATTGGGTCTCGCCGTTCGCGGGCTTTTCGGGGAGGGTTCGGATGCCAGCGGGAGCATCTTTCAAATCTCCAACCAAACCACCTTGGGTGAAGCCGAAACGGAGATCATCAAGCGCCTCTCCAGTGTTTTGGATACCATTTACGAATATGAAATCAATGCTCGCGAAAAGCTTTTGGAAAGTGAACCCATCAAGCTCCGCGATAAAATTGGCCGGGCCTATGGGGTGCTCTCCCATGCAGGCGTCCTGACCTCGGCCGAAACGATGAATTTGCTCTCCCTCATTCGCCTCGGCGTCGATCTTGGCACCTTTCCTGCAGGAACCAGGGAAATGGTTGATCGCCTTTTTATTGAGGCCCAGCCCGGGCACGTTTCTTACCTTGGTCAAAAAGAGTTGGAATCAGAATACCGTGATCGCTTGCGTGCCCATCTGATTCGTGATTATTTTAAGACTATACCAGATCCTGATTTTCATTCCATGGAACCCAAATGATTGCTAATTACTTCTTGCTATGAACAATTTTACTCCACGTGCCCAACAAGTTCTCGCTCTTTCCCGCAAAGAAGCCGACCGGTTTAATCACAATTATGTCGGGACCGAACACCTCCTCCTGGGGCTAATCAAGCTCGGTCAGGGGGTGGCCGTAAGTGTCCTGCAAAAAATGGGGCTGGACCTCGAAACCGTTCGCAACGCCGTCGAACGCGAAGTTGGCCTTGGTCCCGAAGGGAAATCCGGAGGTAATATCCCTTATACTCCCCGTGTGAAAAAAGTTCTTCACCTGGCTGGCAAGGAAGCCCGTCAACTCAATCACAGTTATGTGGGTACCGAGCATATTCTTCTTGGCTTGCTGCGTGAAGGGGAGGGCGTCGCTGCCCGGGTATTGAAATCCCTGGATGTTGATATCGAACGTACCCGCACTGAAATTCTCAGCGAGTTGGATCCTCAGTTTTCCGGTGAGGGTGCTTCTGAGCCTGCGGGTGCCGGCAAGGTTCCCGGAGAAGAAAAGAAAGAATTGAAGACCCCGGCCCTCAAGGCTTTTGGTCGTGATCTCACCGAACTCGCCCGCAAAGGGGAAATGGATCCGGTCATTGGCCGGGCCAATGAAATCCGACGAATGATTCAGATTCTTTGTCGCCGGACGAAAAACAATCCGGTCCTCATCGGTGAAGCCGGGGTCGGGAAGACGGCCATCGTGGAAGGATTGGCTTTGGAAATTGCCAATGGCGTAGTTCCGGAAATCCTCGCCGACAAAAAAGTCATTACTCTGGACCTGGCTCTTATGGTAGCTGGAACCAAATACCGTGGCCAATTCGAAGAGCGGATCAAGGCGGTTATGGACGAGATCCGTAAGGCGAAGAACATCATTTTGTTTATCGACGAGTTGCACACCATCGTCGGAGCTGGTGCGGCCGAAGGGGCGATGGATGCCAGCAACATTTTCAAACCGGCTCTCAGTCGGGGCGAACTCCAGTGCATCGGGGCGACCACCCTTTCCGAATATCGCAAATACATCGAAAAAGACAGCGCCTTGGACCGGCGGTTTCAGAGCATCAAAGTCGATGCCCCTTCGATTGAGGACACCATTCTGATCCTTCAGGGAATTCGCAGTAAATACGAAGAACACCACAAGGTTGCCTTCAGCGATGAAGCGTTGGAATCGGCGACCAAATTGTCCGAACGTTATATCACGGGCCGTTTTTTACCCGACAAAGCGATTGATGTTCTCGATGAGGCCGGGGCCCGGGCCCGGATTAATTCCCTGTCCCGTCCGCCCAATGTGGAGAAACTCTCCGAGGAAATCGACGAGGTCTGCGGTAAAAAAGAAGACGCCATCAGCCAGCAGCATTTCGAGGAAGCCGCTCGTTTCCGCGATGAGGAAAAACGTCTTCGTGCCAAGCGGGAGGAAATGCTGGAGGAGTGGAAACGCAGCCGCGAGGAGCAGAAAATTACCGTTGGCATGGAGGACATGATGCAGGTGGTTTCCGACTGGACCGGTATCCCCTTGCAACGAATGGAGAGGAAGGAAACCGAGAAACTTCTTGCCATCGAGCAGGAATTGCAAAAAGCCGTCATCGGCCAGGATCCCGCTACCGTGGTCATTGCCAAGGCCCTCCGGCGTTCCCGCGCGGATTTAAAGGATCCCCGTCGGCCCATTGGCTCCTTCCTCTTTCTTGGACCTACCGGGGTGGGCAAGACCCATTTGGCCAAGACCCTGGCCGAGAAAATGTTCGGTAATCGGGACTCCATCGTCCAAATCGATATGTCCGAGTATATGGAGAAATTCTCCGTCTCGCGTCTGATTGGATCTCCTCCGGGTTATGTCGGTTATGAAGAAGGGGGACAACTCTCTGAGGCTGTACGCCGCCGTCCGTATTCTGTCATTCTCTTCGATGAGATCGAAAAGGCGCATCCCGATGTCATCCAACTTCTCCTTCAGGTTTTGGAAGATGGTCGTCTGACCGATAGCTTGGGCCGCACTGTCGACTTTCGGAACACGATCATCATCATGACCTCCAAC
>JAFIGF010000039.1 GCA_020831535.1 Opitutales bacterium | reverse complement strand
CCGACGGGCAAACCTTTTCTCTCCTAAGGGAACACCTCAGCGAACAGGACCAGGCGTTTTTGGAAGGAATGGAATAGGGGAGTGATTGACCGGGGGAGAGGATGGGGAGGGCGGTTGTCCCCAACCGCCTCAGTGATAGGGTTGTGGGGCAGGGCGATTGCCGGGTTACGCCCGGTCGTTGGTATCACTGCCCGAGGGGGCATCGGGGGAAAGCCCAAGGGTTGAGGGCGTTTGGCACGTTTTGTATATTTTTTGGCCCGAGGTGTGATATACAAGCCAATGTTTTCCTGTTACTCTCCGGATGAATGATGGTCTTGAATTACTTTCTTTCAGTCCGTCCCAAAGTTACCCCCAGAGTATTACCCCCTTGTTGACCCTAAAATGGAAGCGTTATTCTATCTTATAAAACATTACCACCACAGGAATAATGTGGTTAACAGGAAAGGGATTTTGCGGTTTGGCAGAATCCGCAAGTTTCCTTCCCGGGTGATAACGGTGGTTCCATTTCATTGGAGGTGGGATGTCTTTCCTTCACCCCTATCGAGGTTTTTTCTGAATCGCGTTCATTTTCAACCCCTAAACCAACGATGACTAACCCTCTTATGCATTGCACAAAAAGAACCAGAACGGTTACCCGAAGTTTTCTTTGCCTGATTTGGATTCAATTCGGGCTGCTTAGCACGGTGTTGGCCGATGATCCCCTGCTCGTTCTGGGCTCGCCCGAGGCGCAACGAATGGGGCAGGTAATTCCCGAAACCACAACCAATGTTTTGTTGGATCGCTTCGGGGATCCTGGTGAATGGGACGAAGGGGCAACCCCCTGGAGACTTTTTCTCGTCCGGGAGGACCGGGTGGTTATTCAATATGAGGGTAATGAACCCCCAACCATTCGGGAAGGAACTCTTCTGTCGAATCTGACGCCGCGCAATACAACCGAGATTTTCTATCGGAAAGTGGTTGGGGTGGCCAATGATCACGGAAATTCGTTACTGACCCTATTCACCCGGGATGTGCCGGTGGTACAAATGGTGGGAACCGGACAGGCTCGGGTGACAGATTTTATGGTGTCCTTCCTTTTGGAGGAAGATGGTTCGATGGGGTCGCTTTTGGCCGAAGAGGGTAATGGGGGAGCGAGTGTTTCCTTTTCCCGTGAAAACCTTTCGTTTTATGACGAGAACGGAATCTCGCTGCTGCTGCATCAAGCCGATTTTGAATTGTCTCCGCAATTGGGGGCGGCCTTTAATGTCGAGAAAACCCAGGTTTCCGATACCACCATCTTCGTTGGCGGGGAGGTTTATTCAACTCTGGAAGCGGAATGGACTACGGACGGGGAGGGAAGGGTGGAATACGGCGAGGCGGTGAAGGCATTTCCATCCGTCTTTCGCTTCGCCAGTTTTATCGGCATGGCGGGAGGGGTTCCGATTTGGTTGACCTCGGATCTTTCCCTCGAACTTGAGATGTCCGTGGTGGCGCATGAACCTCTCCATTTGCGAACGGGCTTCAGCGAAACGTATGTGTATTCCCTCAGCGGGAATTATAGAGCGCATCGCGATCCGTTAATTTTATGGGATCGCCGTCATGAGGAAGGTGCGCCGGAAAGGATTGGATCCGTATCGGCGGTTTTGGGACAGGGCCGTGGGGAAATGGTGATGCGACCTGTTCTCGATGTTCAGTTTGGCCCCTGGAGCTTGTCGTCACATCCGGAGACCCGCATCCGTTTCGTCAATGACGATCGTATTCACATGGAAGATCGCGAAGTGGCGGGGTATGACATCGACGGAGATATTCGTTTACATGCCGGCATGGATATCCCGGAGGAGCGGGATCAACTCATGCTGCCGCCCTTGGTCGTTTATGATATTCTGCATCATCCCTGGTACCATTCAACGGACGGGATATCGACCCTTCGTATTCTGAGACATCCCCGGCACGAGGCCACGGTGGTTGACCATCCAGTTGCCCTGAGCGTGTATGCTGAAGATCCGGGTGATTCTTTGACGTATCAGTGGTTTTTTGAGGGGGATCCCATTTCCGGCCAAACGGCTCCCCGGCTGTGGCTTTCGAACGCGCAGTTGGAGGATGAAGGCGATTATCACGTCGAAATCAGCAACGGATCGCAAACGCTGGTTTCCGAGACGGCCCATATCAAAGTGGCTCACGCGGGAGTTGGCCGCCATCACCATCCGGACAGTATGATGGACATGGTTTTTGTTCCGGCTGGGGCCTTCACCTACGGAACCTTCCCGGATCGTTTTCCCAGCAAATACAGCTCGCCTGAAAACGACATACCCAATAACATGAAAGATCATGCAACCTGGTGGCATCGTCAGGGAATCGAATGGCCGAAACGACGCTTTGTTGTCTCTTCCTTTTATATGAGTCGTACTCCTCCTACCTACTTGGAGGAAAAACGGATTCACGAGTGGGCGATGTCCAACGGTTACGTTTATTGGGAAGCGGTTGTGGGCCGGGGACATCCATCGACTAATGGAAGTGAATATGTAAATCCGGATAGTAGTCCTGCGGGATTTATCCAGGAGATGGATACTGTTCGCAAGCGTCTGAATGCACGCAGTGAGATGGAGGGCTTTGAACCTGTTTATCGCACTCATACGGGAGCGGTTCTTCGGAATCAGGATCCTGCACAGTATGACCTTGTGACCGATTGGGAGGCAAATGGGTATCGTCTTCCAACGGAAATGGAATGGGAATGGGCGGCCCGGGCGGGAACCGATACGGATAACTACGCTGGGAATATTACCTGGGACTATGAAGTGGTGGGGCCGGGTATGGCTTGGTTTGATGAAGATCTGTATTACGGCCGTATTCGCAAACCTGATCCAATGTTATTTGAGATTGCCTGGTATCGGAATAATAATCACCTGTTTCCGGATGGATATTATCCCAATCGTGCGCACTGGGCCCCTGCTGGAACCCGACCATACGGTTATACCTTTGTAAATGGTTTTGCGATGAGGGATTTCTTCGGAAATCTAATTGAGTTAACCAACGATTTATATGCCGATATCCGGGATGTTCCCTTTACGGTGGATCCGCGGGTAGAGGAAGTTGTTTGGGAAGGGTATTGGGATGATACTGGGGTAGGATGGGAGAATTCGATCACGAAAAACAATACTGTTAGGAAGGGTTCATTCATGGAGGAGAGCAGTGATAAAATGCGCAGCAGTTATCGGAATCTGGATTATGTTTTTGACCTTCCGCAGACCTACCGAGCAGTTCGTACCTACTTCCCCGAAGCGCAATAACTCAGGAGATATTCACCATGACTACCATGAATAAGAAAACTATTTTTCCAATCGTCCTATGTGCACTGTTGTTGGGGCTTGGTTATTACTTTGTCCAGCAGAATGGCTTGGATTCGTCAAGTGACGAAAAACTCATCGAACAGGTAGCGCACGAAGCTCCCGATGATAAATTAGGGGACTCTGAGATTCCCCGGAGCGATCCCGATGGAGTCCCTGATTCCTCCGGATCGGGAAAGGAGGAATCCCTCCGGGATGACCTGGTTGGCCACGATTTCGATCGAGGAGAGCTGCCGGATTCCTTTACGCATCGTCAACACCGGCAGAAGCGTGAACTTCGGGAGCGTTTGCCGATTGTGCGCAGTGAACGGCGCGAAGACTTGCCGACTCGCAGGGAACTGTGGAGAGATGGAAACGTACTTGCCGTGGGCTGGTCTGATCCGGATGAATCGGGGCGGATGCGGCGGGTTACGCTTATTCAACCGGAAAGCCTTCCTTACGCGGTTCGGCTGGAGGAAATGGTCTTGGAGGACTGGAGCGGCTTTCACCAATGGCATCAAAAAAAGACGGAAGAAACCGTCGAGGATTTTTGGATGCAGCCGAATCCGATGCAACCGGAAGCCATCGAACCGGAGGTGCTTTTAGTTTCGGAAGAAGTTGCCGATCAGATTTTGATTCAATTTGACGAGGGTATGGAGGATGCCGTCAGCAGACTGGCGGAGGACACCGGTTTAACGATTGACCGAAAAATCAGTGCCAGCGGTTTGTACCGTATGCAATTGGGTGAAGTGGATTTTGATTTGGCGCCGGAAACCGTCGATGAACTCGGTTCCCAACATTGGGTTCGTCAACTGTTGCGCTTTGCGGAAACCGATCCCATTCAACGAACCAGCGAATCTCTGGAACAGGATCTTCCTCTGCCTTATTCTTTTGGCGGAGAGCAACCTGTGCTTTATCAGGGAGGGTTGACGATGGAAACGCCGGAATCTTCCCCGTCATCCCCAGAGCCTTCCCCCGGTGCCCTTTACCCCAATGATCCGTATTACGACTATACTCCGGGGATGGATGGGATTTATGCACCTGAGGCATGGGCCATCCGGACCGGAGCACCGTCCATTGTCCTGGCGGTGATCGATACCGGAGTGGATTACACGCATGAGGATCTGGCCGACAATATGTGGGTTAATCCGGACCCGGGAAGCAATTCTTTCGGCATTGCGGATGATGTTCATGGGATCAATGCGATTCAGATGACCGGGGATCCGATGGATGACCAGTCGCATGGAACGCATGTTGCCGGGACTGCCGGAGCGGTGGGTGATAACGGTATTGGGGTGGCCGGTGTGGCTTGGGATGTGCAACTCATGGCCTTGAAATTTATTTCCGCTCAAGGGGGTGGGCGCGGAAGTGATGCCATTACCTGTTTGGACTACGCCTTGGAACATGGAGCCCATCTCAGCAATAACTCCTGGGGTGGAGGAGGTTGGTCGGATGCCCTTTACGAAGCGATTGATCGGCAACGTTTGGGCGGGCGTATATTCGTTGCCGCCGCCGGGAACTCATCCCTCGATGCGAGCGTGTACCTCCATTTGCCTGCTCACTATCCACTCAACAATATTATTTCGGTTGGTGCGACCAGTAATGGAGTTGTCGGGACCCCGGCATTCTTCACAACCTGGGGAATTCCGGTCCACATTAGTGCTCCGGGAACGCCCATTTACTCCACCGATTCCTTTCGGGATCCTCCCTATGGCCATAAAAGTGGAACCAGTATGGCGGCTCCTCATGTTGCCGGGGCTGTGGCCATGGTGATGGAGCATTTCCCTGAACTTGATTATATGGAAGTTCGTCAACGAATTCTCCAGTCAGGGACACCGTATGCAACTTTATCGGGGATGAATCTAACTGCCTCGATGCTGAATCTGCACCGTGCGCTTACGGTTGATTTGGAAGATATTCTCTTGGCCGCCTTGCATTTGCCGCGATCCGAAGGAGGGGCGATATCCCTAACGAGACTTTATGAGGGCGGAAAAGAATACACCCTGGCCGCCGAAGTGTTTGGGAAGACTCCTGATGACGATGTGGAAATTGAAGTGATTGTCGAATCCGATTTTCGCGGCGAAACCATCGTCGAAACGATTCAATTGGATCAGTATAATGAAGATCGTGAGATGTGGGAGGGTTCGATTGTGTTCCTCGCTGATCCCGGGGAAACCTATGAATTGGTGATGACTTTAAATGTCACGGTTCCTGGCTACGACTTTTTTACCATGGATTATCCTGCCCGCATTGATTCGAAGCCGGTGAATGATACGCACAACAATGCGATTCAAATTCCGGAAGGTGGCGGCACCTATATTCATACCAATCAACTGGCCACGATGAACGACAACGACCCCTTTTTCATGGCCGGAATTTTTACCTATAAACCCCTTTGGTTTCGTTGGACTCCGAAATACGATACGACCGTCGAAATCCATACTTATGGAAGTGAATGGGAGTTTGATTTTACTGATGGCTTCGGTCCTGATCCGGAAGAAAATGGCTATGACACGATCGTGGGGCTTTTTGCCGGTAGCTACCCGCGGGATTCGATGATACCTATCGCAGCCAATCGTTTTACCGATGAATGGCCTGAAGTGGATGGGGTGAAAAGGAACTGGTCACGGGTGGTGGCCGAGGTCGAGGCAGGGGTGAACTATTACATTGTTCACAGCGGCCCTTTTAGCCATCCGGGAATTG
The DNA here is from genome assembly GCA_020831535.1 of Opitutales bacterium. Taxonomy (GTDB): domain Bacteria; phylum Verrucomicrobiota; class Verrucomicrobiia; order Opitutales; family T3Sed10-336; genus JAIUMY01. The sequence continues at coordinate 22,271 of JAFIGF010000039.1, read as the reverse complement.
TTCATTTGACCCTGAATCCCCATTATCCCGCGCCGATCATCAAGGAAGAACCGCCCGCCGTGGTAACCGCGTTACGAGGGCAGGAAATTACAGTGGGGGCTACGGTTCTTTGGGGTGAACAGTTCACTTGGTTTAAGGATGATGAGATTGGCTTGCCACCTGGTGTTCCCGACGATGGACCTTCTTTCACAATAGACTCCGCCAGTGCGGAGGATGCAGGTCTTTACACGTTGATGGTGGCTAATGATTATGGAACGACGCAAACCCGCGAAGTCCTGGTCCGGGTGGTTGATCCGGCGGGGATTGACGAATGGCAAGCGGTCAATCCGGTACCGACGCCGCACGGGTTGAGTGCCTCTGCGGAAGGTGGTGGAGAAAGTTTTGCCGTGGGCGAGCATGGGACCCTATTGCGGCGCGAGGGGCTTTTTGAGTGGTCGCCGGTGGATTTATCACACGAGCACGCCTTCAATGACATTCGCTGGGATGAGGATACGGAACAATTCGTTTTGGTCGGCGATCAAGGTACGCTCATTACCGGGTCCGGTGATACCTGGACGGTTCAGGACGCAGGGGTTAACGATAATTTGCGGAGTCTGACAAAGGGCAATGGTCTTTACGTTGCCGTGGGTGGACAGAATGGGGCGGGAACCATTCTGACCAGTTCGGATGGAGAAATCTGGACCGAACGGCAACCTGCGGGTCTCGTGGATACCCTTTATGATGTCCATTGGAATGGGTCCCTTTTTGTTGCTGTTGGGGGAAATGCCCTTGAGGAGATTGGAGCGGTATGGAGTAGCCCCGATGGAGAGGTTTGGAGTTTGGCCATGGGAGATCTGGAGGGATTGCTCTACGATGTCACCTACTGGAACGGTCAGTGGGTTTCCGTTGGCGGAAACTATGCTGGTGCGGTTTTGCTCCGGGGGAGTGCTCCCGACGGTTTGCAAACGGTGGAAACCGGCTTGAGTGATCCCCTTTATGCCGTGGGCGGCAATGATAATCGCTTATTAATTGGGGGCGAAATGGGAGTTTTGATGGAGAGTTCCGATGCGGAAAATTGGGCGATGGTGGAATCCGGAACGATCTATGCCCTGAAGGCCATTGATTGGTATGGCCAGGCCTTTGCCGCCACCGGTGATGTGGGGACGATTCTGCATAGTGAAGATGGTCTGGCCTGGCAGGGTGGGTTTGGTTATCGGGCTTCTTTGGAGACGTTGGTTACGCATGGAGATCAACAGCGCATTGTGTCGGCCGGTGATCTCTCCACCTCCCTGGTAAGTCTGGAGGGAAGTGATTGGAATTTTTGGTCCATTGGAGGGAATGGTGAGCGCTTTTTCGGGATCGATTGGGATGGTTCGCAGTTTATTGCCGTCGGTGAATTCGGGCGATTGGCTACGAGTGCATATGGGCAGGACTGGGACGACCATCCCACTTTTGTGAAGGAACATTTACGGGGAGTGAAATCAGGTGGCGGAAAAACCGTCGCGGTGGGAAGCAGGGGCACCATCCTTCTCAACCAGGGAGGCCCGAACTGGAACCAAGTCAACAGTCCCACCTCGCAACGGCTTAACGACGTAGCATATGCCGAAGGTTTCTGGTTGGCTGTTGGTCGGGAAGGAACCATTCTGAGCAGTACCGATGGAGCCCATTGGCTTTTGGAAGATACCAACCTTGAGGTCGATCTTTATAGCGTTATTCATGACGGCAATCGCTTTGTCGCATCCGGAGACGATGGATGGGTTTTCCATTCGGTTGATGGCTTCAGTTGGCAGGGTACCCAGCTAGAGGAAGTCAGTGGTCTCTTTGGGTTGGCCCATGGGAATGGTCAACTCGTAGCGGTGGGCGAAGCGGGCAAGATATTTAGCAGTGCCGATGCCAATCACTGGAAGTCACATTCCTCTCCAGTTCGAACAACCCTCTATGATGTGACGTATCAGGATGGGCGCTTTATCCTGGTCGGTTCCATGGGGACCATTTTGCTCGCCAACCCCCTTCCCACCGCGGAAACACCGATCTTTTCACCGGAAGAAACCGTTCATGCGGATGCGGTTAGTTTGACTATTGATTCGGGCACCACCGGAGCTGTTGTCCGTTATACCCTGGACGGAACGGTTCCGAATGAGGATTCTCCGGTTTTCACCTCCCCGGTTTCCCTGGAGGTTCCGACTCTGGTGCGGGCCCGCGCTTATGCGGATGGCTATGAGCCCAGCGGGGTAGCGGAAGCGCAATACATCATTGGCGATGCGCCTTTTGTTCTCACCCATCCTCTGAACCAAAACGCCGGTATTGGTGGCGACGTTGTGTTTTCAGTCGAAGTGATCGGTGAAGAACCTTTTTCGTATGTTTGGAAAAAAGACGGTGATGTTTTAGAAGGGGAAACCGGGGCATCACTGCAACTCAGTGATTTGATTGCGGACAATGCGGGTATCTACACGGTTGTTGTGAGCAACAACTTCGGGTCGGTGGAGAGTGAGCCTGCCGAGCTTTCTCTTTGGCAACCGCCGGTGATTGTCAGCCAACCGGAAGAGATCTATGCTCTTTTCGGCGAACCGGTAATGTTTGAGGTTGCCGTTGAAGGCGATGCTCCCATGGCTTACCAATGGCGGCTGAACAAGCAGATTATTCCCGGGGCGACGCGCAGTCAGTTGGCATTGCCCTCGGTGAGTCACTATGAAGCGGGAGACTATGATGTGTTGGTTTCCAATCCAGGGGGAACGGTTCGCAGCCAGACGGCCCCATTGTATGTCGATGATAGTGCGGAAGCTCCGTTGATCGTGACAGATCCTCAGGATGTAGCGGGCCTGAAAGGCCAGCCAGTGGGCCTAACCGTAAAGGCCAGCGGGACCCGTCCGCGTACCTATACCTGGTATCGGGGCGGACAGCCGGTGGCCGATGGGGTGGGTCTTTCCTCCCTCTCGATTCCGGCATTGAGCAGCGAGGATGCGGGGGCCTATACCGTGACCGTCTCCAATGAATACGGTTCCGCTGACAGTGCTTTGGCCACGGTTTCTATGCTGGAGGAAGGGCACGATTTGGAAATTATACTGCATCGTCCGGCTTCCCGGGAAGTCGCCATTGTGGCGGATACGGGATTGGTGCTGGATGCCGAAGTAAAAGCTTACGGTGAGGATGCGGGAACAATCTTCCAGTATTGGACGATGGTGGAGGGTCCCGCGCCGATTGATTTCGCCGATGCCTCGGCCGCATCCACAACCACGTACTTTGCGGAACCGGGGATTTATACACTGCGCTTGACGGCGGCCGATGGAGCCGGGATGACGGAAAAGGATCTCAACATACTGGTCCTGGATCAGGTTGATTACGGAATGGATATCTCGGGGCATCCGGAAAACTTCTTAACGATTCCGGTGGCGGATTATTATCAAACGCATTCCTCCAAAACCTTTTTTGAGAACGGGGAAGGCGATTTGGAATTCCCCGGAATTACGGGTGGGAACGTGCAGGGAGTCGTCGCCAACCTGCCGGAGGGGAACTATCGTTTGGAAAATATCGGGGATCAGATCATGGTCGAATTTGAGGTTCTGCAACATCAGGAACCCGCTACCCATGCGGGGGCCGCTATCGGGTGGGGTTTCTTTACCGGCTCCCCCGCTGATCAGGACAATTGGACCAGTGTTTCCGACTGGTCGGGCTATTTTCATCGGGTGCCGGTTTCAGCCAGTTCGAATCGTCGTCAATATCGTCTGGGATCACAGAGCCCGGCCAGAGAAGTCATGTTTCATGTGCCTTTCGAAATCGCCAGTTATGTCTCCATAAGTGCGCATTCACTTACCCCCAATACTTTCGTTCCGGTGACCCTTCGGGCGGAAAGAGTGGTTTGGCAAGGGGAAGAATATATTGAGGTTTCCACTTCCTATCCGGTGCCACATAACAATTCCACCAATACCGAGGGGGATTATTGGCAAAGCGATTTGATTTGGCGGGTGAATAAAGCCTCCGGTGAGGACGAGATACAAACGGTCCGTTCTCTTTATCCTGTTGGAACCGCCTTTAAAGAGTTTAGCGGAATCGGCTTTTCGAATCGCATTGCCGACAATCTGGATGGATTTCAGATTCGTAATCTTCGGGTCCATCCGGTTGGCGGAGGCGGACGATATACCAACCTCGGGCCACTTGTGGATACACATCCAAGGGAGGTCTTGACGACAGTGAATGAACCTTTTGCTTTAGAGGGTAATGTGAGTGACGATGGGCAACCGGAAATTCCCGGAACCGTTGAAACCCTATGGCAGCAATTGGGTGGAGAACCGGTTAGTCTTGAAAACCCCTATTCTTTGACCAATACCTACACCCCAACCACTAGCGGTGTGCAACATTGGCGGCTGTTTGCCGATGATGGAGCGATCACCACCTTCAATGACAAGCAGGTGGGGGTCAGCGCCTCCGGGCTTTTCCCGCCGTACTTCATCAGTAATCCCGTCCTGACGGCAGTCGAGGAAGCTCCCTATGAATACATTATAGACACGGAAGGGGATACCTCTGAACTGGAGGCGAGCGAACTTCCTGAATGGTTGCAACTGACCGACCATCAGGATGGTACCGGTGTATTGAGTGGAATCCCACCGGTGGGGAGTGCCGGACTGCATGTCATTCATTTGCAGGCGGGCAATGGCACGGAAACCGCAACCCAAAGCTTTACGCTGGACGTTGCCCCTGCCGGAACGGTACTCGGGGCAGCCCAAATCAGTTTACATCCGGAAACGGAGGTGGATCTGACCACCGCTACCTTGAACGGGGAATTGACGGGAGGAGAGGTTCCGGTAAATGTCAAACTCTGGTATGGTTTGGCGGATGCGGGGGAATCCGGGGAACTCTGGGATCATCAGGTTACGCTGGGTGAGCGGTTACTAACCCCGTTCTCCTCCTCTATTGCCGGACTTCGGCCCGGTACGCAGTATGTTTATCGGTTTTCCGCCGAGAATGCGGCCGGTACCGTATGGAGTGAGTTGGGACAATTCCAAACCGCGGGTGGCCCGGCTGGATTGTATTTTGATATCACCTTTCCCGGCTATGAAGCCGATAGGGCCATGGAGGATTTCCCGCTGCTGGTTCGGATAACTGAGGAAATTCCCCATTTCAGCTATGATGAGATGGCCTATCCGGAAACCGGAGCGGATCTACGCTTCTATGATGAGGCTATGAACGAACTGCCCTTTGAACTTCAGCAATGGGATCCTGAGGGAGAATCTCTGGCCTGGGTCCGGATTCCTTACCTTGATGGCGCATCCCGGATCACCATGGTCGTCGGAAACGCCGACCAGGAGGGTTTTCCCGGCTATACGGTTGACGGAACTGTATGGGAAGGAAATTTCAAGGGGGTATGGCATTTGCATGAGGCGGGTGATCAAGCCCGGGCCGATTCCACTCCTTATGCAGCGAATGCGGTTTCCACCGGATCCAACGCTGTTCTGCAGGGGAAGGGGATTGTTGGGAAGTCCGCCAAATTCGATGGAAGTGGAGGAAATACCCGGTTGGCCCTGGGCGAAGACCAGGATCAACATCGCTTCCACAATCGCTTTACTGTTGAGGGATGGGTCCGGCTGGACAGTGACACCAATAACCACACCAATTCAAGCTACTGGCGTTTGTTGGCCCTCGATGATCAGTATAACAATGGGGCTGGATACAGCGTCAGTCTGATCAGTTCCAATCGTTTTGATACCTCTATCGGGGTCAATCCGGGAAGCGGTGGCGGTAGTGGCCGCAGTGTTTTTCGAACGGAAATGGATGAAATGTTTTCCAGCGTCCCGGTTGATGAATGGGTCTATCTCAGCACGACCTGGGATGGCTTCCTCATGCGTCATTTCATTAATGGTGAATTAATTGGAGAGAGCGGTGGTTACGAAACCCCTATCGCTTACGCGGACTCCTCCCCGGGATTGTTCCTGGGGGCCACCGACAACCGCAGTTTTCCAGGGTTTATTGATGAAGTTCGCATCAGTGAAAATCCCAAATCCGCGGACTGGGTTCTCACCACTTATCTGAATATCGCGCAAACCGGGCTGTTTCAGCAGATCGATCCCTACCTTCCCAGTATGAACCGGCCGATTATTGTTTCCAGTCCGCCGAGTCAGGTGATCGTCCCGGATACCTATACCTATAACGTGCAATTGAGCAGTTCGACAATGGAAGGACTTCTTCTGGAAGCTCCCGAGGGCTTGCCCGCTTGGTTAACCTTGTCCGCCACCGCCGACCCCTTGGTCTATCAACTTACCGGAACACCGTCGGAAAACGATGTCGGGACGGAGCCAATCACCCTTGAGGTCTCCAATGTGGAAGGCGCTTCCACTCAGGCTTTCTTCCTCCACGTTCACCCCGAAGGCACCATTCCCGGCCTTGCGGCGATAGAATTACGGGAGATCGGTGATGTGACGGCTTTCACCGCTCAACTGCACGCGGAATTGATTTCCGGGGATACGCCCATTGATCTGGAGCTTTGGTATGGCACCGGCGATGGAGGAGATGACCGTGAGGCCTGGATGTATCATATTGACCTGGGAAGTCGTGATGAACACGGATCTCTCACGAGACAATTAACATCCCTGCACAACGAAACCACTTATTTTTACCGTTTTGGGGCGATCAACCATGCGGGAACCGCCTCAACGGAAACGGGAAACTTTACCACCTTGAGTGCCCCCCAGTATGAAGTCCGTATTGATTTCGGGAGTGCCGAAGGGATGGCGGAACTTCCATGGTACGCGATCTCCTCTTCCGGTACCCATGAGGACTTACCGGATTTCCATACCGGCGAAGGTACAGGATTCAGCGTGAGCTTTTCCGGCGGCAATAGCGGCATTCAGGATTCGAATAATTCCGGTCTCTGGGGGACTCGCGAAGTTAGCCCGGATTGGGCCAGCGCGGAGGTGCTCTCTGATCGCATGTGGGTGAGCAATGGCCGCCACACGAGTTTGACCATTGGCGGTCTTTTACCGGGAGGTGTCTATTCGGTCGAGTTGGCCTCCTCGGTGGATGCCAATACTCCCGGAGGCGCCGGAGACTACGAGCTTCAGGGTGAAGGCGGTGAACTTGTTGAGGCCATCAATGGGGCTGATGCGGAAAGCCTCGGCACCGCGGTAACCTGGAGTCCGAGGGGGCCTAATGATTCTCCCTCTCATCCTGATTATGCTGCCGAAGGTTGGCTGGTCTGGCCGATGGCGGTGGCCGATGAGAAAGGTGAGTTGGTACTGACCATTCAAACCCCCCATGGAAGTAATAGCCGTGGAGCCTTGAATGCCATGCGGATTGCCACTGGTGGGCAGGGCGGACCCCCACTTACGCCCTTTGAAGAATGGCTGGCCCGGCATGACCTTGATCATCTGGATCCGGATGAGGATCACGTCCTAAAAGGAGGGCGTGAAGTTGCCCTCCGGGAAGCCTATTTGTTGGGTGAGGATCCACACAATCCGAGTGACTTGGTCCGTATCATTGACATCCTGCCGAACGAGGCCGAAAACACGATGAGGCTCTATTTTCCGAGTCTGCCTGATCGTTTTTACACGGTTGAGGTGAGCGAGGATTTGACGGAAGGAAGTTGGGCTCGGGAAGGAGAGGAAAGTTTGACCGGAGACGGAGAAACCCGATATTTTACGGTCCCCATGGATACCACCGATTTTCCCCGTAGATTTTACCGCATTAAAGTCAGTTTTCCGGATTAGGGCGGATAGCGTTGATTGAGAAGCTTTCCGCAAGGTAAGCTTTGGGCCGAAAATAAACAAACTGGACATATCGGCCAGGATAATGTAGAAATTTTCTTTCCACATTCCTTCCTCCCTGTTTTCTTTCCCATGACGAAACGGCAAAACGGTGAACAAAAAGTCATCTTTGTCAGTATTCCGGACCATTATACGGTAGGGGAGAGTGTGTTGCGGGGGGTTAAGTCGTATTTGAAGTCGAGGGTGAATTGGCGATTTATCGGACCACAATGGGGTACCTACCGGCAGGATTGGTTTAATGACCTGGACCAGCTCCGGAAGGATGTTGATATCGTACTTCCCTTTGAATACTTCCCCATAAGTGACCTCTTGGAGATAGAGAAATTGTTTGGACGGATTTTTTATGTTGGCCCTGGTTCGGTTTCTCCCGGTTGGTGGCAGTTTTACCATTCCGATTCCGGAGTTGGTCGACAAGCCGCCGACTATTTGAAAAAAACCGGAATGAACCATTTCGGGTATGTGGGGTTTGAGAACTATGAATTCAGCAAGCATCGTTTCCAGGGATATCGTGAGGGGTTGGAAGTTGACCCTACCGATATTCTCCTCATCGAAAAAATAGATTACCGCTATTTTACAGAAGAGGGGTATCCTCTTAAATTGCCGGAAAAGTATCAGGTATGGATTGACAAACTAAAAGATTGGATGGCTGAACTTCCCCCTCGTACAGCCCTGTTTTGTGCGAATGATAATCTGGGTAGAGATGTATTAAACACCGCAAACCTTATGGGGATTCAGGTTCCGGAACATTTGTGTGTTTTGGGCGTTGATAATGGGGTAAAACTATGTACGTCTCTTGAACCAACGCTCTCATCGATTGATCTTCAATGGGAGGAACTTGGGCATCATATTGCAGAGCGAATGCTGGATTGTCTTTCCCAGCCAGTTATCCCTGAATTGGGCGGTAAACTGGTCTTCGATGCGTTTTTCGTGCAGGAAAGGGAATCGACCCGGTCGCAGGGTATGATGACAGATCTTTTTTGGAAGATGCAAAAGTACCTGGAAGACCATTTAAGTGAAAACCCCACCCGGGAGCAGGTTGCGCGGGCAATTGGGACTTCGGACCGAAGTTTGGCCCGCTATCTTCGGTCACAGATGAACACATCTTTTCAAATTGAAAAGGGATCGATCCAATTGGAAAAGACCTATTTCCTCCTGAAAAATTCGGAAAAGAAGCTTGAGGATATTGCAGAGATGAGTGGTTTTTCCAATGCTTCGAGTCTAGCCAGATGGTTAAAACACAAAACGGGATTGACGCCACGCCAACTGGCTAACTCAAAGTCCTTTTCGCCTCAGGAATGCTTGAAAAACGAGGCCGGCTTAGGGTAGGCCTCTTTCCCACAGAGTGTCCCCGCCTTAGGCCTACCTCCGCCGCTCCCAAACCAGGGTGTGTTGGCCGGGGGAAAGGGGTCCTTCCTTGTCGGTCGGGAGCCAATCCTTACCGGGGTCGGGCAGGCCTTCGCAACCGGCGGGCACGGTGAGGTCGAGGGCCAACCGCTCTCCGGAGAGAGACCAGGCAATGGCGGCTTCACCACGGGCGGTTTGCAATGTGGCGGAGGCGCTTTGGAGTGAGCCGCCCGGGCGGGGTTTGAAACGAATACGGCGGTATCCGGGTTCGTCGGGGACGAGGCCGGCAACGGTCTCCACCATCCAACTACAGACTGATCCGTAGGCGTAATGATTAAAGGAATTCATGCCGGGGTCCTGGAAGCCTTTTTCCGGCGACCAGCCATCCCAACGCTCCCAGATGGTGGTGGCCCCGTTTTTGACCGGAAAAAGCCAACCGGGGAAGTCCTCCTGTTCCAGTAGAGTGTAGGCCAGATCGAGGTGCCCGGCATTTTCCAGGACGGGAAGGATGTAGGGCGTGCCGACAAACCCGGTCCCGATTTTATCCCCGTTACGGTGGATCAAGGAAACCAACTGGGCGATGGCCCCGGGTTGTTGTTCGGGGGTGAGGAGATCGAAGTGGAGGGCAAGGATGCAGGCCGTTTGACTGCCTCCGACGAGATAGCCTTGGGGGGTGACATAGAGGTTGCGAAAGGTTTGTCGGGTCGATTTTTCCAATTCGGCCCAGTGGGCGCTTTCGCTTTCTTTGCCCAGGATTCTCGCAACATCCCGTAGAATGGCAGCGTTGTTGGCGTAAAATGCGGTGCCGATCAGATCCTTGGGCGTGCCGCCTTCCAGACGGCCACTGCCATCAAGGGAAAGCCAATCGCCGAAGCCCACCCAGGGGTCCAGGTCGGGATGCCCCCTTACCCCGTCTTTGACTTTGTTGTTGGCAAGATAGGTCATGTACCCTTTCATCATCGGGTAGGCTTTTTCCAGAAAGGTTATGTCACCATAAGCCCGATACAATTCCCAGGGAACGATGCAAACCGCATCGGCCCAGGCAGGACCACCGTCCTCCGGCAGACCAAAGGCCGGGACATTCGGAATAACGGGGGGTATCGCTCCGTTCGGACTTTGAGCCTCCTGCATATCCTGGATCCATTTATGAAAAAAAGCACTCACTTCGGCGATAAAGGAGGCCGTCCGGACAAAAACCTGGGCATCTCCGGTCCACCCGAGGCGTTCGTCCCGTTGAGGGCAATCGGTGGGGGCTTCGAGAAAATTGTCCTTCATCCCCCAGACGGTATTGGCAAATAACTGATTGAGGAGAGGGTGGGAGCAGGCGAAGGCTCCGGTACGGGGAAGTTCGTTATGCAAGACGATGCCTTCCACTTTTAGAATTTCGCCGGGGGTGTGGTGTCCGGTCCAGTAGATTTCCAGATAGCGAAAACCGTGGAAGGTAAAGCGGGGTTCCCAGGTTTCCTCGCCCTTTCCCTTGAGAGTATAAACGTCCTTTGCTTCGGCGCCCCGGAGATTGGCGGTGTAGAGCGCACCCTTCTCGTCCAGAACCTCGGCATGGCGGATTTGGATCGTGGCCCCCTTTTCTCCGCGTAGGGTAAGGCGTACCCGACCGGCAATATTCTGTCCGAGGTCGTAACGCAGAGATCGTGCCTTCGGCTTTGGGGCGTTCAGGAGTTTGCCCTCAAGCACTTCCTGTCGGCGCACCGGCGGATCCTCGTGGGGGATCAGGGCGATGTTGGGCGCAGGGTGGGTGACCACCGGAAACCAAGGGACGGGCGAATCGACCGGTTCGGACCAATGAGGGACTTTCCGCCGGGCGTCGTAGGCTTCTCCGGCGAGCAGGTCATTGGAAAGAATAGGGCTGGCGGTGGTTTCCCACTCACCGTTGCTGACGACCCGAAAGGACTGTCCCTCGGTGGTCTTCGCTTTCAGGACGGCCAGCAGCCGGGGCTGGTCGCCGTAATATTGACGGTTGAGGGTGGCGACCCGACCGCAATACCAGCCATCCCCGAGAAGGGCTCCGAGGACATTGGGTCCGGGGCGGAGAAGTGGAGTCACGGGGTAACTCAGATAACGGAGACGGTGTCGGTAGTCGGTCCAGCCCGGGCTGAAAACATCCTCACTGACCGCCTGGCCATTGATCTCGGCCTCAAACAGTCCCAGGGCGGTGATATGCAAGGTGGCTTCCTTTACCTCTCCGGGAACGTCAAAGCGGATCCGAAGGTAGGGGGCCGGTGCGCCGGTGGAAGGGCCGCCAACAAAGGGCGATTGAATCCATTGGGCGTCAGAAAAGGGGAGGGGAAGGGTCATGGGGCAGAATATTCCCATTTCGATCCCCCCTGGTCAATCGAAACGGAGGGGGTGGTTATGGAGTGCGCAGCTATAGCAAGAATCTTAAAGTGGCGGGTGGGCGGATCGGAGCCCTTGCTTTCTACTTCGCCAAGGCTTCCACCGTCGCTCTTCGAGGAGCTTCCTTCTTCGCCCTGCGGGCTACGCAGGACACGATGGCGAACAGGCCGAAGGACAAAAAAAGCTGCAGGCTACTTTTTTGACGGATGCTGAACGGGTGAATGAGAAGGAACAAAATCCCGTTATGATTAAGAATTGCCGGTCTCGGTGATTTTTTGTGCTTACTGATGTAGATCGGTCCGGTAAAAACAAGACAAAGAAAAGTAAGGAAAGGGTAGAATTTTCTGAACGAGCCTTTGAGCTATCATTCACAAATTCGTATGCTCAAGACGGTACTTCAATCGTAGCCAGTCGGGAACGGTGCGATTGAGTAATTTGTAAAAATCCTTGTTGTGGGCAGGATGTTTTACATGGCAAAGCTCATGCAGGATGACGTAGTCGATGCATTCGGTGGGTGCTTTTACCAGTTCGGGATTGAGCAAAATGTTTCCGGATGGGGTGTAACTTCCCCAGCGTTTGGTCATGGCATGCAGGCGCATCGAAGGAGCTTCGATACCGAAAGCGGTCATTTCTTTGGCGCAAATGGCATAGCGGGCAGTCAGGCGGTCCTGGGCGCGGTGACGATACCACTTGTGCAGGGCCTTTTGCACTCCCGCCCGGTCGTCGGGATCCGGAATGTTGACCTCCAGGAGGGGCCGCCGAAGGGTTACCTTGGGGGGTGCGTCGCCGACCCGTATTTTCAAACGATACTGCCGTCCCAAATAGAGCCAGGATTCGCCGGAAACATATTCGCGCGGTGAGCGTTTGGGGTAGAAGTTTTCAAATCCGCGCTGTTGTCGGGTGATCCACTTCAGGCGGCGTTTGATCCGGTATTGGATCGCCTCCTCCGAGGCGTCCAGGGGGGCGACCACTTGAACCCGGCTGTCGGGATACACCGTTATCTCCAGTGAGGACCGCTCGCGGCGGGTAACGGTATAAGGAACCGTCTTTTTGCCGTAGGTAAGCACATTCATCGGGCGGCTTCGTTGGGGAGACGTTTCAGGGCAATTTCGAGGATGTCTTTGATCAACTCATCCATTTCCTCGAAGGGCACCTCCAGTCCGGTGTCCAGAACGGCGTCTTCGATGGCATTGGACATTTCGTTCTTCACGTCATCGTTGTCCTTCCAATTGACAATGCGCAGGTGATTGATTTGCTCGTCGATTTGCAGCGCCAGTTGGGCCATGATTTCCGGGAAGTCGCTTTTCTCTTCGGCATAGGGCTTTAATCGCTGGCAGGTCCAACCATAATAGGCTTTGGCGACTTCTTTGCTTTGCAAAACGGGAGGCACATCGTCGCCCGTGCGGTCACGCACCGCTTCCATGACTTCACGGGCTTTTTTGAGTCGATCCGCATCGCTGAGACGTTTTTTCCGGTAATCCTCAAGGATTTTATCCAGCATGCGGGAGAAGCGTTCGTAAAACACCGGGTCTTCCGACCACTTTTCGGTGATGGTTTTCTTGGTCCGACTGATGATGACATCGGCTTTCCCTTTGAGCGATTCCACTTTCTCGACTTCCCGTTCAAAGGCTTCCCGGTCGAAAATATCGATCAACTCCGTGAGTTGGGCGACTTCGCTCGACACCGTATTTTGATTGAGGATTTTCTGGATGCGCTGTTCGTAGGGGTGGACTTCGAGTTCCGCCGAGAAGCGCTGGCGCACGCTGGCCCGTAGTTCGGTGAAAAACCGGAGGTCGCTGACATAGCGCTTTTGCTTCTCCCTGGAAACCGATTCGTAGAAGACCTGTGATTGTTTGGCATTCGCCAGCACCTTGGCGTAGGCGTTCAGGCGGTCGTAGAAAACATCCCGCCGTTCCTCATCCTCAAGATGATTTTCCAACGCTTCGCGGTCGGTCTTGTTGCGGACTTCCTTAAACACATTCCAGAGGGCGGAGTGGGTGAAGGGTAGTTTTTTGACCTCCTCCGCAATGTCCACCAGCACCTCATCAACATCCTCCCGGGCATTGTCGTCGGTGTATTGATCCAGGGCGTCGCTCAACTCGCCGAGGATGCCCCGGTAATCGATGATATAGCCGAAGTCTTTCTCCTCACCCGTCAGGGCATCCTTGTAGAGCCGGTTTACCCGGGCAATCGCTTGTAGGAGGGTATGGTTCTTGAGCGGCGCACAGACGTAGAGGATGGTGTTTCGCGGCGCGTCGAAGCCAGTTAAAAGTTTACTGACGACGATGAGCAGTTCGGGTTCATCGTCCGTTTTGAATTTTTGAATCAGGGTTTGGTTGTAATTTCGCTCGTTCCCGTAGCGCGTCATCATTTCCTTCCAAAAGCGGGCCACCGCATCCTTGTTGCCGCCATAGGCGTTATCAAAACCCTCCCGGTCGTCCGGTGGTGAAATGATGACCTCCGAAGTCACGTCTCCGATTTCATCGAGAGCCTGTTTGTATTTGAGGGCAACATCCTTGCGGGGGGTTACGATTTGCCCCTTGGCGAAGGTGCCCTGCCAGTTTTCGGAAAAATGTTTACTGATGTCGCGGGCGATCTGATAGATGACCTGATCGGTCTTGGCGATGTTATCGAACTTCGCGGTTTTCTTTTTCAATTCCACCTTTTCCTCGGCGACCAGTCCCTCGGTTTGTTGCTCGAATTGCTTGTCCAGGGCGTCGCGGTTGATGTCGATTTCCGGTCGCCGGGCCTCGTAGCGCAGGCGCAGAACCGCACCGTCCTCGACGGCTTCGTTGATCGTGTAGGGGTTGCCGATAATGCCGCCGAATTTCTGCTGGGTGGATTTGTCTTCGCGCATGAGGGGCGTGCCGGTAAAACCGATAAAGCAGGCTTTTGGAAAGACCCGGCGCATGTGGGCATGCAGGGAACCGTAATTGGTCCGGTGGGCCTCGTCCACCAGGACGAAGATGTTGGGATCGTCGATGCGGAGATCTCGCTTATTGCAGGCCGCATCGAATTTGTTGATCACGGCGGAGATAATGGCATCGCGCTGCTGCTTGAGTATTTCGACCAACTGGTTCCCCGAAGCCGCCTGCCGGGGATTGAGACCACAGGAGGTAAAGGTGCCCTTGATCTGGTCATCCAGATCGACCCGGTCGGTCACCAGGACGACACGGGGGTTGGGAATGTCATCGCTCAGGGCGATGGCCTTGGCCAGCATCACCATGGTAAGGGACTTGCCACTGCCCTGGGTATGCCAGACCACCCCGCCCTGACGGGCACCGTTGGCGTCGATATCCAGGACCCGTTGCATGATATCGCGCACCGTAAAATACTGTTGGTACCGGGCGATTTTTTTGACGCCACTGTCAAAGACGATAAAGCGATAAACGATTTCCAGCAAACGTTCCGGGCGCAGGAGGCTGTAAATCAAGGCATCCTGGCCCGTGGGCAGGCGGGTACCCCCGGCCAACTTTTCCCGGTAGGCGGCCACCTGCTCCGGGGAGAAGGGACGGTTGAGGAGTAAAGCTTCATCCGCCTCGCTTAAGGCGGTGCCAATCGAGGCTTCGAGGCCGGTTTGGGTTTCCGGGTGGTCCGGTTCCTTCCACTCCAGCCAATGGGTGATCGGCGTGCCGACGGTGGCATAGCGTCCCTCCCGGGCATTGACCGCGAGCAGAAGCTGGACGGTGCGAAAGAAATCCGGAATCTCGTCCGGGTGTTGATTGCGCAGGTGCTGGGAAATGGCTTGTTCAACCCCGATCTTCGGGTCGGGAGCCTTCGCCTCGATGACAGCAAAGGGGATGCCATTGACGAAGCAGACAATGTCCGGGCAGCGGGTCTCCTTGGTCTTGCTCCGCTCGACACTGAATTCAGCGGTGACATGAAAGACATTGCGTTCCGGGTTCTCCCAATCGATGTAGTGAACGGTGTAGCTGGATTTGCGTCCCTCCACCGTCTGTTCCACCGACCGGCCGAGGCAGAGTAAATCATAGGCCTTTTCGTTGTTGGCCACCAGGCCGTCGGGCCGGAAGTCCTTGAGGGCCTCGATGCATTCCGCAAGTGCGGATTCGGTAAAGGCATGGGTGCCGTGGAGGGTTTCGATGTGATTGATCGCACGCAGACGCTCCGCCAGAATGCCTTCGAGGAAGCCATTGGCCAAACGCTCCCCCCGCTCCTTTTTGACGACCGAAGGAGGCAGGTAGCGGAAGCCGAGATTAATCAGTTGGTGGAGAGCCGGCAATTGAGACTCCACCGCTTCAAGGTTGGAGGGGGAGAGGTTATTCATGGTGAAGAGTCACGCGGGGGAGGGGAGGGAAAAAAGGGCTCACGCGGGGGAGGGAAAAGGGCTCACGCGAAGGCGCGAAGACGCGAAGAGGGAAAGAGGATAGGGTTGGGGCTTGAATTTTTTTCGGAAAAGG
Source organism: Opitutales bacterium (assembly GCA_020831535.1). Lineage (GTDB taxonomy): Bacteria > Verrucomicrobiota > Verrucomicrobiia > Opitutales > T3Sed10-336 > JAIUMY01. The sequence continues at coordinate 6,424 of JAFIGF010000039.1, read as the reverse complement.
ATTGTTTGCTGGGGTATTGTGCGCCAGTATCGACTTTGTTGAGCACCAGTGGTGTATGAACCTTCAAAGGTTTCCGCAGAACCGGCCTGGCAAATCTGCGGTAAAACTTTAAATAACGTTGAGCCGACGGAGTGATAGGGCTCACGCGAAGGCGCGAAGGCGCGAAGACGCGAAGAGGGAAGGTGTCTGAGGAAGGTTCCTTGAACTGAGTTTCGGCAACGATGATTTGAGAAAAAGTAAATCTATTCATAGGAAGAATTCTCGTCTAAGCATTTGGGATCTAGTCTAAATAACCCGAGTTTCAAAACATCTTGGTTTGAATGAAGGGTAATTGATAAAGATAGAAATTCCTCACAGTTACCCACAATCACCATAATGAATCTACTGAGTTCGTGTTTTGATCGTTTGAAAGAATCTTCCATTGAATGTAAATCCAAACTGGAGGGTTTTGGGCTACATTCAGGATGGGTATGCCATTCTCCCACAAAATGAAGGCCTTCTTTAAAGGCTTTTTTAACTGCGATTCGTTTTTGTTTCAAACTTGGCATAAACATATTTCGAGATTTACTCGCACTCTTTTCAGCTTTTGTTGCCTCCACAATTTGGACGGCACCATGGGATATTTTGGCAAACAAGATCCCCCCGGTCTCTTTATCTTTTGGTGCTATTTGCCTTGCATCGCAAAATGTACGAAGGGCTTTGTTGGCGAAAACAAGCGACTGCTTTGTTTCTGGAATCTTAATTTCAAAACTATTCATCGACTTATCTCTTACAGCAATCGCATGTTTGTTGTTTTGGCCAACTTCTTCTTATCGTTTGAGTCAGTCTTGATTTCACGTGTTCACGGTAATCATCTCGAATTTTTGCTCCATATTGAGCATGTGTGTTGAGATCGCCAAGAATCGTTAAAAGTTCGGAATGGTTTTCATGGGATGTAAGTCTTTCTATCGCTGAATCAACAATCAATGCAGCGAGTGGAAAGATTTTCGTTGGTCCATATTGTTGATAATATGCACAACCTCCAGGTTCTTTCCTCAGTGAACCGTCCTTGAAATCCAGAACGCGATGAGAAAACTTTCCTAAGCCGTCCATTCCGCACTCTAGGCAACCTCCACCAGGCCCAGATTTGAGAACTTGCGCAGCAAGGCCAAAGGGTTCCAACCACGCGTAAATTACATTCTTTAATCCTTGTTGTCGTATAGTTAAATTTAGCGGACGTTCGCATCTCCAGTCGGCGACAGTTGAGATTACTAAATCGGATTCCGAGAATAATTCTTCTCCCTTGATGTCCTCTATCCACTCCCTCCAATCGCCTTCAAAATCGATTATTTGCAGATGCGGCAGCTCACGTCTAAGTCTTTCAGCAAGAGCAGAAGATTTAGATTTCCCCACTTCATCAGCTCCCAATAAATGCCTTCCAACATTTTCCAAGCCGATTGTGTCATTGTCTAATAGGCATATCTTACCAATACCGGTCCTACCAAGCAAATGTCCAACATAGCTCCCGAGAGAGCCACAACCGATCAGGGTAACTGTTTTATCTGTTAGATTCAAACCACTTCCTCCTCGGGAGTGAATCCATTCAGCATCTGCTCGCATTATGCTTATTTTATTTACCATCTGTTTTTGGAAGAATTTTCCAGAACGATTTTGTAGAAGCCATGAAGGTGTCTTTCCTGGGCGAAAGCCCTTGGTATATTTATTTTCCTTATCGAGGTTTTGCCCGTAACCTACAACACCTGCCAATGTCATTCCTTCTTTCGTGTTCTGTAAAAATACGACACAAAACAATTGCGATCCTTTGCAGGTCATATCGTCAAATTTTGTTATAGCTTCCGGCGAATTGCTTTGAACTATATTTCGAACATCAGCATAACTTTCAGGGTAGGTGCTTGGGATAAGAGCTTCCTCAGTTTGTACGACAATACAGGGTGAAAAACTTTCAAAACTGGCCTTAATTCCTTTCCAGTTTTTGATCCATTTGTTGGCTGTTTCCTCATCCTTGGCTAAGACGATTGATTTATTGGCGAGACCAATAACACAATTCAATGATAATTCAGAGACGGGAGAACAGCATAAAGCCTCATATTTACAGTCATCGGAACGTCTCCAATAAATTAAAGCTTCATCTCTAAAATCATCTTCAGATGCTTTAGTTAAAATTGTTAAAGCTCTTTCCAGAGACTCGCTCAGGAGTTTGACTGGGATGTCAGCATCAATCGCGGCTGACTCTGCGAAAATACAAACCTTCCCATCTTCTTCAATATGCGGAGTTTTGAGATACCATCTTTCGGGGTTTTCTGTAAGATATATTTCCGGAGGTTGGTCGGGAAAGAATTTTGGTAAATATACTTCAAGCCTACTTCCAATATCAGGAACTTCTTCAACAGTTGTCCAGCCAACAACATAGTTCTTGCTTTTGGCAAGAACTTGGTCGTAGCTTAGGCGTTCAAATTTGTAATTTCTATCAAGGACCTTTGAAACGTCCTTGATAGCTTTCTTTGATCGCTCTTGGACTATTGTTAACGCACTCAATTATCCGAATCGTCCTCCTCCCTGTGCGTCAACAGCTTTTTTTGGAGTACTTCGAGCTATTCCGAAAAAATTATCTGGTGAACCATCGTCTCCATTATTTGAATCGTCGCCATCCTCGTCGAAAAACCCATCCGACTTGAAAACCCAATCCCAAGCTTTTCCTGCCTTTTTGGCAGTGCAATCGCTTTCATGAAGTACATTGAGTTTTTCGATTGCTTCGCCACTGCGATCTCGAAAGTTTCGCATGCATGCGTCATCATCACTTTTAGTAAGCTCCTCTTTGCCAGATATTGACTCATCTGATCTGTTGTAAACTCTTAGACCGCTATATTTCAGGCGTTCGTTTATTTTTTTGAGAAGATAGTAGAAGCATTCATCATCACGATCATAGTCGGGCATTAACTCATCCGTTAGCATGGTAAGTATAAGTCCGCTAGGCATCGTCCAAGTAGGACGACTCCGGCAGAAGCGTTTTAATAGCCGAATCATTCGTCGAAACTGGGAACCTTTTTCATCCCGATCCTTTTTATAACTTGCAACCCTTTCATCAAACCAGTTGTTGATTTTCTTGGGATCGGACTCTCTCCAATCGCTACTTGCTATTTCGCACTTATGATGCCCAAATTGATTTTCGTAGATGCGGAAAGCTGGGATATCAACATGATGCCCTGCTTTATAAAAAACACGGACACAGTTTTTCATCCGCTCTGGTTTTTTCTCGAATTTGTCATCTTGTAGAGCTTCTGCGATCATATCTCGAACTTGAAGAGTGGTCATCTCATTCCCTTGTGGAGTGAGTAAGTCCTCTTTTCTGAAGATGACCCCATCATCGATATCATAATCGTTGTCGTCATTCTGAATCATTGTTCGATGGGCGTATGACCCTTGTTTTTGAAAATCCTTAATAAGTTTCTCAGGTAGATTATTCCTCAAACGATCTTGGTTGGTCTTGCGGTTGGATCGCAACATTGCACGAATGCCTTCCTTTTCGCGAATCGAAACCTTTTCAAGCTCGAACTTCTTTAGCTTATCATTGTAGTTATACATCACTTTCCTTTCTGTTTTTCATTTCGGTTATTTTGATTACTTTTGGCGGAATTGCCAAATGTCCAAATTTCTTAGAAAATTCATCTCTAAGAATTCCTTCAAACATTCTCAATGCCTCTTTTCCCGAGGAATTGTTTCCTAACACTTCTGTGTAAACACTCAAGTTTTCTAAAGCACTTGGGATGTCATAGATTAAAGAATCTTGTTCAGAAAATGATGCTCCCCTTGCTTTGAAAGAAAATACAATACTCTTAAGATCGTAAGACCTATCAAAATCATCACGCGAGTGTGCAGAAGCTCCTGATGGTGATTCCGGGATAACCACGACTAAGCCCTTTGGAGGTTGCGGCAATTGATCATAAGTTGGGGTTTTTGCAGCAATCCTGTAGTAAAAATCGTTTGTCTGAATTGATCTATAGAATCTTTCAACATATTGTCGGAGATACATCACCGCAGACCAACACGCCGCATGAAATGGATTTACATAAGTTAGGTAATTAGCCTTTGGATTATTGGTAGAAATAGAAGAATTCTCTAAAAAAGGAACGAAGCGAGCCTTATATACCTCTGGATGGAGCGCATCACCATGATTAAACTCCTCATAAATCACATTTTCAAGTGAATGCAGTTTAGCTGTTTCGTTGAAACCGAGTGCTCCTGAATTACCCGCCCCAGTCCATGGTAACAAAAGCGCTAATTTTGACCAAAAGTCTGCTTTTCCCACGAGGTTTTTGACGCACGAAACTTGGGCACGATTGAAAATATTTTCCCATGGGTAATCAACCGGGATTATTGATCCAGTGAGGATTACTTTATCAAATTTTAAATCAGGATAGCGCTTCAAAGCCTTCGCCAAGATGAGGCTACCAAAACTATGAACAATTATCGATGGATAGGCGTTTGGGTTTTCGTCGGATATTTTGTTTATTTTATCGCGAAACCAACTGATTTTTCTTTCATGAGTTAAGTAGATTGCCAATTTGCCTACAGAAAAGTAACCATAGTCTAGAGGATAGTATTTCCAGCCTTTCTCTGAAACCAATGGACACAATTCTTTCTGCCACTCACCACGTGTTCTTATTCCATGCAGTGAAACTAAAATCTTTTTTCGTGGATAATGTACACTCATACTTTCACTCTCACTTTTCCGGTTAGCAGTTGTTGCATAAGGCCTTTTTTCTGTTGTTTCAGTTGTTCCAGCTTTTGTTGCTGGAGGGTGATTTCCTCTGATAAAGCTTTGGCGTAAAGTGCGATATGCCTTTGCTCTTTCAGTGAAGGTAGGGCTACATGAATATTTCTGAACTCGTTCCAGCGAATACTGCCTCGTCGATTTACCGAAGCATTGGTGTTCGCTTCAAAAATATGGCGAAAAAGCTCGGTTTTTAAGAGTAGATATAACCAAGGGTCTTCTACGGATTTACGCGTTTTAAAAACGCAGTAGATTGGGCTGATAATGGCCTTGTCATAAATGTTTTGGTAGCCGATAGAACCTTCTTCTAAATGATTGGTTGCAAACGCAAACTCACCTCTTTCAACGACTTTATATCCAGAAGTATTTTCGGCATAGACTTGCTTCTTGAAGTAGCTCAGTGAATCAACAAGTCCTCTGTGTTTAGTGCAGGAAAGAACAGGCAATTCTCCAAAAGAATTTCGTCTAATGACTTGGTCTGCTATTTCGCCAATTCGCACAAGCTTCCAATCGGCAGGATAATAAAAAAAACGAGAGATTAGTTTCTCAGTGGAACGTAAGAATCGGGGGAAGCGGGTTTTGCCGGTGAGGAGTTGCTGCATGAGGCCCTTTTTGCGCTGTTGCTTGAGGGCGATCAACCGCTCCTGCGCTTCAATCGCCTCATCACACTCCCCAAGAATCTCCGCGATCTTTTTTTGTTCGGGTAGAGGTGGAAGTTCGACCGGGTAGCTTTTAATTGTAGGAAGACTCAAGCCCGCTTTCGCTCCTGCATCATTGAGCTTTTGAAATAGAGCCCTTTGCTTTGCATCGGAAAGATAGTAGGCAAGGTATTTAGAATCAGCTTTTTCATGGTCAATTCGAAGCAAACAAATATGTTGATTTACGTAAGCCTCACCTGTTCTGCTTTCCTCAACATAACCAATTTTACCTAGCTCTGCTGTTATTGAAATAAGAATATCGCCTTCTTTAACCGAGGTTCTTTTACCTTCACTAGATTTCGATGGCAATTTGACATATTTCAAGTCGGCCATTTTTAATCTGATGCCATTTCTTGGGAGGTTTGTCATTCGCAAGAAGATCGCACCAGATTCAGCATAATATCCTGCCCAGCCTCTTGAACCGCTAGTTATACGTTTCACCAAGAATCCGAGATTTTGTTTGGAAATTCCCTTCATTTCCTCCCTCCTTTCTTCACCATCTCCTCCAACTCTCTCCAATCACCCTTTCCCTCTTCGCGCCTTCGCGTCTTCGCGTGAGACCTTTCCTCCATAGTTCTTTCCCCGTAACCCGATGCGTGCTCTTCCAGGAACTTATCGAAGTCCGATGCAAAGAGCCGGTCCTGGACGATGCGGTATTTCTCGAATTGGCTCTCGGCGGCGGATTCCTCTTTTTTCTGGGATGGTTTTTTCCTGGACATGGTCATTTCTGGTTGGCAAGTTCGGCTTTCCCTTTTTCGGTAAGGCGGTATTTTTGGAGGCGGCTATTGGGTTTCTCGGGGATGGTGCGTTCGATGAGGCCGGCTTCGAGGGCGGGGACGAGGTAGAGCCGTTTAAAGTTGTGCCGGTCACTGAGGTTCATTCGTGATTGTAACTCTTCTCTTGAAAGTTCCGTATTCACCTCTTTGAGAAGTGCCCTGACTTGCGTGGTGACTTG
>JAFIGF010000038.1 GCA_020831535.1 Opitutales bacterium | reverse complement strand
CCGTAACCCCGGCATGGGTAAAAACTATAGCCTCTTTTGAATACGACGAAATAGCCCGCCAGGATGGTGAATAAACTCAGATCCCAAAGGCTTCTTAAAGATTATATACCGAACCTTAACGGTTCGCCAGCAAGGCTGGCTTCACGGAACGCGCCAGCAGGGCTGCCGCAGTCCAAAGACGGCTCCGCCGTCGGATAGGCCGATCCGACGGACCAAAAACGGTCACCCCCCCGTGCCGCAGGCACCTTGGACTGCGGCAAGCCACTTGCCGCTTTTTCCAGCCGCAGCCTGCTGCGGCGTTACCGAACCTTACGGTTCGCAAGCAAGGCTGGCTTCACGGAAAGAGCCAGCAGGCTGCCGCACTCCAAAGACGGCTTCGCCGTCGGATAGGCCGGTCCGGCAAAGTATAAACCAAACCACATGGCACAAGGGCCGGTCCGGCGAATTTGCGTTGACAAACCCGTCTTCCCTCCGAAAAACCTAATTCATGCCCAGAGCAACTGATATACGTAAAGGAAAAGTCATCGATTACCAAGGAAACCCTCACCAGGTCCTTGATATGCAACACCGCACGCAGGGCCGGGGGTCCGGGTGGGTTCAGGCTACCCTGCGCAACCTCACTTCCGGTTCCAGTACCCAGGTCAAATTCGGTTCCAACGAAAACATCGATTTCCTCATGACCGAAAACGTCCAAATGGAGTATTCCTATCCGGACGGCGAGAATTTCGTTTTCATGGACCCGGAAACCTTTGAAACGGTTGAGATGGCTCCCGATATCGTCACCGAGGAGAAGCAAAAATTTCTCGTACCCAACGAGATGTATTCCTTTCTAATGATCGAGAACAAACCGGTCGAGCTGGTTCTGCCCGCTTCCATTGCCCTGAAAGTGACCGAATCGGCCGAAGGGGTCAAAGGGGATACCGCCACCAACGTTCTCAAACCAGCCACCCTCGAAACCGGCTTGGTCGTTCAGGTTCCGCTCTTCATCAAGGAAGGCGAAACCATTAAAGTGAACACCGCCGACGGCTCCTACCAAAGCCGCGCCTAGACTTCTATTCGGAAGCTAACGTTTCCAAGACCAAGCGGGCCCATTCCAACCAATGGGTCCGCTTGGTTTTATCGGCTGGCTCGGCGGCAAAAGAAGCCCCCATATCAGGGACCACCCCCAGCACCCGGCCGCTTCCGAAACGGTTTTGCACAACCATGGGAAGCCCCCGCTGCTCGACCGCCAAAACCTCCGCCGTCGTCGGGGCAAATTCGGTCAGCATCCCCGCCGGATAAACCGACCCGTGCCACTCCCGGTTTCCCCAGGAAAAGTTCTCCCCCAGGACTCCACGCACATCGGCCGGAACCGCCCCCAGAAGTTCTTCCGCTGCCCGGTCAAAACTACGAAAACCCAACCCTTGCCAGACCAGTTGCCCGCCCTTCTCGACCCAGTTTCGTAAGCTTTGGATCTCCCCGCTGGTCAAGGTTGAGCCCGCCACCCAAAGAACCGCTTCCCCGGGCTGGGGAAGACTTTCCTCACGAACCACCCGATAACCCTCTCCGGCCAATCGCAAACCGGTGGCTACCGGGATCTGCGAGCGAAAATGCGGCCCCGGTTCGTTCCCGGGATTTTCCCGGTGACGTTTGACATAATTCGGCCAGTAAAGGGCGACCCTTGGCCGCGTTTCCGGCACCTGCCGGGATACTTTGATAAGGGCCTCCCGCCCTGGTTTAATTTGTCGGTGGTCATCCAAAAGCCCCAACCGGCCTTCAATACCGTGTTTGGTATAGGGGTAGCGGTCAGTCACAATATCGCGCAGGCACCACCATAAGAATCCATTCGCCCCCTGCTCCTGCAACCGGGGCAGGATCGCTTCAAGGTAGCCTCGGACTTGCTCCGATCCTCCGCCGATAATGGTTCCGAACTCTTGCAAAAGCACTGGCCCATGCGCCCGGGCGACCGCTACGCAAAAAGGCAAAAGCTCCCGGCACAAGGGGTCGCCCATGCCATCGAAGGCGACCGGCCACCATCCGGGCACGGGGTATCCGTGCATACTGAAGAGGGTACACCCTTTCTGGTTGGCAAAAGTCCACCCCACATTTTCCACCACCTGATTATGGTCCAACCCATTGATCACCTCAACTTCCGGCAAGACCGCCCGAATCGCCGCCGAAACCCCGCCGGACCAAGCGCGAAGGTTCTCCTCCCCCGCCGACCAGGAATCGGTCATACTGGAAATTTCATTACCGTGGTCCACCGCCAGCAAGACATCCTCAAACCCCTTCATCGCCTTTGCCGCTTTGGTCGCATAGGCCACTGAGGTCTCCCGCCACAGCGGATCAGCGAATAGATTTTTTCCCTGCTTGCCCTCCGGAAAAAAGAAGCCACCACTCATAAATCCGACAAACAGGGTCGGCATGGCCGCTATATCATACTCCCGGCACCATCCCAAAAACTCCCGCAAACGCTGAAAGGCAGCCTCCTCATAAACCCCGGGCCGAGGTTCAAAATCAGGCCACCGGAGAAAAAAGCGAATCGTATTCAACCCCTTCGCCTGCATGGCCGCCAAATCACTGCGCATCTCCTCCACCGGCCACTCCACCCACATGTCCACCCCACAGGAGGCCGGCCAATAGTTAGCCCCAACGGGGAGAAACATTTCACCGTCTCGACGAAAATATCCATCCGTGGCAAGACGGAAACGGGGCCGGGTTTCGCTCTTCATAATGATTCATCACTCTAGGGGTTGCCAAATCCAGGGCAAAACTTTTCCCTGAAAAGAGTGTCCGCCAAAAAACCATCAAACCTTTTCGAAACCACCTTTTTCCAAAAGCCCTCCGAGGAAGTCGCGCGGGCCATTCTGGGGCAGTATCTCGTCCGGCAAAGGACCGGGGAAGACCCGGTTTATAACAAAATCACCGAAATCGAAATTTATGAGGGCTTCGAAGACCGCGCCTCCCACGCCCACCGTGGCAAAACCCCGCGGAATGCCATCATGTTTGGCCCCGGAGGCTACTGGTATGTGTATCTTTGCTACGGCGTCCATTGGCTCCTCAATTTGGTCACCGGACCACCAGACTACCCCGCCGCCATCCTTTTCCGGGGAATCGAGAGCGTCACTGGCCCCGGACGCCTCACCAAAAAGCTCGCCATCGACAAAACCCAAAACCAACAACCCGCCTCCCCCGCCTCCGGCCTGTGGCTGGAAAAAAGCGGCCCGCCCCTTCCCGCCTCCCAAATCAAAACCGCCCCCCGCATCGGCATCGACTACGCCGGTCCCCAATTGAAAGCCAAAAAATGGCGCTTCCTGATTACCTGACCCAAACGGAGACGTCAGGAGTATTGCGCTCAAGGGCATAAAGTTGATCCTGCGAAATCCAGCCGAACAAAGTGAGGGAAAAAAGCACACCGAAGTGGGGCCCCCGTTCGCAGTACATCCCCCAAGCGGATCCCTTTGTACACCTGCGCGAAACACTCCGTTCGCGGCCCATCCTCAAGCGGAGGCCTTGCGCCTCTGCGCGAAGCGCTTCAGAAGAGTTTCCCTCAACCAATCTCTCCCTGCGCGGCCACTTTAACGGCAACGCAAATATTCCTATTCAGGGCAAACGACTATTGATCATTTCCTTCACCTAGGGGGCGGGCTTTCAGCCCTGAAAAAGGTCAACCCGGCAACGATTTCAGCGCACCGAAAGCGCCAAGCCCCCGACCCTGGTTTGCCATCCCAATGACAAAATTCCGAAAATCACTTGTTTCTTCCCCGCTCCCAACCTACAATGATGGATAAATTGGTTCCCTGAGACCTTTTTCAACAACTTCATTTTATGAGCAAAAAAAAAGGACTACACATCGCGTTAGTCAGCCTGCATGGACTGATTCGCGGAGAAAACCTTGAACTGGGACGAGACGAAGACACCGGAGGACAAACCCGCTATGTGGTCGAACTCGCCCGAGCCCTGGCCCAACGACCCGACGTTCGCCGAGTTGACCTGATCACCCGTCAGGTGGTGGATGATCGGGTCTCCAAGGATTACGCCCAACTGGAGGAAAAAATAGCCGACAAGGCCTACATCGTTCGCGTCCCCTTTGGCCCCAAACGCTACCTCAGCAAATCCAAGTTATGGCCCTACATGGAGATGTTTGTAGACCAATGTCTCAACTATTTTAAGAAAAATCGTCGAGTCCCGGATATCATCCATGGCCATTACGCGGATGCTGGCTATGGCGGTGGCCAACTCTCCCGCCTGCTTGGCATCCCCTTTGTCTTTACCGGTCACTCCCTGGGCCGCATCAAGCGCGAACGACTGGAAGCCTCCGGAGGCTCCCTCGACAAAATGGAAAAGCAATACTGCCTTTCCCAGCGTATCGAAGCCGAAGAATACGCCCTCGAAACCTGTTCCCTCATTTGTACCAGCACCCACCAGGAAGTGCGGGAGCAATACGAGCGCTACGAACATTATGTACCGGAACGTATGGAAGTCATTCCTCCCGGCGTCGATTTAAGCTCCTTCCGCCCCCCCGCTAAAGATGACCAGGAAAGCGACCTCGAAAAAGCCGTCAAAAGCTTTTTGCTTGAACCAGACAAGCCTATGATCGTTGCCATGGCGCGCCCCGACGAAAGGAAAAATCTGGAAATGTTGGTGCGCACCTACGGCGAGTCCCCGCAGCTGCAACGGACCGCCAACCTGGTCCTCATCATGGGCAACCGGGATGACCTTCGGGAGATGCCCTCCGGGCAGAGAAAGGTGATTACGAATGTTCTCACCTTAATCGACATCTACGACCTTTACGGAAAAGTCGCCTACCCAAAACATCATAAATCCAGTGATGTGCCCTGCCTTTACCGCGCCATTACCAAATCGCGGGGAGTTTTTGTCAATGCAGCGATGACCGAACCCTTCGGACTCACCCTCCTGGAGGCTGCGGCCAGCGGATCTCCCATCGTCGCCACCAATGACGGTGGCCCAAGCGATATCATCGCCAACTGCCAAAACGGAGCCCTGGTGGATCCCTTCGACCCCAAGGCCATTGAAAAAGCCCTGATGCGTGCCCTGCTGGAGCCTGACCAATGGAATGAATGGTCCCGCAACGGTTTGGAAAATGTGTACACCCACTATTCCTGGGAGCGACACGTTGAACGGTACCTACGGGATGTTCAGGAAGTTCTGCAGAACTTCGACCACGCCCCCAAGGTCGCCCACGGAAGAAAATCCCGTTGGTTGCCCAATATTGACCGCCTGATCATTTCCGATATCGACAACACCCTAACCGGCGACGAACAAGGAATGAGAGAATTCTTCGAACTCATCACCCATGCCGAGGAGCACGTGGGGTTTGGCATCGCTACCGGGCGGCGTTATGAGGATGTTCTGGAACTCATGGAGGAAAAAGGCATTCCCCACCCCGAAGTTCTCATCACCTCGGTAGGCACCGAGATTTACTACGGAAAGAACTTCACCCGCGACAAAAGCTGGGAAAAGCATATTCAGTTCCGCTGGGAACCCGAAAAAATTCGCGAAGTAATGGATTCAATCGAAGGCGTTTACCCGCAAGAGGAAGAACAACAATCCTCCTATAAGATCAGTTACGGCATAGATTTCCGCAAATCCCCTTCCCTCCCCCGTATCCGCCGGATTTTGCGGGAAAACGGTATTCGGGTAAACGTCATTGCCTCGCTGAACATGTTTCTCGATATCATCCCCACCCGTGCCGGGGCGGGCAGTGCCATTCGGCACCTCTCCTACAAATGGGACCTACCCCTCGAACATATCCTGGTGGCCGGAGACTCCGGGAATGACGAGGGAATGCTCGCAGGCAATACTCTCGGAGTAGTAGTCGGTAATTACAGCCCGGAACTGGAACGCCTACGCAAATACCCCAGAGTCTATTTTGCCCAAGCCGAACATGCCCGGGGCATTGTTGAAGGAATCGAATACTACGATTTTCTGGGAAAAATTGTCATTCCCAACGAAAAAGTAAACGATTCGGATGGCTGATTTCGATCTAACCTACGAAGCTCAGCGTTCCCTCGCACGCATCCGTCCGAAAATCATCGCCCGGATCGAAGCGTCCTACTCGCTGCAATTTTCCCATGCCGAGTTGATTGAGGCCATCGATTCCCGCCTCGATGAATACTGGCTCAAGTTTTTTCATCTACTCTACCGTCTCTACGGCGACCAGTATGATTTTTTCTACTACTTGGAAAGCATCTTGCTGACCGCCGTGGATTGTTGGCTCAACCGTCCGGATGAATTACTGCAACTTGACCAACGAAGGGAAAATGACCCGGAGTGGTATCTATCCCAGCGCATGGTTGGGGGTTCCCTCTATGTCGATCTCTTCAGCGGCGACCTAAACCGCCTGCGCGAACGTATTCCCTACCTGCGCGATCTGGGGTTGACCTATGTTCATCTGATGCCGCTTTTTGCCTCCCGCCCCGGCAATAGCGACGGTGGTTACGCGATCAGTGATTACCGCACCGTTGACCCCCGAATGGGCTCAATGCAAGACCTGCGTAACCTCGCCCATGACCTCCGGGAAGTCGGTGTTTCGTTGGTTCTCGATTTCGTTTTCAACCATACTTCGGACGACCATGAATGGGCCTTGCGTGCTCAGGAGGGAGAACGGGAATTTCAGGACTATTACCACGTTTACCCCGACCGCACCATACCCGACCTCTACGAGAGAAATCTCCGGGAGATTTTTCCCACCATCCGGCGGGGAAATTTCACCTGGCACAGCGGCATGCAAAAATGGGTTTGGACCACCTTCAACAGCTTTCAATGGGACCTCCGCTACGCCAATCCCGAAGTCTTCCGCGCCATGGCAGCCGAGATGCTCTTTCTGGCCAATACCGGAGTAGAAATCCTTCGCCTCGATGCGGTCGCCTTTGTGTGGAAAAGACTGGGCACCAACTGTGAGAACCTGCCTCAGGCCCACTTGTTAATCAAAGCCTTCAGCACCCTCTGTCGGATCGCCGCCCCCAGCCTGGTATTCAAATCCGAGGCCATTGTTCACCCCGACGAAGTGGTCAAATACATCAGCCCCCATGAGTGCCAACTCTCCTACAACCCGACCCTCATGGCCTTGTTGTGGGAAAGCACCGCCACCCGACAGACCAAAATCTTGCGGCAATCCCTGAGCCATCGCCATGACCTCCCGGAAGGCACCGCTTGGATCAACTATCTGCGCGGACACGATGATATTGGCTGGTCCTTCGACAATGACGATGCTTGGGCGGTAGGGATCAACCCCGACCACCACCGGGATTTCCTCAATCGCTTTTACACCGGCCGCTTCCCCGGATCATTCAGTAGCGGCGTTCCCTTTCAGCACAACGAGGATACCGGGGATATGCGGATTTCCGGCACCATGGCCTCCCTTGCCGGACTGGAACAAGCACTGGAAAAAAACGATCCCCACCTCATCAAAATCGCCCTTCGTCGAATCCGCATGCTGTATGGAGTCTTAGCCAGCATCGGAGGTATCCCACTCATTTTCCTAGGTGAAGAATGGGGAACCCTGAACGACTACGGGTACCTCGATGAGGCTGACAAAGTGGAAGACAGCCGCTGGATTCACCGTCCCCAGGCCGATTGGTCCCACCTCGAAAAGACCTCAGAAGACTCCCCACCGGTCCCTTGGCAGGTTTTCCGAACCTTACAAAGTATTTTCTCCCACCGACAAAAAAACCCCGCCCTTTGGGGTTCGCAAATGCGGCTTTTGCCCATAGGCAATGACCATACGCTAGCCTACTTGCGCTGGGTTGATTCAAACCAGATGGTGGTGATTGCCAATTTCTCCGATTCGCCGCAAGATCTAAACCTCAGCCCCTTACGCAACGAAGGCATTGCTCACTTCTTAAAAGACACTTTCACTGACGAGACCATTTCCACGGCGAAGCAACTTCATCTTGAGCCCTACGCCCTCTATTGGCTTAATGAAGATTGATCCGTATTGACCAATATCCCCACATACCGTAAAGTGGTCCTATGAGTGGCAACAAAAACAAAAGGCGATTTCGCCAACTCCAAAAGCACGAAGCGGGGTATGCCCTGATCGCCATCGCCTTGGTGCTTTTTGTCATGGCCTTGATGATTGGTGAATACCGCTTCACCATCATTGGAGGTATCCTTGCCGTCACCGGGATTGTTTTTCAATTCGGCAAAGGCCCCCCCGACAACCCCTATTACGGCGAAAGCGGTCAACGGTAACCGGGTGTTTCCGGGGAGTCGAAGTGTATGAGCCCTTCGATAGGGAAGAAGACAGCCCGACTTTGTCCCGGAGACAATACAGAGTGATCGGGTTCGCTTCGCTTCGCTACGAGAATTGTCTCCTCCAAGAGTCGGACGGACTACCAAAATCCCCTTTGATCGGCATTCCATAAATTTCCGAGCCTAACCTGGCCAGAGCCAATCCAAAAAAAGAACCGCGAAAAGATGAGGTTGAATTGGCATGCAAGAATCCTTATAGAATATCCTATACTGGGTCAAGTTTCCCAGGGTTTGAACGGAACCATTCCATAAAAGGAAGAATCATCATGCCTATCGCCACCCCACCCACCACAGCCGAACTGGAACGCCATTCGGTGGTTTCTCCCGACGCCTGGCTCGCCGCCCGCCGGGAATTGCTCCGGAAGGAAAAAGAACTTACCAAACTCAATGATGAATTGAGCGAACGCCGCCGGGCCTTGCCCTGGGTAAAGGTGGAGAAGTCATACTCCTTTGCCAGCTCCGATGGACCAAAGACACTTTCCGAATTGTTTGACGGACGAAGCCAGTTGATCGTTTATCATTTCATGCTGGGGCCGGGCTGGACGGAAGGGTGCGACGGATGCTCCTTTCTCTCGGACCATTTCGACGGGGCCAACCTGCACCTGCCTCATCACGACGTGACCTTGCTCGCCATCTCGCGGGCTCCGCTGGCGGAGATTCTGACTTTCAAACAACGCATGGGTTGGCACTTCCCCTGGGTCTCTTCTCACGGCAGCGATTTCAACTATGACTTCCATGCCTCCACCCCACCCGGCGCGAAGAAGATCCTCTACAATTTTGAGGAGACCGACGCCAGCGATGCGGGCGAAGAGCATCACGGGATCAGCGTGTTTTTTAAAAATAAAAAGGGAGAAATCTTCCACACCTATTCCGCCTATTCCCGGGGAGTTGATCTTCTCTGCGGCACCCACAGCCTGCTCGACCTGACCCCGAAAGGCCGCAACGAGCACGGCACCATGGATTGGGTGCGGTTGCACGATCAATACAAACAGCCGGAAGCAAACGGAGATTCCTGCTGCGCATCATCATGATCCAATCCCGCCCCAAGCATCGCCCCATCCAGCCATGGATTGCGGCATCGAAGGCCCCGGACCAGGAGATGCGAGGTTTGTGTTATCGCGAATTTGCCCCGCCCCCGGGGCTTGAAGATGTCCTTCTCGTGGTGTGGACGCTCACCGGGAAAAGTCCTGCGGACAAACCTTTCCCCTACCATGTTGTTCCGGACGCTTGTTCGGACCTGATCTTTGACCGGCAGTCCGGGGAAGGGTTTATCTTCGGCACCGCCTCGGAGGCCAAAACCGTGGAAATGAAGGGTGACATTTTTATTGTCGGATTGAGATTACAGCCGCATCTGCTTCCCGCCTTCACCGGAATCCCGGCATTCGCCGTGCGAAATGCCGAACCCTCCTTCGAAGAAGCCTCCCTCGGCAGTATAAATGAAATTTTTGCGCGTCACACCGGGGAGGCAACCGATCAGGTTGGCCTTGGGGAAGTTGAGTCTTTGGCTCGGGCGGTCGTTACCAGACTCGGTCCTGAACGCATCAACCAGCGTGCCCAGTGGTTAACCTCCGCCCTCCTGGATGGTGAAGGATCCGTGGACCGCGCCGCGAAGACCACCGGTTTCTCCACCCGTCAATTGCAACGTATCGCCCAACAGGATATGGGGCTGTCGCCGAAACGCCTCGGCCGCATTCTGCGACTCCAGCAGGCCTTTCCGGTGGTGCTGGAAAACCACCAATGTCACGCCCTCATCGCGGCCGACTACGGCTTTGCCGATCAGGCTCACATGATCCGGGAGTTTTCCACCCTCACCGGCTACTCCCCCGGATTTTGGCGCGAACGTAAAATGTCCGATTTATTCAATCAAAATAGGCCAGGAAAAACGTAATCTCTTTCCGTGAAATCAAACAGAAAGATTTCCTATTTAACCGAAAACCAACAACCCAAAAACACAATGAACAAAGTAAATCCCATTCCCCAAGGTTATCATAATGTCACTCCCTATCTGACCGTGAGCGGCGCGGACAAGTTGATCGAGTTCCTCCAAAAGGTCTTCGATGCCAAGCTGGTGGAGCGTCACGACCAGCCTGATGGCAAGATCATGCACGCAGAGGTCCGCATCGGTGACTCCATGATGATGATCAGCGAAGCCTGCGAAGAGATGGGTGCCATGCCTTCGCATTTGTATTTCTATGTTGAGGACACCGACGGAACTTACCAAAAAGCCCTGAAGGCCGGATCGACATCAATCATGAAACCGGAAGATCAATTCTGGGGCGACCGCATGGGCGGCGTGAAGGATCCCTGGGGCAACCTCTTTTGGATCGGCACCCATATCGAGGACGTTTCGAAGGAAGAAATGGCCAAACGCGCCGCCGAATTCGCCGAGTCTATGAGCGATGCAAAAAAATGATAACTGAAAGAATTAACCACCGATGGACACAGATGAACACTGATAGAAAGGAGCCATATCATAAAGCTGAGTCACGGGAATTGGGACAGAGGTTGAATTATTACTTCAAGCAAACAAAGCTGGAAGGGAAAAGAGTCGTCAGATGAAAATATCAGTGTTCATCAGTGGTTAAAATAGACCACCTAAACCCAATCTATCCCCAAGACCTCCATACCATTTCTATTCCAGGATCCCATCACCCTAACCATCCGGACCAGGGTCGAGGTCCGGAATTAGAACCATCGCAAACATGATCGACACGATTACCCTGCGCCCTGCGACCACAGAGGATATTCCCCTTCTGCGCCATTGGGACGGGCGGCCGCATATTCTAGCCGCGAAAGGAGATGAGGACTGGCAATGGGAAAGGGAAATCCCCCGGTCTCTCCCCTGGCGCGAGCAATACATCGCCGAACTCAACGGGCGGCCCATCGGCTTTGTCCAGATCATTGATCCCCGCGCAGAGGAAACCCACTACTGGGGGGATGTCCCCGAAGGCCGCCGCGCCATTGATATTTGGATCGGAGAAAAGGACGGTCTGGGACAAGGGTACGGCACGGAAATCATGCGGCAGGCGATTGCCCGCTGCTTCGCGGACCCGTCGGTGAAGGCTCTGCTCGTGGACCCGATGGCGGATAATAAGCGTGCCCACCGCTTTTACGAACGCCTGGGCTTCCGGTTTCTCGAAAAACGGCGGTTTGGGCCGGATGATTGTTTCGTGTACCAACTTGAGCGCGATGATGGTCAAGCCGGACCAGCGGAGAAATGATATGCATCCGGAAATCAAAAAGACTCCGTTTGCTGCTACCCCAAGCGCTCGCAAGCGAGCACGCCACCATTAGGCTCTTGTAGCGTGTCCGCTTGCGGACGCCCCAAGCGGGGGCCTTGTCTTCTGTTGAGCGCAGCGAAATGCCGTCCCAAGCGTGGGCCTTGTGCCCATGCGCGGAGTGCTTCAGGCAACGGACTGCAAGCGCTCCCCACTTCCCCGCGCAGTTGCCTCAGCAACTGCGCTGACACTCCGGCTAATTCTTACTTTTTGGCGCACGACCTATCTCCTAAAACCCTCACCAAAGAAGGGATACGCCGGCCACTGGGCCGTGGGCGTGCATTTCTTTGTCGGCGGTAACAACGGTGAGATTATGAAGAATAGCGGCGGCAAAGATAGCACGGTCGGCAGGATCCAGATGCTGACCTTTGCCCTTCCGCTTGGGCCAATCCAGCGAAGCTGATTTCCAGGCAATGGCGGCGTTGCTTTGAATGATCGGATAGTTTTTTTCAATCGTGACCAGAGTACTAAGTGGATCCTCAACCTCAATCCGCCCTACCGCCATGTGACGCGCCAACTCGTAGAGCGAAACATCCAGAACGCAAATATCTTCGAGTTTGGCCGCGTCCAGTTGAGCCGCGGCCTCAGAACTGAGTTCATCGCCGTCGGAGGCATGGTGCCACAGAGCGTGTGTATCCAACAAGTAAATCATTTAAGCAGCGGGTCGCTCTCATTCCAGGGTGGTAAGGTAGAGTCTTCCGGCTTGAGACGACTCTTGCCCGAGACGATGCCCCGGACATCCGCCCCTTTCAAACGAGGACCTTCCAAAGAACGCTCAACGGAATCACGGAGGAATTTTGAAATTGGGATTCCCCGCTTTCTGGCCGCCGACCGGATGCGCTTTTCAAAGGCTGGATCAGTATGAAAAGAGAGGGTTCCCATGACATATATAGAAACCTATAGGTAGCGTTTGTCAAGTTCTCGGTGAACAAGATTAGTTGGAAAATGCCGGATTCTCTTTTAATTTCTCAGCGAATGGTTTGATTCTCAGAGGGTTGAATGTCCTTCCACTTATCTCCCGGTTCAATGGTAATCCGAATGCGCTTTGGCGAGTATCGGGTTGTTGAGGGGCCGTAGTGCTCGTTGATGAAATGCAGGAAATCGACGAATGCCTCAACCTCATTTCCATCGCTTTCCTGATAGACAATTTCTTCGGCCTCCTCACTCTCAATATCATGGTCAACCTTCAAAACAAGGCCATTTCGCACGCGGCGGATTTCAAATTTCATATTTTCGGATTTTGAGTTAGGAAGACCAATGGTTTCGTCGAATCGCAACGGTTTTTTTTGCGCATGGAGCGTGGTTTTTCCATGTTCACATTTATGCATTCACGAATATTTCTTGTCAAACGTGGCTTCATGAGAATTTCCTCCTCCGGGAAGCCTCGCAAATTCATGACACAAGTCTTGCATTATTTCAATTTGCATGAAGGGTAGGATTTCCTTGACCAATCCGTTTATTCCGAGCGATAGATGCCATGAAAAAGCCTTCTCATCCTTTGTTGATCGAGCTGGACCGCGTATTACAAGATTCTGCGGAGCCGGAATACCGGGCAACAATCCGTGATCACTTCCGATCCAACGTCGATCAATTTTACGGGGTTCGCATGCCGGTTATTCGGGAGTGTGCAGCGTCTGTGGTCAGCCCCAAAATAGCCGATCTTCAGGCCCGGTGGGAGCTTTGTGACGAACTCACCGCCACGGGAATTTTTGAACACAAAATCGCCGCCTTTCACTTGGCCCGCGAGGCCCGAAAACAATGGACCGAAAAGGACCTTCCCCGCTTTGCCGGTTGGCTGCATGAGAAGGTGGACGATTGGATGGACACGGATGACCTTTGCATCCGGGTCATCGGGGAGTATTTCCTCCGCTTTCCCGATCAGGCCCAAACGGTCGACGATTGGAGCCAAAAGAAGAACCCATGGTCGCGCCGGGGAAGTGCGGTCGCCCTCATCCCCTCGGCACGGCGCGGAAAACAGTGGGAGTTGGTCGGCAAAGTAGCCGAGCGTCTCATGAATGATCATGAACCCCTGGTCGCCAAAGCCTGTGGCTGGCTGCTCAAAGATGCCACGCGACAAAGACCGCAGGAAGTCCGCCAGTTGGTGGAGTCCGCCGGAGACCGGATGCTCCCCATCGTCCGACGGACGGCCCTGGCGAAGTTACCGAAGTCTTGATTTCCCTCAGCGACCCGAAGTCTGACCCTGTGATAGGTCTTATCATCCTCGATTACTGTGATATTTTTCATGTTCACAGCATCCGGTTGAATAGATTGATTGTTAAATGTAAGTGCGGGAACAAATAATTTTTTAACTGGAAGGCCAACGCGAAAAACAAGGTAAGCTTCGAAACTCAAATTCACCGGATAGATTAACGTTCAGCAAAAACGCGGGGCCAAGCGTACTGCCTTGGAGGCGGTTGTATCGTTGGCATATTTGTCTTTGTTGGCAGCCATACGAGCAATCATTTGGGGAAAATCCCGATCTACTTGCAAAGCCAATAAGGGCAGGAGTACCGGTGCGAGCCATTGCGGCTTTGGTACCATTTCCCACCAAACCATGACTTCACAGGAGTTGGTTCCAATAGGGTTAACTTTCCATCCACCGCGCATGGCGGTCGCCGGGAAAGGGAAACCTGGTTCATCGCAAAGAAATTGAAATACTACGCTCCGGGACTGCGGATCGAAAAGGGTACATTCCTCGGCCCATTGTTTGGCCGTTTGATCTTCACACTGGCGTACACAGCCCTCACCGGGAATCCGGTTATCACGGATGGAGGAGTATTTCAGGGCGGGCATGAAACGGGAAATTTCGCCTAACTGCGCAATGGTTTCCCACATACCCGCAGCGGCAACATTTACTTCTATAAGTACACAATGTCGGTAATGGTCGGGTGAATGTGATAGTTGGTGCAAGTGCTTAACTCCCCAAAACTGAAAAATACCACAGGCAAGAACGACTGCGGCAACTCCAGCCAGCAAAACAATACCTTCAAGGGAAAACCAATGGGGCACAAACACCAGCAAAAGGCCGGTGCATCCCACCCATGCAAAGTCGGCAAAGCTCGCATAAAGCCCTCGCCAGGATGCCATTCGCGGACGGGTTGCCTGATGGAGAAGATCGGCGGCGAAAAGCAGAAGACCGACACCGAGACCCCGGTAGACCCAAGTTACTGACAGCCCCAGCCAACTGCCCACCGTTTCCGGAGCGGCCAGCATGACCAGCCCGCATAAAGCGGAGAAAAACGAATTTCCCAAAAGAGCTGAGCGAAGGAGTCGGTCTTGACCATGGGCGAGAGACGGAGTGTTTAGATGGGTCATTCGAAGAAGACGTGTACCTCGGGTAATTATTCCCGGGGGATGGGATGAAAATTCGAAAGTCTGGATTATAAGCCATCGCCCTAAAACCCCTATGGACCTTGAAGCATTATCCCAGACAATTGCCTACAACCGTCCCCGAAGTAGCAGAATTTGGCTGAAATCGCCGTGGTGGTAAAGGCTGTGGGAAACTACCACCTCGCCCTCATTGTTGACGGAAACCTTGTTCCGGAAGAGCCCTTGAAACCCACCATGGATCACTCCGTCTTCCGGAACTTCGGCGAGGGCTTTCGGGGTGGTGAAGGTTTCGCCACCGTCGGAGGAACTCATCCATCCCAGCGCCACCGGACGGCGTTCTCCTCCTTGGAAAAGAAGGCCAACAATGTGAATATCGTCCGGACCTTTCCCAAGGGTCATCGAGGGGAATCCCATTCCACTGAAATTGGCCGGAAGAGGGGAGGTAATTTCCCGCGCCTCCGCAAAGGTCTCCTCTCCATCGGCCCGGCGGGCGTACCACAGGGTCGCCGAACCTTCCCCCCTATCCGCATGTATGGCATAGACCAGATGCACCGTTCCACTCGGATCGACCTCCACCACGGGGGCATCCGCCCGGCCAGAGGTTTCTCCCGTTGTGCTTGGTTGCGTAAAGGATTCTCCCCCGTCTTGGGAAACCGCATACCGAATATCCGCCGCCGGATCTTCCCCCACGGTCCAGACCAGATGAATGTGATTGTCCGGCCCCACCGCCATATCGGGCCCCCGCGCTGGTTCTTGCCCGTCGCCTGCGATATGAAGAGGATCGCTAAAACTTTTCCCGCCATCGGTTGATCGACTGAACCGCAGGGCACCCTCATATTCTGTCCACACCGCCAAGATATCCCCCTCATCATTGATAGCCAGATCGAGGCTCCCGTTGTGCCAGGAGTCCTCCGAGACCCTACCCTTGCCGGCACCGGCGGTGGTTTGGGACAGATTCACAGGTTCCTCAAAATTGCGTCCCCCATCCGTCGAGCGGGCAAAGAAAATCTCCCCGCCATGGGACCCGCCGGAAAAGACAATTTCCTGCCAAAGGACAAAGACCTGATCCGGTTCTCCGTCGCGCGGAAGCATCACGATTCGTGGAAGCCAGGAAAAAATGTCGGGACTGTTGGAAACGTTGACCGGTTCGTCGAATTCGGGCTGGTTCCCGGAATCAAAGCGCTGAAACAAAACATCCTGGCGTGATTGATCCACCCAAACCATGCCGACTTCTCCGGACTCACGGAGAACAGCGGTCGGATCATCCACGTAACGGAAATCCGATTCATTCATTCGCCAGGGCCCAATAAAGGCTTCGCCCTCATCCACAACAACAGGCTCTTCCCATTCCACCGAAACTTCCTCTCCCGCAAGAAAAACGACCCCCAAAAAGAGTCCGATCACGAAAGGCGCCGAGAACAGATGCCTACATGAATAGTTCATAGGAAATAGTTTAACACAGCCCCCAGAGAGAAACAAGGGATGGAAGGGGAATGGGCAGAAGCGAGGTTCTGGTTATCCCATGCCGATAGGCACCTTGGACTACGGCAAGCCCCTTGCCGCTTTCTCCAGCCGCAGCCTCAGAACTCTTGATTCCAGTGAAGTAAAGGTGACACCAATGGAATTTTTTAAGGTTGAAGGCGCACGCATTTGGTAAGTCCCAGAGGGACGGCAAGAGGATAGCCGTGGATGAAAATCCACGGAATAGGCATCACACCCCCAATAGAATGCCTCGCAGAGCGAGAGCAGGAGGGGTGGGCGCTGCGGTGTTGGGCAAATGGGGATGGCACTCGGTTAAGGACGTAATCGACCGCCTTTTGCCTGAAGATATAGGCGCCAACGAAAAAGGAGGCGCGTGCTTTAGCCGCAGAAAGCAAATCGCAGACGGCGGCTAAAGCACGCCGCTCCCCCCATTACCCCCTTAACCGAGTGCCATTCGGGCTAATGGAAGACCCCAAACCCAACCCTCTCAGGTCTCGCTCTGCGAGACATTTGGATTGTGGCCTGGAGATTACGTGGATTGCCATCCACGCCTACCATCGGCCCGTCCCTCCGGGACTTAGGTTTCTCTTCAC
>JAFIGF010000150.1 GCA_020831535.1 Opitutales bacterium | reverse complement strand
CCCTTACCACTTCCTGTGTTTTTGGCTGGTTCGTATTGGGCGGCAAAATGGGATGGTGGCAAAACCTCAACATCCGGCGGCGGTGCAGGAATTTTTGCTGGATCAGCAGCTTTTTTCGCTGCCTGCTTTTGATTGGGCTCAGGAGATTCTGATCGTTTCCGGGCTGGTAAAGGCCGCTTTCGAGCTGTTTTTTTGGTTTTGGATGGAGTCCAATCTTGGTTTTCTTCAGTCATGTTTACTAAAACTTATGTTTCAAAGGGAAAAGAGGGATCAGGGGCAAAGAATCGTCGGTGCCCATCGTATCAGCAAAGTGAACCATTCCGGATCATGGGTTTTGCAAAGCCGGATGGCTTTGGAGAAACCTGATTTGCTCCTGCAAAAAAACAGCTTCTCCGTTGTTCCACAAGACAAAGTTTGCGGCCGACATTTTTCGCGGTAACGACCATTGACGCTCACTGCGTTTCTTCCATGCCTGAAAGTCGCCCTCTCTTTGACGAATTCGTTGAGACACAACCTGGAGGCCAGCCCCAATGGCCATAACTGTCGGAAAATGGCGTTCCCAACCTACTTCAAAGAGGAGAGGCACCTCCACCAGCCATTTCTTTTCGGGCGCACCATCAACCTGGGACTGCCAGCAATGCAAGACTTTGGGATGCAGAAGCTTTTCAAGAAAATCCAGCTCCGCCAAATCCTGAAAAACAATGGAGGCAATGTGCGTCCGGTCAAAGGCACCCTCCTTTTGCACCTGTGTCCCCCATCGTTTGACCAGGGTATCCTGGACTTGCGGATCCTCCCGTAAAACCTGCGCAGCAAGTTTGTCCGCATCGAGCACGTTCCAGCCCAATTCGGCAAAATACTTACCGGCCAGGCTCTTCCCGCAAGCCATGCCTCCTGTCAGACCAAGGAGCATCAGGGTAAAAGAATGGATAACCGTTCCCGGTGGAAGGCTTCAGCCTTGGCAAAGATTTCCTTGGGGTCACTGATATCCAAAAGCTCCCGCGCTAGTTTTTGGCAATCCTTCATGTTCACTTGGCGAATAATGTATTTCACCATAGGAACCCCGGAACCCACCACGCTGAGTTCATCGACATTCAACCCCAGCAGGATGGGTACGAGAACCGGGTCACCGGCAATTTCCCCGCACACACTAACTTTTATACCCTCGGCATGAGCCTTCTCAACCACATGGGCAATGGTTCTCAGAACCGCCGGATGAGTCGGTTCATAAAGGTGGGAAATACGGTCATTCACCCGATCAACCGCTAATAAATATTGAATGAGATCATTCGTTCCGATGCTGAAAAAGTCACAATTCCGCGCCAGGATATCTGCTGTCATGGCAGCGCTGGGGATTTCAATCATCGACCCGACCTCTAAATCATCCTTAAAGGGCTCCCCGCGGGCCCGCAGATCCTCTCTGGCCTCCTCCAACAACTTGTTGGCCCGGGTCAGTTCATCCAGCCCGCTGATCATGGGATACATCATCTTAATGTTTCCATGGACGCTGGCCCGTAAGATCGCCCGCAACTGATCCTTGAACAGACTGGTATTTTCCAAGCATAAGCGAATCGCTCGAAATCCCAGAAAAGGGTTGGCTTCCTGGGTGTTCAAGGCATTGCTTTCGGGAAATTTGTCGCCGCCGAGATCCAGCGTACGGATAATAACCGGGCGGTCTCCGGCGGCCTCAGCAACTTTGCGGTATTCCTCGTATTGATAGTTTTCCGAAGGATAACGGTCACTGTGCAAAAACAAATACTCCGTGCGAAACAGGCCAACCCCTTCCGCCCCATAGGAAAAAATCCTCTCCACGTCGGCGGCCCCTTCGATATTCGCCATCAAGGAAACCCGGTGCCCATCGAGGGTGGTCGCCGATTCCTGACTCCGCTCAAAAATCTTTTTCTCCAGCGCCTTCTTTTCTTCCTGAACCTTCCCGTATTTAAAAAGAGTTTCCTCACTGGGATTGACGATTACCACCCCATCGTAACCATCAATCAGAAGCCAGTCTCCGTTGTCCACCTGTTCAATAAAATCCCGAATACCCACCACTGCGGGAATTTGCACCGAACGGGCCATAATGACGGCATGACTGGTTTTGCTGCCGGCATTGGTCACCAAACCGAGAACTTTTCCTTTTTCCAGGGACGCACAGTCCGAGGGAGAAATATCCGGAGCGACAATGATTCGCTCTTTCACCATTCCCAGAATATTGGTCTGCGAAGCTTGCAGAAGATTCTGCAAAAGTCGCTTCGAAACATCCCGAATATCACTCGCCCTCTCCTTTAGATACTCGTCATCGATTCGTTTGAAAGCTTCAATATAACGATTGGCGACAGTATGAAAACACCACGCAATATTCCGATGGGAACTGTCAAATTCCCGGATCGTTTCATCGATGAGAGCCGTATCCTCCAGGACCAGAAGATGGGCATCAAAAATCAAGGCTTCCTCTTCCCCCAGACGGGTACTGACCTCACGCTGCACCTCCATCACTTGCTTGCGGGTCTCCAGGAGGGCCTGCTCAAAACGGCTTACCTCCGCATCTCTTTCCGAGGCATCGACCGCATATTGCGGAACCTCCAACTCCCTCGGCACAAAAAGGTACACTTGTCCGTGAGCAACTCCGCCAGAGGCGGGAATTCCCTGATACTTTTTTTCGGGGCGTTTTTCCACGGACATAGGATTTAAAACATTATAAAAGCAAGACTTTCGGGAAAAAGAAAGGAAAAACCACCTTAGTCCAACTCGGGATCACCACGCAGGATATGATGAACACAAGCAATCATCTCCTTGTTGGAAACCGTTTTCTCGGATCGAGTGCGGGAATCTTTGACTTTCACTTGCCCGGCTTCCCGTTCCTCCGGTCCGATAACCACCAAAGTTCGGCCCCCCGCCTCATCCGCTCCCTTGAACTGCTTCTTTGGCGAAGCTCCGGTCAAACTGTATTCCACCGAAAAACCAACCTGACGCAGCGCCCGAACCGCTGAGAGTACGACCGACCGTTCCTCCGGAGTTATCCCGACAACATACACATCGGTCTCTTCCACCCATTTGGGAAGAAGTCCTTTTTCTTTCAGCAAATCCTCCAAAACCACATCCCCCATGCCAAATCCCGCCGCCGGGGCTTCTTTCCGGCTCAACATGCCGAGTAGATTGTCGTAACGCCCCCCGCCGGCCAGGGCCCGGTGGGATTTCTCCCGGTCAAAAGCCTCAAAAACAAACCCCGTATAGTAGGCCAGCCCCCGTACGATCCCCAAATCAATTTGTACAAAGGAGGACAGCCCCATGGCCTGCAGCCCCTGCAAAAGTTCATTCCAATTCTCCAGACGACTCTCCAGCTCATCCATGACAATGCCGCTATCGCGAAACATCTCACGGACCCCGTCCAGTGATTGTTGCCGGGAGAAGGCGATCATTTTCTTGAGCAATCCGGCCGCTTCATTCCCCACCAGGGGTTCGAGTTTTTGCTCCAAAACATCCTCCGGTTCACGCCCCAACTTATCCACCACACCCAAAACCGAGGTCGCTTGCGCCTCCTCGATCCCCAATCCCCGCAAATACATGATCCATAACTGGCGATCGCTCAAACGCACGGCAAAGTCTTTTTCGCCCAGGCCAAAAGAACAAAGGCTGTCGATCAGCAAGGCCATCAGTTCAACCTCTGCCGCCGGTCCGGCCTCCCCGATGATATCCGCGTTGTATTGGTAGAAGGCCCGCTTACGCCCTTTCTGGTAACGCTCGTAGCGGTACTGCTCGCCGATACTGAACCATTTTATCGGCTTGCGCAAAGCCCCCAGACGAGGTCCGACCAAACGCGCCAGGGTGGGAGTCATTTCCGGCCGCAAGGCCACTTCCCGGCCACCTTTGTCGGTAAAACAAAACAATTGCTCCCGGATCTCCGCCCCGGACTTCTCCTCATACAACTCCAACGGCTCCAATACCGGACCGTCGAACTCCTGAAAATGGTAGTTGCGCGAATTCCGCCGCCACTGGGAAAAATAGAAATTCCTCCGCCGACACTCCTCGGGGAGAAATTCCCGAAAACCGGGAAGAGTTTTGAACATCAGAAAAAAGACGAACCGTTACAGTTTTTTGAGGTCGATCTCCTGCAGATCTTTTTTAAGTTCCTTACCCGCTTTGAATTTCACCACCGCACGATCAGGAATCATGACATCCTTATCCGGACGGTTGGGGTTGCGCCCTACCCGGGCCTTTCTTTTTTGAACCTCAAAAACACCAAAATTCCGAAGTTCAACGTTGCGTCCCTCGCCCAATGCCTCCGCAATGGCATCGAGGGTCATCTGAACCGTTTCCCGTACAATTTTTTGCGGAAAATCGGTTTTATTATAAATCTGGAGAACGATATCTCGCTTAGTTAAATTGTCAGACATGATTGATAAATAAAGAATTACCTACTAGAAATTGAAGTTTTTAACAGCACCATAATGGGGTCAATCCCAAACCCAAAACTTTCTAAAAAAAACTATGAGCCACGACGACCAGGATAAAGACAAAGAAACACCCAACCCTTTCGAGGAAATGCAAAAACAGCTGCAGGAAATGCTGCGTCAAGGGGGAGGGGCTGGCTTTAACCCTTTCATGGGAGCCCAATCCTCGGGTAGCCCACCACCGGAAAACCCGAAAACTCCGGAAACCAGTAAAAAAAGTCAGGAAATTCTCGATAAAATCCGGACCTTCCAACTCAAGCCCAAGGAGATCAAGGATTACCTGGATCGCTTTGTCATCCGCCAGAACGAAGCCAAGAAGGTCCTCTCGGTGGCCATTTGCGATCACTACAACCATGTCCGCGAATGCCTGCGCGATCCCTCCCTGCGGGAAAAAGACTACGCCAAGCAGAACATCATTCTTCTGGGCCCCACTGGCGTCGGCAAAACCTATCTGATGCGCTGCATCGCCCGCTTGATCGGGGTCCCCTTCGTAAAGGCCGATGCCACCAAGTTCTCCGAAACCGGCTATGTCGGGCACGATGTGGAGGACCTCGTTCGGGATTTGGTCAAAAATGCCGACGGCGATGTGGATCTGGCGGAATACGGAATCATCTATATCGACGAAATCGATAAAATCGCCGGGCAAGGTGGGCGCGATGGCGGCGGACGGGATGTTTCCGGCCGCGGCGTTCAGGTCAACCTGCTCAAACTGATGGAGGAAAGTGAGGTCAACCTCCACAGCCAAACCGACATCCTCGGCCAAATGCAAGCGATGATGTCGATGCAAAAAGGCGGCAAACCCGGACGCCAAACGATCAATACCCGCCACATCCTTTTCATCGTCAGCGGGGCCTTTGACCAACTGGCTGAACAAGTCAAAAAACGTGTCAGCCAATCCAGCATCGGCTTTTCCGCCCCCAGTGGCGACGCCGCCGACAACCCTTCACGGTACTTGTCCCAAGTCGCCACCACCGACTTTATCAAGTACGGGTTTGAACCCGAATTTGTCGGCCGCTTGCCCATCCGGGTCACTTGCTCCCCCCTCGACAAGATCGACCTGGAGGAAATTCTCTTGTCTTCCGAAGGAAGCATCCTCAGCCAATACCTCCGCGACTTCAAGGGGTACGACATCGACTGCGAAGTCGAGCCCGAGGCCATCGGCGCCATTGCCGAACAAGCGGCCAAGGAAAATACCGGAGCCCGGGGACTCATGACGGTGCTGGAACGGATGTTTCGGAATTTCAAATACGAATTGCCCTCCAGTGGCATCCGCAAATTCACTATCGATGCCGAAACGGCCAGTCACCCGGCCGATAAACTGCAGGAACTTCTCGAAAACAACCGTGACGGGGAAACTCAGATCCGGCGCGAGGAAGTGGAAAAATATGCCTCCCGCTTTCACGAGGAACACGGGTTGTCGCTGGTTTTCACCGACGAGGCCATCACCGCGCTGGTGGAAGAAAGCCACCGCAAGGACATTACCATCCGCGCCCTCTGCGAGAAAAAATTCCGCGATTTCCATCACGGCCTTTTACTGATCTCCCGCAACACCGGGGAACAGTCCTTCACCATCGACCAAACCAGTGTGAACGACCCCGACGGATCTCTTTCCAAACGGATCGTCGCCAGTTACCGAAAGGAGGAATAAGCCATGGCCCTCGCGCACTTACGTTGGAGCAGCGACCTTCTTCGCCGCAAGGTGGAAACCTTTGTGTACCTCCCGGAAAACCACGCCCCGCCCTATCCGACGCTCTACCTTCTCCACGGTTTGAGCGACGACGCCAGCGTTTGGCCCCGTTTTACCAATCTGGAAAAAGAAGCGGAGCAAACCGGCCTGGCCATTGTCATGCCGGATGGCCAGCGCAGTTTCTACACCGACGCCGAAGAGGGCCCGGCCTGGGGACGTTTCATCGGCGAGGAATTGATCAAGCGGATGGAATCTTATTTTCCCCTGATTGCCAAAGGGTCGGCCAGAGCCATCGGCGGGCTTTCCATGGGAGGCTATGGTGCCTTGCGCGCCGCCCTGACCTACCCGGATCAATTTGCCTCGGCACACTCCCATTCCGGAGCCCTTCTGCGGGGCAGCGAACCCTTGCCGGACCCCGACGAACACGATCCGGAAAGCCCCGCGGCTTCGTATCTGGTCCCCGGCGATCCCCGGGAGTTTCATCGGATTTTCGGAGCCAACCCTGCCGGAACACCACATGACCTCATTTTCCTGATCCGGCAATGTCACCAAAAGAAACAATTGCCGAAACTTTGGATTGATTGCGGACGGGAGGATTTTCTTTTCCGGGACAATGAAAACTTTCATCGCCTTTTGCAAAAAGAAGAGATCCCTCACCACTACGCCACCTACCCCGGAGAACACCATTGGGCTTACTGGCAGGAACGCCTGCCGGAAGTCTTGCGTTTCCATGCCGCCGTCCTGAAAGGCACCGACTCATCGTCACGACCATGAAGCGAAAACTCGATTTTCTAAGCTTTCCCGCAGGCCTTTTACAGGAGGAGCCGCTCCGACTCGACATTCTCCGCGAAACCGATGACTGGTTGGCCCTGCACAAACCAGCCGGCTTGGCCGCCATTCGCCGGGGCTACGGAAAGGAAAAACACTATTCCATCGGCGATGCCCTCCAGGGTGAATACGACCGCGGCAAACCTCAATTACAGGCGCACGGGTTTGACGGGATTCACAGCCTTTGTGCACCAGCCTACGAAGTGGAGGGCATTTATCTTTTGGCCAAAAACCCGGCCTGTCGAAGGAGTTTGCGCGAGGCCATGGGCAGCGGTCAGTTCAGTTTTCACTACCAGTTTTGGTCCGCGCCCCGACCGGAGTTACCGGATCAGTTGGAATGTCATTTACCCGTGGCCCGCCACCGGCAGGAAGACCGCGCCCTGGTATCCCATCGAACCGGAAAAAAGGCCACCACCCTTTTCCGCCGCCTTCACGCCCTTCCCGGAGGCGATTATTGGGAGAGCACCTCCCCCTTTGACCGCTGGCATCAGGTTCGCCTTCATGCTGCCGAAAGCGGCTTCCCACCTCTTCTCGATTCCCTGTACGGGGGCGCCGAAGAACTCCCTTTCGAGTGGCTGAAAATTCTTCCCCGCCGACAACCGGCTTTTCCCTCGCTATACCAAAGCACCTTGCTCCTTCCCGATGAACCGCCACTGACCCTTCCCCCACCACGAATCTGGAAGAAATTACAAAACTCTCTGACTCCCTCCAAGCACTCGATATGAACCAGAAAACCTTTTGGAAAAAAAATTACCGGCTCATCATCCTTCTCGCCGGAATCCTGCTAGCGATTGTTTTTGTCATTCAAAACAGTGGCAAGGTACCGGTTAGTTTTCTCTGGATGCAGTCCATGCTGCCTCTCGCCGTTTTGCTTCTGCTAACGCTCTTAGCTGGTGGCGCAATCGGCCATTTCCTACGCCCCCGGCGCTGACCGGGACGTTATCCGGATACCATGAAACGGCCCCGGCTACTCAGAACCCGCGGTAACGCCACCACCCCGCGGGACAAACTTCCCTGACCGCAATTTTGCAGGATGACGCGGGAACCACCTTCAC
Organism: Opitutales bacterium; assembly: GCA_020831535.1. Lineage (GTDB taxonomy): Bacteria > Verrucomicrobiota > Verrucomicrobiia > Opitutales > T3Sed10-336 > JAIUMY01. The sequence goes on along the minus strand of JAFIGF010000150.1, from coordinate 7,355 downwards.
CGGAAGCCGAACCGGGAGCCTTGGGAGAGCTGAAAAAGACTCTCTTGCTGGCCGCCCCCATCATGGCAGGCCATGTCGGGCAGATGCTCATGGGTCTCGTCGATACCCTGATGATCGGTCAGGTCGGGGTCGCCGAATTGGCCGCTTCGGCCCTGGCGAATAATCTCTTCCACATTTTCATGGTCTTCGGCCTCGGCCTCCTGACCAGTGTTTCGGTCGTCGTCGCCAACGCCTATGGCAGCCAGGAAAAAAAGGCGGCCGGCGAGGCTCTGCGACACGGGTTGCAACTCGCCTTCCTCTCCGGTCTACTGGTAGCCGCCGCCGGTTCCTTTCTCTTCCCCCTGCTCTCTCTCATGGGACAGGAACCGGAGGTCGTCGAAAAGGGAAAACCCTACCTGGTCTTTTTGCTCCTGTCGCTGCCGTTCATATTTGTCCAGATGGCAGGCAAGAACTTCAGCGAGTCCGTCTCTTCCCCCTGGCCCGCCTTCTGGACCTCACTCATCGCCATCGGCGCCAACGTTTTCCTCAACTGGGTTTTCATCTTTGGCAATCTGGGCGCCCCCGCCATGGGACTCACGGGAGCTGGCTTGGCCACTCTGCTGGCGCGGATCATGGGCCTCCTGCTCCTTTTTCTCTGGCTTCGCTACGATCCCTTTTTCCGTCCCTGGTTACCGGATAAATGGCTTTTGCCTTTCGATTTCCCGGCCCTCTGGCACTTGTTTCGTCTGGGCTTTCCGATGGCCCTGCAGATTCTCTTCGAAGTTCTCATTTTTTCGGTTACCGCCATCGTCATCGGAGTTCTCGGAGTGGTTCCCCTGGCGGCCCACCAAATCGCCATCACCTGCGCCGCCACCACCTTCATGTTTCCCCTGGGCCTGGGCATGGCCCTTACCATCCGGGTCAGCCAAACCGCCGGAGCCCGGCAATGGCAGCGCCTGCAAACCATCTGCCGAACCACCTTTCTTTTTACCATTGCCCAGGCTTTGGTTTTCGCCCTCGGCTATATTTTGTTTCGCGATACCATTGCGGGGTTCTTTACCACCTCCCCCGAAGTGGCGACCCTGGCCGCGCAATTACTTTTCCTGGCCGCTTGTTTTCAAATCGTCGATGGCCTTCAAACCACCGCCATGGGAGCCCTTCGCGGTCTCCGCGATATGAAGATCCCGACCCTGCTAACCTTTGGCGCCTACTGGGTTATCTCCTTTCCGCTGGGTGTCTATTTGGGCTTCTTCACCCCCCTCGGTGCCCGCGGCTTCTGGATCGCCTTTTGCGTCGGCCTCGGCTTGGTCGCCATCAGCCTCCTCCTCCGCCTGCGCCAGACCACCGCCTCTTTCCCCGGGCCCATAGATAAATCACTCTCCCGTGGGTCGATGAAACCCCAGGGGAACGGAGAAAAGGCGCCTTAGTCAAAATTGATACGCAACCGCTTAAAGAGAGTGTCGGTGGGCGGATCGCCAAGCAGAGAGATCGTCACCGTCTCGGTAAACCCGTCCTCGTTGGGAACAACCGTGGCCGACCGGGTGACACCATCCGGGACCGGAGAGGCCGTCCATTCGTCGTTCCCCAGATCAGTTGTTTCTTCGACAATGTAACGAATCTCCGAGCGGACGTAGTCCACCGCAGAACCGGTCCCCCCCTTTCGTCGGACGTAGCTGAATTCCGCCCAGGCATCTTCGGCGGTGCTGGTTTTCAGCCTGGGCCGTTCGCTAATGCTGCCACTGTGGGGATGACCACGAAAGGCAAATTCGACCAGATTCGCGGAACCACCCAGGTCCTCGCCACCAGCAGGGGTTCCGTCTTCCTCCGGCAGAAACCATGCTTGCCGCCAAGTCGAGTATCGAATTCCTGGCGAAGGGAAATAAGTGAAGTTTCGTGTCACCGTGACAGTCCGGTCATGGTCATCTATAACCATGGCGGAAAGGTTTTTTTCACCGTCGCCGTCGACATTCCATTCCACTTCACTGCGGGTCCCCGGGTAGGATACCTCTCCAAGCAATTCGTCCTCTCCATAAATGCGGAGGATTTCCACTTCGCTGTCCGGACTCTTGACCTCCGCCATCACCCTTACGGGTGGCTCCTCTATGGTTTGCTCTTGCGCGGGGAGTTGAATAGAGACCACGGGTAGCGCAGGTTGGCCCTCCTCCAGTGGCAACTCATCAAAGACAATCGTGACCTCCTCCCAGGAGCCTTCTTCGTTTACGGAGACCGTCCTTTGGGAGGGCCAGGCCGATGGCAAGTCCCAGCTGGAGAGTTCTTCACCCCTCTCGTCGAAAGCGATCAGGGTAAGGTCACGGGTGGCCACAGAGTCCATGGAACCCTCCTTGATCTGCTCCCGCCATTGAGCAAAAGTTTCGTCGGCGGTGTAGGGCCGCGTGAGCGTGAGGGAGGTAAGCAGGAGTCGTCCGGGCGTTTTCAGCGGGGGATCGTCCGGGTCACGGGATTCAGTCTCGATGACTTCACTTTTCGACAAGGTCGCCTCGACTTCAGAGAAAGCTACCTCAAGCCTCCCATTGTCGGTAAGCTCCAAATGAGAGACGGAAGTATCGGCCGCTTGCAGAAATCCGACCGGGACAAGCAACAAAAACAGCAATTTGAGACGAAAGCGCATGGCAGCTTCCCCCTTCAAAGACTCTCACGCTCGATCTCCTCTACCGCAAATTCGATTGTCAAAACAAACGCCTCCTCGTCGGTATCGTAATCAAGCGACCACTTACTGGGCCAGACATTTACCAAATTATACTCCACAACCCCTTCTCCGCCTCCGTCCAAACCGGTAAGCGTGGCGTCTCGCGAGGCTTCCGGATCCCCCTCGACAACCTGTTGCCGCCAGTTCCATAGAAAAGTTGCGGTTTCGTCCATGTAGGGAAACACCATTACGATGTTGCCGTATTGCGTTTGCCCCGGAGTTTTTTCCGTCGTCTCTCCCCCATCGGGATCCACGACATGCTGCTCAATGATCTCACTCTCCGAGCTGAGCCCGGACATTTCACTGAAGGGTAAATGCTGGGAAAATTCATCGATTTCAAAGATGAAATGTTGCACCTCATCCCCGGGGCTGATGGTCTGGGCAGAAAGGAAGGACCCAGGCAAAGCGATGCAGGACAGAAGAGCGTAACAGAGAGTAAAGGGTTGTTTCATCATCGGTTGATTGACGTTAAAGGTGGCCGCTGAGCAGATGAAATAAAATCATTATTCTACGGTGAAATAGTAGAACGAAAGTTGCCCAACCTGTCAATCATTTTAGCGGAAACCAGAGACCACAGAGAAGGCTGCTGCGCGAGATCCTGCACGGCCTGAACCCCCTTCTTTCGTTACCATTCAGGACGGGTACGTTTGCCGTTAATCAATTTTTACGGTTGCCGTGTAGCTCTGGTTTAGTAAAAAAGTCTGTATGGCTGGCCGTTTTTGTTTTCCGTTAGATCGAGGATGGCGAATATCCCACCTCATCTTCTGGGTGCTGACTTCGATGCCAGCAAGCCAGTCCCTGATATGGGCGGCACCGCCTAATGAAACCGGGCAACTGCTTCTCCTGGATTCCCTTTCACCAAAGGGGCAAGTGTTTGCGGTATTGGAAAAAAATACCGCCAAGGAGGAACACTGGCACTTTTTCCTTCATCACGATCTCGCGGCAATCGGCGAGGTATCTTTCTTGGTGAGACAACCTCCCTCAGGGGTCCAGGCGCAAACCTGGGCAGATGATCCCTGGAAGCTTTGGAACATTGCTCTTCCCGCGGGATGGCACTTGGATCCGGAAGCGGGGGGAGAGCGGGAAGCAAAAATCCGGATCGATTTGACGGCCCGCGATCCCTCCTCGCCCTCCGGCCAGACGATCGTGGTTGGGGGAGCCTTTTCCAAGCAATTTCACCTTCAGTTGCATCCGATTCCCATTGCCAATTCCTCGGCTTTTTTCCGTGAGGGAATCAAGGACGACTCATTGGTCGGAGTTTTACCGGTGAATTCCTTTTCCCCTAAAACCCCCGAAGGCCAATCCCTGCAAATAAACTTCCCCCCCAGTACTGCAGGTATGGAATTCGAGTTGCATCTGGAGTTCCCCGATTCCCGCTGGCTATGGACCGGAGATATGGCCGTACCGGGGGCCCTGGCGCTTTTCAAGGAAACCGTGACTCCCCGGCAGCGACAAACGATCGGCAAAAAGGGAGAATTATGGGAAATTACGCCGCAACGACCGAAAGCATCATACCGGTATTATGCTCCACCCGGTTCCAAGGAAAAGACCGCTCGTTGGGAGCTTCCTCCCGAGGGAGGGATTCCTTATTTCCGGAAATGGGGGGTTGGCACCGGCCCCATGCGCATACATTTTCATCACGTGCCGAGTGGTGAACAATGGTCCGTTCACGCGGCTCTTTTCGCGATTGTCGGAAAAGTTGACGATCAACCAGTGGAAATGGAAACCGGACTCTCCCCCTTTTTGGTGGAACGGCGTCTGTACGCCTCTGAGGATAGGCCGCCAATCTTCGGACCAGGACCGCGATCGGTTGTCCGCCCCGGCCTAAAACCCCAACGCAGGTTTTCCGATGATACGGATAGCTTCCTCACTTTCGGAGGCATTTCGGCAGTCCGATTAAAAGAACCTCCCCCCGAGGATGGGCACAACCCCTGGTCCTGGTCTCTACAGAGCACCACCGCCCGGAAAGATTTACGCACAGCCGGAGAAACCCCTGGGAGTACGGCGGAGGAAGAATCCATTTTACGATCGAATCATGCCCTTCCCATCCTCACCAGAATGGAAATGGTGGTGAGCGCCAACCTGGTCAGTGAACCTCCCGTTTGGCAAACGGATCAAGGGGATCGATTGCGAAACTCCGATACGCCTTTTCCTTCGAACTATCGGAGGTCAATAAGACCTCTTGGCCATGTGACATTCCAACAGCGAAAGGACTCCGGAACCCTTTCCGTGGGGGCGAATCGCCAACCCGGCTCCGTGCTCATGTATTTGCTGAGGTTATGGCCATGCGTTATGAAGGGAGATCTCATCGCTCCCGGTACCGTCCTCAGGGGGAGGCCCACATTGAACTACACAGCCCCGCACCACGGTTTATTCTCGATAGGATAGAGATCGGGGAAGAGCAATAAAACCATCCGTCTGACGATTCCCTCAAAAAAGACTTCCCGTGGCAGGCTCCAATTTTTAGGTTTCTTGAACTTAAATATTGACTACAGAGGGTTTTTTGTTTTTTTTGGGGGGTATGCAACGAAAACGGTTACATTTTACGGATTGTCCGGCGGTTTATCATGTGATGTCGCGGACAGTGAATGGAGAAAAGATTTTTGGGGAGAAGGAGAAAGCCGTTCTCGCCAAAATGTTACACCGGGTGGCGGCCTTTTCAGGGGTCAAGGTATTGACCTACTGTATCATGGCCAATCACTTCCATATACTGGTGGAAGTGCCCAGTGCGGAAGGGGTCGAGCTGACCGATGAGGAGTTGGTGGAGCGGTATTGGCACCTGCACGGGGAGAACAATCACCTGCGCAAGACGCCTCGTTCCATCGCTTATGCGCCCAATTCGGTGGAACAGGTGGAGCTGACGCTGAAACAGGGGGGTAAGGAGGCAGAAGAGCTTCGGGAGGCTTTGCACAAACGGATGCATAACCTGCCGGAGTTTGTGAAGACGTTCAAGCAGCGGGTGAGTATCTGGTACAACAGTGAGTACCGGCGTTATGGTCCGCTGTGGAGTGAGAAGTTTAAGAGTGTGCTGGTGGAGGGCCGGGCGAATGCCTTAAAGGTGGTGGCAGCCTACATTGATCTGAATCCGGTACGGGCGGGACTGGTGGATGATCCGGGGAAATATGCCTACAGTGGGTACGGGGAATCGGTAATGGCGGGAAAGGCGGTGAGTGATCTGGGGTATGTTGTGGATGCGATAGACAAGAATACGGGTAGCGATGTGTTGCGGTTTTACCTGATGCTAGTGCTGGGACAGGGGCGGATGCCGCGTGAAGGCAAGGGGCATCTCAATGATCAGGAGGCGCATGAAGAGATCACGCGTTTGCTCAGCGAGCAGGCGGAAAGTGAAGGCGCTCACCGCCGCAGGGAAAAGTTTTTCTCAGCTATAACCAAAGGACAGTTTGTTGGATCAGAATCTTACGTAGGGGGACTCCTGAAGGAAGCTAAGGATTGTCTTTCCCGCAAAGTACGTCGCCCCAGCCTGACTTTAAACACTCCCCTTCCCGGATTATTTTCGCCGAACTTCTTTCGTTTCAACAAATCAAACTCGCAAGAATAAGAAATATGAACAGAGCCATCTGGAGAGATCAGCCAATTCCTTTTAGGTTCTTGGTACTTATTTATTGACAGCATTGCAAGGTTGCCCGCCCATGAACCTCAACTACTGTTCCAGCGGACCATTTCATTCGACCACCCTTTTCCACTTGAAAATGGGTTTTTTTTCTACTCAAAACAAGAAACCTCCCGTGGACGCGAAAAAAACGCAACGAACCCGACTATCAAGAAATTTCCAGAATTCTCCGCGTCCGGTCGGACCGGTATAGAACCAACAAACGCTGGGTCGCTCGAGTCAGGGCCACGAAGATTTTCTTGGTTTGTCTGCACCGCAGTTCTTCTCGCTCCCCCTCCTCCAGGGCCAAAGAATCCTCGGTCGCAAAAAGATGATCCAACCCCAGCAACACCACCACGGGCGCTTCCAGTCCGGTGCAGGCATTGAGCGAACAAACCCGGATTTTGTCCCGAGCGAAATCCTCTTTGGCATCAACCGCTGGAGTGGCGTCATTTTCACAAAGATGTCGAACCAGCCCCTCCACTTCCTTTTGCTGGCTATGAATCACCAGCACCTGCCCCAGTGGCAAACCCTCTTCCCGGGCACGAGCAATTTCCGCCACCAGTCGCGCCCTTTCGTCCTGGGCCGTTCGTGACTGCAAAAACCTCGGCGGCTCCCCCTTGGGCATTCCCTGCAACGTAGTCTCATCAGGCAAATTCACCTCCCCTTCCTCCAAAGGCAATCGGCTTCGGTAAAACCTTCCGGCAAAAGAAAGGATCTCCCGCGTATTGCGATACGGCTGTTCCAAACGCTGCGCCCGCCCCCGGACCTCACGACCCAAGACCTGCTGCCAGGAAAGGCCGCTGCGCAAAAATCCCTGCGTGGGGTCCGCCACCATAAACAATTCCCCTTTGTCCGGATGCAACGCCTCCTTGACCAAAGCAAACCATACCGGTGCGAAAAATTGCGCCTCATCGATGTAAATCGCATCATAACAGGGAAGTCGTAGCTTTCCCTGCCGGATTTGGGACAAAACACTGACCGGAAACCCAGCCCAATCGTTTTGCCCACGTTCCCACAAAATCTTTCGGTATTCCTTGAAAAGGGCAAAAACCTCCC
>JAFIGF010000149.1 GCA_020831535.1 Opitutales bacterium | reverse complement strand
AATCAGGTCGCCTGATCGGCTCCCCAAGGACAGAAATGTCCTTGCTTCTTATAGAAGCGCTTCGCTGACGAGTAGGGAGGGCGAGGGTCTCTCCGAGCTCGGGTGGTCAGGTTGAGGGTGCGGGTTCTTGACGGGCGTTTGTCCTTTGGGTCGATTCGGTTGGGAGTGTTCGTTGTGGGGAAAGACGAATGGACTATTGGGTTGCAAGGGTTGGAGAGGAATGTTCCTGAAATCCGCAGTTGAAAAATGGGATCCTATCGGTAGGACATGGCTCTTCATTAACCCCTGACTTCCGAATCGGAACAGCCGGAACCACGCTGGCAAACCCTTTGGATTAGGGAGCCGAGGCTTCCGCATACCGGCCGGCCATTCCTTCTTCCGGGAATTGATCTTTTAGCAAACAATCAATGACTTCCTTGGCCGAGAAACCCGTTCGATCCTCTCCGGCCAAAAAAGTGTACAATCGTTTTGCATCAAGTCCCCCGGTAACCATCACTGGTTCCTTTTCGTTTCCTGCTTGAATCTGGGAGAGCCCGACGGTCGACATGAGACCGTTGCAGACACATTTCCGGTTTTCCGCCTCCTCCGCAGAGCCACCTTTGCGGATAAAGTCATCAATCGGCTCAGCCGGACAACGAAACCCCAAAGAGCCATCCTCCCGACGATACGGTTTACGCAAATACCCAAGATCACAACGTCGGGTACGCGCTTCATAGACCGGCTTTTCGGAAATACTCCCGGAAGACGCAATAACTTTAAACGGAAAACCGGTGGGAGAAGCTGCGGGATCCGTAAAAATCTCCAAGGTCCCGGCCCGGCTTTGGGCAATCACCTTTGCCTTGATCGCAGGATCGATTCCCGATTCCTCACAAAAGGCAAACGGCGTTCCTACCTGAACTCCGGTGGCTCCCAGGGCCAAGGCCTGTTTCAATTTTCCCGGCTGGCCAAAGGATCCAGCCAACCAAAACGGGAGATTAAGATCCCGGATTTTAGCCAAATCCACCTCATCACGCGGCCCATAGACCGGCTCACCACTGGGAGAAAGCTCGCCACGAACTCTTGGCGGGGCGTTGTGTCCCCCCGCCGAAGCACCCTCGACAATCAGTCCATCTACCCGACCATTGGATTTTTTTACCAACGTTTGGGCCAGCACATGCGAACTGACGATAGCCAAAAAATAAGGCCGTTTGAGCAGTTGTGACTTGGCCATAGGATAATCAGCGGGGTCGAAGGACAAAGATGTACTCTCATCGCGGGACGCCCCTTCGACATCCAAGGGCAAGCTCGCCTTGTTTCCCTTCGCAAAATCATCCAGGATTCCGGGAATATTACGCGGAATCCCCGCCCCCATCAAAACATAGTCGACTCCAGCCAACATGGCCCCGTATAAGGAAGCCAGGGTGGGAATTTGAATCTTCTCAAGGAGATTCAAGCCAACTTTCCGGGTATGCCCTGCTTTAGCCAGAAAGACTTCGACAAAAGTACCCACCACTGTAAGTTCCTGAAACAGGCTGTTGGGCCTCGCGTCGGGAAGGGGATGTCGGAGATACCCTTTCTCCGGAGCCTTTCCGGAAGGAATGAAATAACGTTGCAGGATTTTTTCCGAAAGTCCTTTTACCGGGAAAGTCTCCATCGCCTTTCGGCATACCCCCCCTGGATCTCCATCCTGCAGACGACGAATCAAAACGGTTGCCAACGCAGTACCTGCGACAACCCCAAGTTGCCCCTCACGGGAGACTGCTGAGGCCAATTTCCACCCCGAAACCCCAACCCCCATACCCCCTTGAATAAGTAACGGATGGGTCATCGCAAACCTCCCTTTTTCGTCCATCCCAAGCAGCGGAAACGATAAGCGAAACGCACCGCCGGTCTTCCGGTAATACGTTGCCCCACAATCACTTCCAAAGACGAGAAGGCCATCGGTTTTCCCCGGTCAAGAACGAGTAAAAAACGGCTCCACCAAGGCGCGGAGAATTCTGAAAAATGAAGTTTGACCATAAAAGTAATCTAAAACGAGAGGAATTCATATACCTCTGGTGATTTGCGCCGGAGAAGCCACTATCACCTCTTCCCAAGAGCCGACGGTGAGCCACCCTAAAATAAAAATTTATCAGAGAACCGACTCTTTGAACAGAATAAAATACCCTAAGGTAAACAAATAGTCTCCGAAGCTTTTCTACAATCCCACGGGATCGCGATTGCGCCACCCTAACCCATAAAACCAATTCCCCCGGGAAGAATTATCGCCTATGCCGAAAACCTATGTTAGTCTTAAGCTTTTACCGACAAACCTTATACCCTTAGTATCAACACCATGAAAATTGCCATCCTTGGAGGTCACGGAAAAATCGCCCGCCACTTGCAAACCCTTTTTGTTGAAGACGGCCATCAGGTCCGTTCCCTGATTCGCCAACCGGAACAGGAAGCGGCCATTAAAGCCTTGGGCACCGAACCGGTTGTCTTTGATGTCGAAAAGGACGAAGACCTCGCCGGAGCCCTTGGCGAGGCCGAGGCCGTTGTCTTCGCCGCCGGGGCCGGCCCCGGCAGTGGGGCCGCCCGGAAATGGACCGTTGATCGCGACGGTGCGCTCAAACTCATCGAGGCGGCCAAGGCCAAACAAATCAAACGGTACCTGATGATCAGCGCCATGAAAGTCGAGGAACCCCGGGGCAATGAGGTTTTTCAGATTTATCTGCAGGCCAAGGCCGAAGCCGATGCCGATGCCGCCCTTCGAACCAGCGGCCTCGACTTCACCATCATCCGACCAGGTGGTCTCTTGGATGACCCCGGAACGGGCAAGGTCGCCATCGCCCCTTCCCTCCCGGCCGGCAAGATTCCCCGCGAAGACGTCGCCGAGGTGGTCCGCCAATGTTTAACCGACCCCTCCACCATCGGGGTGCAATTTGACCTCACCAGCGGAGAACAAACAATCTCCGAAGCCCTCAGAAACCTGACCGAAACGTGAGGGAGGAGTAAGAACGAAGATCAGAGGCCGGAGGTCAGCTTTTTCCTCTTCGTACCTTTGTGCCTCCATGAGAGCCTCGGCTGTTTTCCTCATCCCTTATCCTTCACCCCTCATCCCTTGTATCCCGGCTGTTTTTCTTTCTACCCCTCGAGATGCTTGCTTCCTCCTTCGCCAACAGATCGGGGCATAAAGCCCTTCCGACAGGGCTTTCGCCGTCGGTGCCTGAGCTGCTTCATGGTCAGCCTTCAGGGGACGGAGTGGAACCCGTCCCCCAAGCGCAAAACAGCCAGCTCTCGGGCAGAGACGCAGGGACGCAGAGAAGAAAAAGTATCAAAATTCATTCGGTGCCTTCCTCACCGAACTGCGGCTAAAGTCCGCAGCTACTTTCTCTTCCCCGGCTGTTTAATTTGTGGTTGTCTCCGCCCAGAAGGCACCCGCGAAAACCATCCCTCCAGGACTCGCTAGTCGCTCACCATCTTCGCGCTCTCGCGTTACGTCAGCTTTTTAGCATTTTAGCATTTTCCACCAACCTTGACCCTCGCCCTCCCCAAAAAACAGTCGATTCAGCGTTTTTCTTTCCCTATCAATTCGTGTTTATTCGTGGTTCTTCCCGGCTGTTTCACCACGGTCAGAGGTCGCGGGGCTGCTCTACCTTGGGCTGAAGAACTCCGCGCAGGGGCACAAGGTCTTCGCTTGCCTTCCCTCTTCGTGCCTTTGTGCCTCCGTTGAGCCACAGCGAAATCCCGCTAAGCGGTGATGAGAGCCCAACTGCTGGCGCAGCCAGTCCCGTCGAAGGGCAATGAGCGAAGCGAATCGGGATTTTTCTTTCGGTTTCTTCCTCTCGAACTGCGGCTAAAGACCGCAGCTACTATATTTCCCTGTCTTGTCCTAGTATAGGTTGACACCCATAACATGAAATCGATAGAAAAACCGAACCGGAACATACGTTACAGCGAGGCCTTCAAAC
>JAFIGF010000114.1 GCA_020831535.1 Opitutales bacterium | reverse complement strand
CCCAGCGTCTTGTTGCCGGATCGGAAGGCTCATACCATTCCTGAAGAGTCGCGTGAATGGACGGATCCCCCGTAGCCACTAACATAGACGCCGCCGCCCAGGCCAGCGCATCATCATGGGTGAAATTATCCCCATAGTGCGAGATCTTCTGGTAAGCCCCGGCTTTGCCATGCTTGGCAATCGCCGCCATCAGAAAGTCCCAGCCCTTCCGGGCCACCGCTCTATAGTGGGCGGCTTCCTCCGGATACGCCGCGATAAAGCGTGGGGAGGAACCGATCTCCGCCAGAGCACCTACGGCTGCGGCCGTAGCGGCAGTGGTCTTCGGCCAGACGACCTGAGGGTCGCCCGCATCCGGCAGCACATTGCTCTCGTAACGGCGTTCCCGGGGATACACGAGGAAGTAGAAGCCACCATCGGCATCCTGCATCTTGGCCAGGAAGTCTGCTTCCCACTTGGCCAATTGAAGAATATCGGAGATCCCATCGCCACTTTCCGGCAAGCCCAGGTTGTCCAAATCCGCTACCCCCGGCAGGGAGTCCACACTGAAGATCAGATAGTGGACCAAAGCGGCACTGTTGGTGGTGTATTTGCTGTAGTCCCCGGCATCATGGTGCCCGCCGGATACATCGATCGGACCCGTATTGATAAAAGGATACAATTGATTTTCCGGACGGGTCAAAGGCGGAGCGATCTGAGGAGGGTTGTTCGAGTTTGTCTTGTTCGCTTCACTGGCCACCACGGACCAGGTGAAAGAGAATTCCGTGTCATTAACCGGAACCGCTGCCGGTTCCATATGACCACCCCGGTGAGTGAACCGCGTAAAGGGCATCTCATTGGGCGCACCACTGCGCTGGTGGTAGAGCCCGAGCGCATAGGTTCGGGTGAAGTTCATCGCCGCCCCTTCATCGATGCGAAAAGGCAGGGAGACCCCCAATCCCGGAACCCGTAACAGGTAGTGACCGGGACTGCTGAAGGACGTGAAATCGGCTTCATAAACCTCCTGGTACGGACGGGGTTGGAGGACAAACCCAACGTCCGCCCGACGTTTGAATTTCCCGGTGAAAACAACCTCACCGCGGTGGGCATCGATCAACGAAAAGCCGTCGGCCAGAGGAATGTCCATCTCTCCGAGACTGCCGAGATAAAAGCCGACCTGCGCTTTTTTCGCCAAACCCGGAAGATACCCTTCCTGATTCACATGAATGGCGGGGCTGTAGCGCAGCGGATTCTTGACCGCCGCAAACTCCATGGTGGCGGGCCAAAGGCTCGCACTCGGATTGGTCACCTTCACCTGAGCCCCCTCTTGAAGCGGCGTTGCCAGGTCCAGGTAAAGCGCGTTGCCGATCCGCAGGTCACGCACTTTCAGCGGAGCATAGAGCGCCCGGCGCTTGAAGCCCACCGCTGTCACGGCAACCGTTTGCCCGTTCACCGAAACCACCATACGGGAGCTGTCGGGGGCGTTCAAATCTCCACTGGCATTGACGAAGTTCCAACTATCCACCGGCGAACCAGCCGACTTGGTATTGATCCGGTGCAATTCGAGAACCGTGGGGGAAATAATGCGCAAAGCATGGTCTCCCACCTTTGGCTGCTCCAGAGTCATCGACTGGAACAATGCCTTCGCCGGCGAATCCGGGACCGGCCAGTGCGGTTCCTCACCCGCCGACAAAAACCACAGCAAGGTGAGGAAGGCACCGATCATCGACAAACCCTTAAGCCAGCCAGCACCTCCAAGACGAGCCTCATCTTCGATCCGGCGATCCATTTTAGGGTAGAGTTTCGATAGGGATAAAAATCCGTGTAGTGGTATCCGCGTCCAACGGCAAAACGCGCGATCCGGCATTGATCCCAACCGTCCGGCCAAACGAAGACAGAATAATATCCAGGTAGCGGGTCAAATGCCTTTGGGGCGCAAGCGGAACGTAAACGATATCGTGAGGCTCAAGCAGAACATCGCTCATGTCCCCGAGTATGATTTTGTTGAAATCAAAGATAACCATGCGGGGCTCTCCGGTGCCGCCCCGCAAAACGGCTACCTGTGAAAGGTGGGCCTCATTGGTTGGTCCTCCGGCGGCAGATATCGCTGCCAGAAGAGAGGTTTGCCCGGTATAGGCAACAGCCCTCGGTTCAAACACCCCGCCCAAGACATAGATTTCCGTAGCCCCGGCCGTCGGCAGATGAACCAAATCACCTGACTCGAGGTAAATATTCTGGGACATATCCCCATACAGAAGCAACCGATGGATATCCACTGGCAGAACTTCTCCGTCCCGAATGACAAAAGCCCTACGCAAATCGGCCGCTTCATCCGTGCCTGAAGTTGATTCGGAACCAAGGGCCATAACCGTGGAGGCTTCGGGACCCCCGGCATTGGCGATCGCTTCCAGCAAAGTGGTGGGTCCCTCCAGAGGATAAACCCCGGGCTCATTGAACCGCCCCAGAAGCCAAACCTTGCGGCTGACGATCTCCCGGGGAACCACTGAAACACGGGGCTCGCCGCGAAAGTAGGTGGCCAATTCGCTCTCCAATTGAACCCGAACTTCGGAAGGAGTCATACCCCAGACATCCATTCCCGGGAGGCCATAGAAGTAGATTTTGCCATCGGGGCCAACCGGAGCCAACGACAACGTCGTCGGTTCCCCAATGACTTCGATCTCGATTAAATCACCGGGCCCTAGAGTATAGGGGTCATTCGATGGGCTCAACCACTCGGAATTAATCACTCTTCGCTCCTCCGGGATATAAGTAAAGGCCTCCTGGGTCGGGGCCAGGGAGGGTTCCGCAGGGCGATGGCCACAACCAACGGTAAGGAGTACCAAGGGGGCAAGAACAAGAGTCCCGCAAAAGGTGAATCGTTTGAATAAGTTCATGAGATAGGTTTAGGTTGAGAGTATTTAAGGCGAGATAATGTTGTTAGATGTCCAGTGAATCGTAACCGTTTGGGCGAACGCGGAAACCACGTCGTCCAGCAATTGTTCCGCCCGAATCCAGGGACGCTCACTGACGTAGATGATATCACCAGCCATAAGGGGAACATCCGCTTCCTTTCCGTCGAGGACATCTTTGATGCTGACATGAAACGTTTCCGGATCACCCAACGATCCCCGGACAAGAAGGATTTTTTGCTTCCAGGCCCGCCGGGTCAAACCTCCCCGGGTAGCGACTGCCCGAACCACCGAGAGTCCCTCGGTAAATTCCACTGGCCCCTGCCTTTCAAAAGCTCCCAATAGATAAACCTCTTGCATCCGGACCGGTGGAAAATAAAAATAGTCATTGGGTTCAACAAGGATGTTGTGTTCCAGGTTTCCCGCCGCGAAAAGCTCTTTGAAATCCACGTCATAACGCTCTCCATCGCGCACCAGAAAACTGCGTGACAAATCAACCAGTTCTCCATGACCAGACCCTGTAAGGCCGGTTTGAAAACCCTCTGCCCGGGCAACCGCTTCGACAATCGTCAGCGGACGATTCAGCGAGTAGGTGCCGGTTCGGGCAATTCTTCCAAGCATGTAGTATTTCTTACTTTCGTAGGCTGTAGGGACCACCATAGTGCGGGGCGAACGGCGGAATTCGCCCAACGCCTCATCCAGATTGGAGCGAAGCTCATCCACCGATAACCCAGCCGCTTGCAGGGTATGCACCTCAAGGAAACCGATCTGTCCATTCGACTGGATGACAATAGGATCCCGGGTCAACTCGGGATACCCAACCAAAGAAATTTGCAGCATATCGCCCGGTCCCAGAGTCAATCCACGTTGCCAATCAGCGCGTTCCCTCGGGGTATCCACCGAAAATTGCCGGGAGGCACTCGTCGGGTCACGCTCTTCGGCTTGGGTCTGCTCTACCGGGCCCCCAGCGGAGGGCAATCCGGAAGACTCCCCACCCAGGGTTTCCCCCTCCGGTTCGGCCTGTAACTGGGAGGTTGGGTGGAAAAGCATGGCCAAGAGACAAACCATGGCCACTGCCGTCGAACCCCAACGGGCAAAACGGTTGCTTTGAAACGAACCAGGGGCTCGATTCACCACGGCACCGACCAGATTGCAGCGTGCGTTACGCAGGGTTTGCAATTGTTCCTGGGTTTCCGGTGCCCGTGCCTTACGGCTGTCAACCAACCAAACCAGATTCGGCAGATTTTGTGCAAGCAGCACCGCTTCAGGCGATGACGCTGGGGGCAATTCGATCAGGATCACCAGATTTTCAATCCGCCGCCATTCCTCCAATGCGGCAAACCACTCTTTCCGCCGATTGAGATTCCAAACCCATCCCGGAAGGGGAATATGAACCACCGGCGGATGACCCGGCGCCGCCACCCGGCGAGTGATTTCCGCCGGAGAGTACATCCAATTCGAAGCAAGCGCGGTTTCCTCCGAAGTCGGAGTCGATCCATTCTTCTTTTTGCCATTCGCATTCTTGGCGGATTTCCATCTGTTCTTTTTTGCCAGATCCTCGGTGGTGATCGTTAAAACCCGGAAACCGCAATTGTTGGCCGCATCGGCCAGTGCGTTCACCCAAAGGGTTCGACCCTCCTTGGGCCGCGAAGAAGTAAAGCCACAGATCAGTCCCGAATTGGGCGTTGCCGATAAGTTATTTTGCAAGGAAGTCCAGGTACGGAAGGCCCATTGATTTCTCACTTCAGCACGCTTCCAGCGTTTTCTTCCCAAGACGGCAAGGATCGGGAGCTTGGTGACCCGAAGAATATCCGAAGGGGATTTCATCCGCTTGTCGAAGAGTTCAACGGTCATAAAGAACCCACCCATCAACACCAGTCCAAACAGGGAAGTCGTAAGGGTGCCAAAGGCGATCAGAGGTATGGCACTGGTTACATCAACATCTTTCTCCGAGGCGGGAGCAAAGACTTGAATAAATCCGGGAGGGTTTTCAGCAATCACCTTGGTCACCCTCATACGACCTGAAATCAATACCCGTTGAGCTTCCAAGGCCACTAAGCCGGAAACAAGCCCATCTCCGTACTGGTTTCCGGCAACAGTCGAAAGGACCGCATCAGCTCCACCACCAGGCTCATTGACACTCAGTTCAGCGATTTGCTGTTCCAGCATTTCCACCCGGGCCCGCTGCTCCCGTACCAATGGATGAGCATGGGTATAGCGCCCCAGAAGATAAAGAAGTTCATCCCCAGCATCTTCCAAACGCCCAAAAAGAGCAAGCGATCGACTGGGGGCGGCTCCCGCTATATCCTGACCATGAAAAGCCAGGTTGGGTTGTGATGACAGGGCGGTTTGCACGGAAGCGATCTCCTCCTTCACCAAAGCCAATTGCTTTTCGAGGTTTTGATAGACTCCCGTGGCCTCTTCCGCTTGCATCTCCCGGGTAATCATAGCGGCTTCATCTATGTACGTGTTGACAAACTGAATCGCCTTTTTCTGGTCCGGCAATGAAACCGAGACGTTGATTAGATCGTTGTTGCGCGAAGCTTCAATTTCCACCAGTTTGGCAACTTCCCGCGCCGTGAGAATAGGCCGCATTTGAACGCCAACGCGGCGATGAACCGCGGTAGAGTCAATGATGCCATTTAAGGCAGGACCAGCGATGTGCTGAACCGGAGCCAGGTAATTTTCCGGACTCTCGGTGCGAATCAGCTGCGCGGTCGCGACATACTCATTATCCCAATAGGCGTTCCAGAGTTGGAAGCCGAGGACACCGGCCACCACCGCGGACAACATAATCCAGGCCCAATGGCGGGAAACCGCCAAAGGAAAAGACCAAAGATCGGGAGGGGGGAGCTTTTCGCTGACAGAATTTCCGTTTTGCCGTAGATGTATTTTACGACGGGATTCGCGATCGGGAATTTGATTCATTTTTAGGTCGAGTTGAAGTTTTCAGGCGCCGGGACGGACATGTCACCTTGGCTTTTCGTGAACCTAAAGTACCAAACCCCATGAATAATTATAGGGGGTGATCACCCACCTTCCGGAAAATATGAACCCCACCCCTTTGGGGAAGCGGCGTTCGGACAGGGAGATTTCTTTTCTGCCCTACGGGTTTCCCAGGACAAGTAAAACGGGGATGGGGAGGGCGAGGGTCTCTCCGAGCTCGAGTGGTCAGGTTAGGGTGCGGGTTCTTGACGGGCGTCCATTCACCAGGCGGGTGCGTCTGGGAGCGATTGGTCGGTCATCGCGCGAAAGCTCAGCGGGACACGCCTTCGCCCTCCCGGCGGAGCGGGTGCGTTTCTGGGAGGGCGAGCTGTTTTTGGGGGTAACGCCGCAGCAGGCTGCGGCTGGAGAAAGCGGCAATAGGATTGCCGCAGTCCAAGGTGCCTGTCGGCACGGGAGCGCGAAGAGATCGGTTGACGGGCGTTTGGGGGGAGAGGTTGGCGGGGATGTACCATCCCTCCAATTCCCAAGGACAGAAATGTCCTTGCTCCTTATAGAAGCGTTTCGCTGACGGGTGGGGAGGGCGAGGGTCTCTCCGAGCTCGAGTGGTCGGATTGGGGTGCGGATTCTAAGCCTGGCTTGAAGCACTTCGCGCAGGGACACGAGGACCCCGCTTGGGAGACTACAGCGATCATTAGCCCTGCAAAGGTGGGAGAGACGGTGCCTATTCGGAAAACTCTCCCACCAATCAGGTCGCCTGATCGGCTCCCCAAGGACAGGACGGAGGCGGAGACGGAGAGGGCGAAGCAATGTCCTTGCTCCTTATAGCGAAACATAGGCTCCCACCCCCTCCCCTTAGCGGCCCACCAGCTTGTTGCGGATCGCATATTCGGTTAATTCGGCATTGGTCCGCATCGCCATTTTCTCCAGAATCCTTGCCCGGTAGGTACTAATGGTTTTGACGCTGAGCGAAAGCTCGACCCCGATTTCACTCACCGTCCGCCCCGAGGCAATGAGCAGCAGGACTTGAAACTCACGATCGGACAGCATCTCATGGGCTGGATTCCGGGCATCGAGGGTAATATAGGCGGCCATTTCCTCCGCCAGGGCACGGCTGATGTAACGCCCGCCCGCCAGGACTTTGCGCACCGCTCTCACCAGATCATCCGGGGCGCTGTCTTTGGTAATATATCCAGCCGCCCCGCTTTTGATGACCCGCACGGCATACTGGTCTTCCGGGTGCATGCTGAGAACCAATACCGGAAGGTTCGGCCGGAAAGCTTTCACCTCCTTGAGCACTTCGAGACCATTACGCCCCGGCATGGACATATCGAGGACCACCAGATCCCATTCATGGTTTTGAATTTTCTGCAAGGCTTCGGTGGAATTCTCAGCCTCTCCAAAGGTCGCCTGTTTGAATCCATTTTCCAGAATAGAGCGCAATCCTTTCCGGGCGATGGCATGATCATCTACCATTAGAATCCTCATACCCCACCCCCATTGGCCAATACCGCGGAACGCAAGGGAACATGTAAGGTCACTCTGGTGCCGTGGGGGCGTATCGGCCCATAAGTAATGGTTCCCCCGAATTCAGAAGCCCGCTCCCGCATGCCGAGAATGCCGAAGGAAAACTTTCGATGAGAATCCTCCGAAGGCATTCCCCGTCCGTTGTCTTCCACCACGAGAACCCATTCTCCATCTTTCTCGGTGGAATGAATCCGCACCTCGGTAGAATCCGCATGTTGGAGAATATTGGCGAGCAGACCTTGGAAGGTACGGAAAATAACGGTGTCCAGTTCCGGATGTCGGGCCGTGTCTTCCAGGGTGGTGGTGACAACGCATTTGATTCCGGTGCGCTTTTGAAAGTCCGCAGCCTGCCATTCCAAGGCGGCGAGAATGCCGAGATCATCAAGAATCCCGGGGCGAAGGTCGGTGATAATTTTCCGAACTACCTGGATCACATGATCCGCATCCCGCATCATATACCGTATTTTCCCCTTGATCCCAGGCAACCCCTTGGGCAGGCCACCGGAAATTCCGGCAAGATCCATTTTGAGGGTCGCCAGGGATTGCCCCAGTTCGTCGTGAACCAACCGGGCAATGCGGGTACGTTCCCCTTCGAGAAGTTTCTGCAAGTGGGAAGAAAGATCACGAAACCGGTGCTCCGCTTGCATGCGTTGAGCATGCTCATTGGCTTCCCGCAAAGCCCGCATAACCGCAGGAACTAGAAGAGAGAGGCGGAATTTTAAAACGAAATCGGTAGCCCCTTGCGTAAAGGCCGCGACGGCACGTTCCTCCCCCAGCACATTGGCCACGAAAATAAAGGGAATATCCACGGAGTGTTTTCGAAGACAGCGCAAGGCGGCAAAGCCATCACCATCCGGAAGTACATAATCGGAAAGGACAATATCGGGAAGCTCCTGGGTCAGGCTGCGGGCAAAAGCTTTACAACTCTCGACTGTTTTGATCCGGAATTCCAGTTTGCTCTTTTTCAGATGCTTCCGAATTTCTTCCGCATCATCCCGATCACTTTCGAGCAAAAGGATATACACACTGTGATTCACGGGGAACCTTCCTTTATCAAGACTAATGGGCAATATCGTTTCATCAGCTTATGCAGAAGAATTCAGAACCAGCTTTGAATGCTCGATAAAGATAGCCTCCATCACCCCCATGGCAATCAAGGCACTCATGACTTCCGCGGAGGGAGGAAGCAAGGTCAGCCGGTGACCACTCTTGATGGTATTCTTTCGTTGCTCCCATAAAAGAGCCGCACCGGTGCAGTCGATAAACTTCACCCTACTGAGATCCAGAACACAATCGTTCCCTCCATAGCGGACGGTTTTCCAGACCTCTGCCGCAGTGTCGATAGAAGGCCAATCCAGTGCGCCCGATACACTCACATGCCGACTGCGATCTTCGTTGTTCGAAGCCATCGAAACGGAGGCGGTTTGGCGCGAGCGCCTTTTCCCGCGACGCAACCGCCAGTATTGGTTAAGAATAGCCGGGGCAAAGTAACGAAAATCCCCGGCGTAACGCATCAACAATCGTCGGGGCTCCTGCAAGAGACGGAAAACACTTTCCAGCCCCAACCTCTGCATCCATCGTGGGGCCCGTTTCATTTTCCCCGCCAGAAAATCGATGGTCGCCCCAACACCAATACAAACCGGCGCGCCCAAGGACCGATAATGTTCGGCCATCCATTTCTCCTGCTTGGGGCACCCAAAGGACACCAACACGATATCCGGATTCGTCGCCCGAACCCGACGAATAATATCTTCATTGTCCATCTCCTCCAAACAGCGGAAGGGCGGGGAATAATGACCGGCAATGTTAAGATTGGGATAAGCAAACTTCAGATGGGCCACCGCCCCCTCATTAGACTCACCGGAACCCCCGAGAAGATAAACACGGTGCCCTTTTTCCTCCGCTTGCGATAACAAGCGAGGGGTCAGATCAGCCCCGGAAACACGCTCGGGCAATGGGTTGCCCAACCACCGTGAAGCCCATACCAAGGGCATGCCGTCACACAAGACGAGATGAGCTTCCAATAAGATCTGGCGCAAATGCGAATCTTTGCGGGATTGCACCAGGAAATCGACATTGGGCGTTACCACGTAGGCAGGCTCACGAGCCTCCACCATTCCGGCAATGCGCTCCAAGGCTCCGTCGAGGGTCAAGGCATCGAAGGGAATCCCCAGGATAGCGATGGGCCATGGCGAAACCCCGGGCCGGGGTTGAGGGGCCTCCGTCTTAGAGCCTTCCGGAAAAACCGTGGATGAAGCCTCAGAAATTGAATTCCTTTTATTTATACTTATCATAATTTTGTACATTCAGTCTATACCGATTGCGCCTCTTATCTCATGGGGAACAAGCCTAGTTTTGCTGTTAATACCTACTAAATAAAACGGGTTAAAATTTCGAAAAGCTGAATTTTCGCGGTACAAACATCCCGTTCTTTTCGGGTATAACCCTATAATTTTTCTTAATTGTTTTGGTATGGTTTTACTCAACCATGCAATACCTTCAAAAACCGGACTCATCCAGAAGCCGGGAAAGCCATTTCGGGTATTTCCCTTACTAACCAAAATGAAATCATGATCATTATCGATACCGCCCTTATACAGCGTCAGAGCAAAAACAACCCCCTGCGGATTGGTATTATAGGTGCCGGCTCCATGGGACAAGGAACCGTCCTAACCATCGAAACCGCCATTCCGGGAATGGAGGTTGGGGCGATCTACAACCGCGGACTGGCCAAGGCCCGCAAAGCCTTTGACCAGGCTGGAGTCACCAACTATATTGAAGTGAAGGATCTTGCCGAAGCCGACCTGGCCATGGGGGATGGGAAGCGGGTGATCTCAAGTGACCCGAAAATTGTTTGCCGGATGAAGGCCCTGGATGTGATCATTGAAATCACCGGCGAAGTGGAATTCGGCGCCAAAGTCACACTGGATGCCATTCGTCACAAAAAGCACGTTGTTTTGCTGAATGCCGAACTCGACGCGACCATTGGCCCTATTCTGAAAGTACATGCGGACCAGCAAGGGGTAATTCTGACGAATGCCGACGGGGATCAACCCGGAGTCCTCATGAATCTTTTTCGCTTTGTGACAACCATCGGCTACCGCCCGGTGCTGGCAGGAAATATCAAGGGCATGCTGGATCATCATCTGACGCCGAAAACACAAAAGGCCTGGGCCGAGAAGCATAACCAGAACCCTTTTATGGTGACCTCCTTCGCCGACGGTACCAAGCTCGCCATGGAAATGGCGGTGGTGGCCAACGCCACAGGATTCAGAACGGGTCAGCGCGGGATGGCCGGACCGGCTTGCAAATCCGTGCAAGAGGCCTTGGATTTATTTCCGCTGGAAGATCTACTCAATGGTGGCCGGGTTGACTATATACTCGGGGCCGAACCGGGTCCCGGCGTCTTTATTATTGGATACAACAACAACCCGGCATTAAAGCCCTATATGCCCGTCTTTAAAATGGGAGATGGTCCTTACTACTTGTTCTATGTCCCCTACCATCTTCCCCATCTGGAGGTGCCTTTGACGGCTGCCAGGGCTGCGCTTTTTAATGATGCCGCGATCACCCCACAACACGGACCGGTTTGTGAAGTAGTGACGCTAGCCAAAAAGCGTTTGAAAAAAGGAACCCGCCTGGACGGTATCGGCGGATTCACTTGTTACGGAACCCTTGAAAACACCGATGTTTCGTACCGTGAAAATCTATTGCCGATGGGCCTGAGCAAGGATTGCATTCTCCTTCGCAATGTCGCCAAGGATCAGCCGATCACCCTGGATCATGTCGAGATGCCCGCCAAACGCCTGTCTCACCGTCTCTGGAAAGAGCAAATGAACTATTTCAACCTGGAAAACAACGCCGGCGAGCCAAGCTGAATCGCCTCCTCATCCACGCGACAGATGTCTGCCGACATGGCTTTCATGGGCCTTCCGGTAAACGTCCAGGACCTCGGCAGCACAGCCTTCCCAGGTAAAAGACTTGACCCAGGCGATGCCCTTGGCCCGAAAGTCCGCGCGCCGTAAATCATCGGTCGCCAACTCAGTCATTTTCTCCCGTAACGCATCCGTGTCCTCAGGGTCAATCAAGGAAGCCGCTTCGCCGACAATCTCTTGAAACGAACCACGGGTTGAACAAATAACCGGACAGGCACAGGCCATAGCCTCCAGGGGGGGCAATCCAAAGCCCTCAAACAAAGAGGGAAAAACGAAAACCCCGGCGGCTCGATACCAGTCAGGTAGATCAACGTCTGAAACGAAACCCAAGGTATGAATTTCGTCCCGGTAGGGAGATTGTCGAATTCTATGGTGAATCGTTTCCGCTCCATGCCAATCGCTACCACCGAGAACCAGTTGCCAATTCAATCCGGTTTTATCCTTAAAATCATCAAACGCCTCGATCAGCCGAAAATGGTTTTTGCCGGGATGCTCAAAACGGGCGACATAAAGGAAGAATGGCGCAGCAATCGAATGATGCTCCTTGACCCAGGCTCTGGCTTTTGCCGAATCCCCGGGACAGAACTTGCGATGGTCAATTCCGTTATGAATGACTGTCACTTTATCTAATTTCGACCCATAGAAGCGGTGGATATCATGCGCCGTCGCCGTACTTACGGCAATGATTCGATCCTGCTGACGGGCCAGAAAACGAGCAACCATTCGTCCATATATCATTCGTGCCCGATCATATTTTCCGGACAAACGAAAGGGGGCCAGATCGTGAATGGTAGCGACCTTTGCGCACGGGGCCCGCAAGATCATACGACGGTAGCTTGGCACATGGACAACATCCAAAGCATGTTTTTTCGCCAACCGGGGCACGATCACCTGATGCCACAAAATGTCTGCCACCGGACGCCGAAACCGTTCGGACACCTCGACTCTTTGCACCGAAGAATCCAAAAAGTCGAAAAGGGGCATATCGTTTTTCAGAACAAAGATGACAAACTGGAACCGGTCATGGTAGCGCTGAAACTCCTTGAGCAGCGAAAGAACATACCGGGCGATTCCACTCCGCCCTCCCTGTATTACCGACGTTGACAGCCCCACGCGAATTCTTCGCGCCCCGGCTTCGCTTTCCATGGACGGCACGGCGGTCGGCGGCGATGACCATTGGGTTTTCCCGTTGGCCTTGCCATTCCGACAGTTTTCACCGCTCCCGGAATACCCGCCCAATTCAAATAAAGACAGGAGGGCATCACGTGAGGATATCGGTCTTCGGCTTCTCGGGCTCCGGAAACCCGACTCGTCGTTGTTGGATAAATTGATCATTTGGGATAAGAGATTAGCCCATCCCACCCACCTTTTTAATGGGGACTTCCCCTTATGACATCTCCCCTGCCACAAAGCAGGGGACAAATATGGGGTCATTTTTCCCTCTTCAGCGGGTATTCACCTTCTACATTTCGGGCCGGGACGAGGGTACTCTGGGTAAAAATGAAAAGGCTTATCACCTAAAACCATTAACATCCCAGATTTCAACAGTACGCACCATGTTCGCCACCACCAAAGGCTGAAGAGATTCACCTTTTATTATGTTACTTTATAAATTCCTTATCAACCATTGCCGCCTCATGGTGGTAATTACCATCATCGCAGCATTGTTCAGCGGCTTATTCAACGCAGGGCTGCTGGCCCTCATCAACCACCTTATCTCCGCATCCGGAGATACAACCAAGTATCTCGCCTTGGTATTCGGGCTGCTGGTTTTCGGAAAAATCGCTACCGGACTGATCTCTCAGGTGTTCCTCATTCGCTTTTCCCAACAGGCCATTGCCGATCTACGCCGGACCATCGTCGCCAAGGTGCTTAAAGTCCCCTTGTCGAAATTTGAAAAGATTGGTCCCGGTCGGGTCATGGCCACCCTGACCGACGACATTGAACGACTCAGCACCGCCCTTTTCACCTTTCCGCTGGTGGTCATCAATATCGCCGTGCTGATTGGCGGATCCATTTATCTGGGCTACTTATCCCTCGGCATGCTAATGGCCATCGGGGTCCTTATGGTAGTCGGGGCCGTTTGTTACCGTATTCTCATCCTCCAGGGATTTCGCTCTTTGCGCTCCGCCCGCGAATCCGGCGATCAACTTTTCGGTCATTTTCGTTCCCTCTCCGAAGGCTTGAAAGAACTGAAACTCCACCGCCAAAGGCGCACGCAGTTTCTGGAACGGGATTTGCATAACACCACCGCTGATTTCCAGCGATACAGTGTGGCTGCGGAAATTCGCTTTATTTTGGCGCACAACTGGACGCACCTGCTCTTCTTTGTCCTTATCGGACTCATCCTTTTCCTGGGACCGGTCTATAACGATATGGACCTAAAAACCCTAACCGGCTATATCCTGACCGTTCTCTATTTGATGGGCCCCTTTTCGGGTGTCATGGGAAGCGTTTCCGTCTTCAGCCGGGCGGAGGTCGCCTTGCGCAAAATCGACAAGCTCGGGGTGACCCTTGGAGATGAAACGCAGATGGCGACGGCTTGCGAAGATACCGTACCCAAGAATTTCAACAACCTTGAACTTCGCGGCGTCTCGCATATCTATCCGGATGAACATGGTGATGACACATTCACCCTGGGGCCGCTTGATTTAAGTTTTCAAGCCGGGGAGCTCATCTACCTGGTGGGTGGCAATGGTAGCGGAAAATCCACTCTGGCGAAAATAATTACCGGCCTTTATGCGCCGGACAGCGGAGAAATCCGTCTCGATGGCCAGTGCGTAAACGATTCCACTCGGGATAACTATCGCCAATTGTTTTCCGCCGTATTTTCCGACTTCCATCTATTCGAAGAGCTGCTTGGTTTAAAAGCCATTGATCTCGATGACCGGGCAAACGACTACCTGAACCAACTTCACCTGGAACATAAAGTCTCTGTTACCGATGGCCACCTTTCCACGGTCTCGCTTTCACAAGGACAACGCAAACGACTGGCGCTACTCACCGCATACCTGGAAGACCGTCCCTTCTACCTTTTTGATGAATGGGCGGCGGACCAGGACCCGTATTTCAAGAAGATCTTTTACCTGCAACTCCTCCCGGAATTGCAGCAGAGGGGCAAAACCATCCTGGTTATCACCCACGACGACAGCTATTTCTATCTGGCCGACCGCGTCCTCAAACTCGAAAGCGGCCAGCTTCAAAAAAGCGATGAGGTCTATCTCGAACGAACGCCCACAGGACTTTGAAGGCGGACTTTGGCGTAGCCTGCAGCTTTCTTATGATTGTCCACCGCCCCAAGGACAGGACGGAGCCGAAGAGGGCGAAGATGCCACACACACCCCCCCGGCCCAAAGGCCCGCCCCCATCCCAGCCGGGGGCGCAGCCCCAGGAAACAATGCCCCTACCTACGTAGAGGGCTGAAGGCCCGACCTATTTCAGTCGCATCCAAAGTCCTTGCGGTGCGGATTCTAAGCCTGGCTTGAAGCACTTCGCGCAGGGACACGAGGACCCCGCTTGGGAGACTACAGCGATCATTAGCCCTGCAAAGGTGGACGAGACGGTGCCTATTCGGAAAACTCTCCCACCAATTAGGTTGCCTGATCGGCTCCCCAAGGACAGGAACCACCGCTCGGCGGGACAGGTGTCCTTGCTCCTTATGATTGTCCACCGCCCCAAGGACAGGAACGAGCCGGAGAGGGCGAAGATGCCACACAGACTCCCCAGGGCCAAAGGCCCGCCCCCATCCCAGCCTGGGGCGCAGCCCCAGGAAACAATGCCCCTACCTACGTAGAGGGCTGAAGGCCCGACCTATTTCGGCCGCATCCAAAGTCCTTGCGGTGCGGATTCTAAGCCTGGCTTGAAGCACTTCGCGCAGGGACACGAGGACCCCGCTTGGGAGACTACAGCGATCATTAGCCCTGCAAAGGTGGACGAGAC
>JAFIGF010000107.1 GCA_020831535.1 Opitutales bacterium | reverse complement strand
ATCGGAATAAAGAGAATTCGGTAGGCCTGTTGGATCATAATGCGACCAATCATTTCGACCTCGTCAACAGGTTGCTGAGTTAGGTTCCAGAGGAACTCTATGCCACCGGGCATCGGCGTTTTGCCACCCTGGACATGGCTGAACGTTTGGGCCTGAGCAATCGCGGGGAGCGTTGCTGGGATTGTGCGGAGAAAGAACGATGCACCTTCAAGCTCGACCTTGCCGGGAATCAAAAACTACAGAACCTCTACCGGAATCATGAAGAGCACGATGGCTATTTTCGGGATCGTTGTATTTTCGCCCCGGACATTGATATCGAGGATTCGATGAACGTGCTGGTTCACTACCGGAACCAAGTAAAGCTCAACTACAGCCTGCACGTTTTCTCGGCCTGGGAAGGGTATCAAATCGCTTTCCATGGCACCAAGGGACGCATAGAGCACAAATGCAATGAAACTGTTTACATCAGCGGGGACGGCAGCGTGCAGGGAGAACTCAAAAAGGAAGGGACCCACACCCGAGTGTTTCCTCTCCGCGAAACCCCTTATGAAGTCGATCTCTGGGAAGCCAAGGGAGGACACGGCGGCGGAGACGATCCTCTTTTGAACGATCTCTTTGGCGAACCCACCGAAGATCCCTACCTCCGGGCTGCCGATCACCGCTCAGGCGCTTACTCGATCCTCTGTGGAATCGCTGGCAACGCCTCCATGGCTTCCGGTCGCAGTATCCGTATCGACGATTTGGTCAGTGGTCTCAGCGAGCCTGATTACCCTCCCATGCCCGACCCCACCGCGCCTCTTCCCATGCCCCGTCAGATCAAGTAACGGCCAACGGTTACCGCAAACCACTTATTCGCATTGCTTCCGGCGAGAGGATGGCGAAACTTGCGATAATCAGTTTCAATACATATTCACCCGGTCAATTAATTGGCGCAACCGGCCATAGGCCCGGCGATTGAAACGTATGCACAAACGCGGCAGCTCTGCGATTTCCGTTTCCTCGGCTTCCTCGGGAAGCGCTCCACTCGTCCACACCGGATCCTCGCCGATCAGGATATCCTGGAAATCATCCTGTAAGCGAACCAAGCCCCCTTCAGGAATCTGACGCTTTAAACGGAGCACGCAAATATCACGAACAAAGCGGTAGGAGACAAAATTGTAGTAAAAATTCACCACTTCGCGACAAGCTTCTTCGAGAGAGTCCGTAATTTTGAACAAATGCAAATCATCCCGGGAAATCAGTCCATCTTTAATCAGATGTTGCTTGATGTATTGATCAAAGGATCGCCAAAAACTGCCGTGAGGCTCATCGACCATTACCGTGGGAAGGATTTGTGCTTTCCCTGTCTGCATGAGCGTAAGGGTTTCAAACCCCTCGTCGATGGTCCCAAATCCACCCGGAAAAAGGGCAATGGCATCGGAATTCTTTAAAAACTGTAGTTTCCGTGTGAAGAAATATTTGAAATTGATGAGCTTATGATCTCCATCGATGGTCTTATTGGCCCGCTGCTCAAAAGGCAGTTCGATATTCAGTGCAAAGCCATGCTCTCTGCCCGCCCCTGCTTGCGCGGCCCCCATTATGCCCTCCCCTCCTCCGGTAATCACCATAAAACCACGCTCCCTCATCATCTCGCCAAATTTGTATGCCGCTTGATAGGTCGGACAATCGGCAAGAGTTCGGGCCGACCCGAAAACGGAGATTTTTTTCGTCGCTCGATAAGGCTGAAACACCCGGTTGGCATAACGAACTTCCTTCATCATACGATTGAAAAGAAGAACATCTGCCGGATGGGGATTGTCCGAGGCCATTTTTAAAATGGTCACAATCATTTCAAAATACTTGGGTTCCTCCGGATAAACTCCCCATTCCTTCAACAAGTCACGGATTTTTTCATCGATTTCGGGCTTGGCCGTAGTATAGTTTCGAACCGATTTTGGATTTTCACTCATACCCCCTATGGTAGCTTAGTTGTTCCCCCATGGCCAGCAAGAAGACCATAGAAGGGGGAGGCGTTTCGATACTGTAACTCTCCACCTGAAAAGAATTTTAAGCCTCAGCAGGATTGCACGCCCCTCTATGGCGGATTTCGCGGTGGCTCAACCACCGCTAAGCGGGGACTCCCGATATGCTTCACTTATTTCCCTCCGACTTCCTTCACCTCATTTTCCTTTCGCACTCCTCTTATGGCCCCGCCTTTGAAACCACGCACCATCACTTGTTCCCCCACCCCGCGACGAAGAATCGTTACCTTGGTTCCCTCCGGCAGAAAGCCGCTCTCACTACGAGCTTCATAAAGACTGCCCCGGCAACGAAGTTTCCCCTCTGGTCGTAAATCCTGAACCACCTCGCCGATCTCTCCGGCAAGGGTAAATTCTTCCTTCGCCACCGTCCCGGCCATCGTCTGATTGACCGGAATCGATCCCTTCGCCGTGCCGTAGGCAAAAATCCAAACGACCAACAGGAAGGGCAAGGCCAGCGGAAAAAGGAGAACCCCAACGAGTTTCCCGAAAAGACGGAAATACCCACTCAGGATTTCCCGTCCAGGTCTGATCGGTTGACCTTCCTCCACCACGCTCTCTGCGGTCAGGATATCTGAATCACCGACCCATGATCCTCACCATCTCCGCTTTCGCCTTCATCGTCCGCTAAGGCGGAACTTACACTGGCCGCCAGCAAAAGCATTACCGCGAAGAAAAGGGAAGTCGAGGGACGGGTAAATTTCCGAACTTGCATAGATAAGATATGCCCTGAGTTCCCCTTTGGTGTCAATCATCTTTGTCCGCCTACCCACCATTCTTGCTTTTCTCGCTGCTCAATTTGCGGTATAAGAATAAGGCTATGCCGATACCTGACCTCCCTGAATCTTCCGACGCCCCTCCGGGACTGGCTTTGCTGGTTGTCGATGTGCAATCCGCCTTTGCCAAAGTCATTCCGGAAATGGACGAACTGGTCCGCCGCTGCCGGTTGGCCGTCCAAACTGCTGAACTTTTGGGAATCCCCGTTCTCTTTACTGAACAGGTTCCCGACAAACTGGGAAATACCGTACCAGAAGTCAAAGGGTCCTCCGAAGAAAGAGTCTTTGCCAAAACCGGCTTTTCCGCTTTCGCTGCCGAGGGTCTGGAAAAGGAACTCAAGGAGCTGGAAATCCATCATCTCCTCATTGCTGGCCTGGAGACTCCGGTCTGCGTTTACCAAACCGTTCTCGATGCCCTGGCCAAGGACTTTGAAGTGACCCTCCTTTCCGACGCCATCACCGCCCGGCGCTCCGACGATGCCCACTGGGTTATGCAATCCCTCGCCCGTCAGGAGGTGAACGTCCTCCCTTCGGAAACGATTTTCTACGCCATCCTCGGCGACGCCTGCCACCACTCTTTCGGAGCCTTTACCAAACTGGTGAAAGAAGCCACCTCCTCTTGATATTATGACCGAGACCTCCACCAAACCGCTCGTTGCGGTCATCATGGGCAGTCAAAGCGACTGGAGCACTATGAACGCCGCCGTCGAAAAACTTGAAGCTTTAGGCATCCCCTACAGCAAACAGATCGTGAGTGCCCATCGCACCCCCGATCGTCTCTACGACTTTGCTAAAAACGCCTCCGCGAATGGCCTCCTGGCCATCATTGCCGGAGCTGGCGGCGCCGCTCACCTGCCGGGCATGGTCGCCTCCATGACCACCGTCCCGGTCCTCGGAGTCCCTGTCCAAAGCAAGGCCCTCCAAGGCTTGGATTCCCTCCTTTCCATTGTCCAGATGCCCGCGGGCATCCCCGTCGGGACTTTTGCCATTGGCACCGCCGGAGCGGCTAATGCCGGCCTTTTTGCCGCCGCGATAGTGGCTCGCCACGATCCCAAGGTACAGCAAGCCCTGGAAGAGTTCCGGACTGCCCAGACGCAAAAAGTCGAAGAAATGGAGCTCCCTTCATGAGTCTGCCTCCCGGCCAGATAATCGGCATTTTGGGAGGAGGACAATTGGGACGAATGACCGCTTTGGCGGCTCGCCCCCTGGGCTACCGAATCCACATCTACGACCCCAACCCCGATTGCCCCGCCGCCCCGGTGGCCGATCACGTCGTCACCGGCGCTTTTACCGATACCGCCAAAATCAAATCGTTCACCAAGGGAGTGGACGTTTTGACCTTTGAGTTCGAAAACGTCGACACCTCCACCCTCTATACCGTCGCCCCAAGCTGTCCGATCCGGCCCTCGCTGGAAGTATTGGATATTTCCCGGGACCGGGAAAAAGAGAAAACCTTTTTCCGCGACCAAGGATTCCCCTGTGCCGACTTCGCGATTGTCGATAGCCCCCAAAGTCTCGCCTCCGCTGCGGAGAGAATCGGCTTCCCCTGCGTTCTCAAAACCGCCACCATGGGCTACGATGGCAAAGGCCAAATCAAACTCCAAGGCCCTTTTGAGGCCGAAAAGGTCTGGTCCGAGCTAGGCGCTCCCCGGGCGATACTCGAGCAATGGGTCGAATTTACCCTTGAATGTTCGGTGATTGTCGCCCTGTCCCCCTCCGGAGAAACCGCCTGCTTTGATCCGGCGGAAAACATCCACCGCCATCACATCCTGCACCAATCCATCGTGCCCGGACGTTTCCCGAAAGAAGTCGCCGAAGAGGCCCAAAACCTTGCCCTGCGCCTTGCCCGGGCGATGAAGGTCGAGGGGCTTCTGGCCATCGAAATGTTTCTGACCAAAGAGGGGGGCCTGCTTTTGAATGAAACCGCCCCCCGCCCCCATAACAGCGGACACCACACCATTGAAGCGACCCTGACCAGTCAGTTCGAACAGCATGTTCGCGCGGTCACCGATTTGCCGCTCGGCAATCCCGCTCTCCGGCATCCGGTGGTTATGACCAATCTCCTCGGCGACCTTTGGCCCGCCGAAGGCTCACCGGACTGGAAAACCCTTCTGCGCGAACCCCATTGCAAGCTGCACCTCTACGGAAAAGCCCAAGCCCGACCCGGCCGGAAAATGGGCCATTTCACCACCTTTTCCCCCAAGCTGGATTCCCCTGCTCCCATAAAAACGGCCAACCAGCTTTTTCGGCAATTGGAAAAGTAAACCGAACGTCAGAATACGGAATTCCGGAGCCAGGAACATTTCTGCCAGGTTTTGGATCAGGCTGACATCAGCTCGAACAGGAACCGACCTCATATCTGTATGAAAATCTCCGGTTGACAAACTACGCCAATGACGTATATTGAAAATAATGCTTTTTATCGAGACACCCATTTTTACGAAGCAAGCCTCAGGCGGGCTTTTTAACGATGAAGAGTTGAAACAATTACAAACAGAACTTTTGAAGAATCCCTGTAAAGGCGATTTGATCACTGGCAGCGGAGGTCTCCGGAAAATTCGCTTGGCGCGAAAAGGCAGGGGGAAGAGTGGGGGTTTTCGGGTTATCTACTACCGTAACACCCCGGAGATCATATTTCTGCTTCTCGCTTACCCAAAGAACAAACAGGAAAATTTAACAAAAGCCGAACTGAAGCTCCTGCGAGAACTAATCGAGGATTGAGAAAGGACACTAACTATGGACACTAAACTCTTTAACGAATTAAAAGAATCAATTCGCCAAATGAAGGCGATCGAAAAAGGGGATCTTGCTCCGGCGCGAGTGCGTGTGGTGAATCCCGATAATGACGTGACGCAGGCCCGCGTCCAACTCGGCTTAACCCAGGAAACCTTTGCCAAGCTTCTAGGCACACCGGTTGGCACCATCCGAAGCTGGGAACAAGGAAGACGCCAACCTCCACCAAGTGCCAAGGTTTTAATGCGCGTAGCCACCAAATACCCCAAACAAGTCTTTGAGTGCGCCGAAGAGGCGGCTAGCTATAAGGGCCAGCTTTGAAAACCCTTAGGCCCGCAGGCCGGACCCTTGGTCCCGCTTGGGAAGGGCCCAGAGGGGGACAAACTGGGCCATGCCGATCACCGCGAAAACAATGAAGAGAAGGGAATCCGCGGGAAACAAAAAGATACCGAAAAAGACCAGACTCTCGGCCAGGGCCATGCCGACGACCAGGATGACCAGTTGCGCCTCCGGACCTTGTTTGGCAACTTTCGGCAGAACCAGCCAACGCACGATTACGGAAGCCAGAAAAGGGGGAATCACCGCCAACAGAGCAGGAAAGGGCAGCACATTCTCGACCGCCCGGTCAGGGTCCGGGCCCAGAAAGACCACGAAGAATGGCAGGCCCGACAAAAAGGCAAACCAGATGACCCAGAGGATGATTTGGTGAGGAACGGTGTCGGAAATATTCATGCTTCCGAAAGCAACGGCGAATTTTCTTGTTTAGGCAAGAAAAAAACATCACCCCGGTGGTGCCGTCTCTGTTGTGCAGTCCTTGCCCAAATTAGGACAAGTGGGTGCTTTCCGGCAAATTTTTGTCTTCCGATTTACGGCTGGACAGCCATTTACCTGGGTCAAGCTCCCGTAGGTATTGACATAGGGTAAGGAACCATAGACAACAGTCGCGAACACCTCAGGGTGATAAGTTTAGTCTTAGGGAAACCCGCTCTCGGGTCAAAGGAAATCGGCTTCTCACAGGAGATTTTTCGAAGAGCCTTTAGTAATTGGAATGATCTGAAGGAGCACTGGGAGCCCGCTCCGGTGAAGCCGAATCCTGAGTCGGAGAGGAAGGGACAGGTGCGGGGTGTTGCTCATCGGAAGGGGTGGCCGCAGGAACACCCCATCGGGTTTCGTGCGCCGGACCTTCATCAACCGTCTGGCACGCGGAGGTAACCAAAACAAGAAGGAAGAAGAAGGGAATCATGTATCGGATTTTCATAGTTGGTCCTTTCGTTATCGTTTTCTTTAATGGGTGAATTTCTTACCGTAAGGAATTTATTTTGAAAGTTCCTTTCCTCGGAAAGATTCTTTCTTCATTCAAATTTTGCAGCTTATTGGTTTGACATCAATTTCCCATCAAAGGGATTATCAGCACCATGCCCCCAGAATCCATTGAATCCCAGGCGGAAAGTTTACTCGCCCAAATGTCCCTCGAGGAAAAAGTGGCCTTTTGCCATGCCAATTCTCCTTTTTGCTCAAACGGCTGCCCTCGCTTGGGCATAAGTGATTTTGTTTATTCGGATGGCCCCCACGGGGTGCGAGCCGAAGTCGCCGGGGACTGGTCTCTAGTCCGGGACGCCGACGACGCTATTACCTATTTCCCGGTGGGAATTGCCTTGGGAGCGACCTGGAACAAGCAACTGGCCCATGAGTTTGGCCAGGCCCTGGGAGCCGAAGCTCGCGCCCGGGGCAAGGATGTTATTTTGGGCCCGGGAGTAAACATCGTTCGCACCCCTCTCAATGGCCGGAATTTTGAATACATTGGCGAGGATCCCTTTCACGTTGCCAATACCGCTACGGCGGCCATTCAGGGAATCCAGGAAAACGATGTGGCCGCCTGCATAAAACACTTTGCCCTCAACAACCAGGAACTGGATCGCATGAAAGTGGATGTTTTGTGCGCCGACCGTCCCCTTCGGGAAATCTACCTCCCCGCTTTCGAAAAGGGAGTCAAAGAGGGTAAAGTCCTCACCGTTATGGGGGCCTACAATAAATTTCGCGGTCAGCATTGTTGTCACCATGAACTCTTACTCCAAAAAATCCTCAAACAGGAATGGGGCTTCCCGGGACTGGTGGTTTCTGATTGGGGAGGCGTTCACGATGGCGAAGAAGCCGCCCGCAACGGCTTGGATGTCGAAATGGGCGGTAAAATAAACAACCTCTTCCTGGATCAACCGTTTCTCCAGGGCCTGCGGGACGGAACCTACCCGGAAGCGCTCTTGGACGAAAAAGTCCGGCGTATCCTACGGGTGATGCTGACCATTGGAAAGGACCAACACGAACGCCAAACCGGCGTCAAAAACACCGCCCGACACCAGAAAATCGCCCGCCAAATGGCCACCGAAGCCTTCGTTTTATTGCAAAACGAAAAGAACTTCCTCCCCCTGCAGGAGAAAAAAATCAAAACTCTCGCGGTGATCGGGGAAAATGCCACCCTCCGCCATGCGAGTGGCGGCGGCAGTTCAGGCATCAAAGCCCAGTACGAGATCACCCCCTTGGAAGGCTTGCAAGAAATTCTCGGCGACCAGGTGGAGATCATTCATGCCAAAGGCTACCCTTCCCTGCCCGGGAATTTCACCCCCATCCCGACCGATCTCCTGGAGGCCCCGGACGTTGCCGGAATCGGTGGGTGGCGCAAAGAAATCTATGCCGCCCGCAGTCCCCAAGGTGAACCCGTCAGCGTGGAGACCGTTCCCGAAGTCTCTTTTCCTGCCAACTCCCCTCCCCCGATTGACCGGCCAGTGGGACAGTGGAGCATCATGTGGAAAGGCAGGATCAAGGTACCCGAAAGCGAAACCGTTGAATGGGTCATCTATGGATGGGACAACTGGTTCGTCCGGATCGATGGAGAGCCTCTGGCCAGTGTCTGGAACCTCACCGCCCCGGGACTGAAAAAAGAGACGTTCACGCTGGAAGCCAACCGGACCTACGAAATCTCGATCGCTTTAAACCCCCGAACCGAAGGGGCCAGTTTGCAATTCGGATGGTGCCGTTCTGCGGAAAAAACCACGGTCTCTTCGACGGAAGACACGGACCAAACCAGCGAAGCCCTGGAGGCGGCCCGCCGTGCGGATGCGGTCCTTTTCTTCGGAGGCACCACGCATATGCAAGACGTGGAGGCCATGGATCGCCCGAACTTTGACCTTCCGGGTGGACAAAATGAGCTTTTGGACGAACTGGTATCGGTCAACCCCAACCTTGCCGTGGTCTTGCTGGGGGGCAGTGCCGTTCGCTTGCCCTGGCAGAAAAAGGTTCCCGCCATCGTACAAGGCTGGTACCCGGGCAGCGAAGGCGGCCGGGCCCTTGCCGACCTGCTCTTTGGCCGAACCTGCCCCTCGGGGAAACTCCCCTTCTCCTGGCCTGCGGAGCTTGATCATTGCGCCGCCCACGCCAAAGACGCTTACCGGGATGAGCAAGTTGACTATCGCGAAGGGCTGTTTACCGGTTACCGCTGGCACGACCTTCCCGACAGCCCGAAGCCTCTTTTTCCCTTTGGGTACGGCCTCAGTTATACCCGTTTCACGTTAAAAGACCCATCCCTTGAAACTCCCACCGGAGAGGACCAACCGGGCAAGGTGAAGGTAACCGTGCAGAACACCGGAGACATTGCCGGGGCCGAAGTCGTGCAAATGTATGTCGCTCCCCAAAACCCTCCCGTCCCGCGCCCGGGCAAGGAACTCAAGGGGTTTGCCAAAGTATTTCTCCAACCCGGAGAAAGCCGGCAAATCACCCTTCCCCTGCAATGGCGCGATCTGAGTTACTGGGATGACCAAAAAAACGGCTGGACTGTCGCCCCCGGAACCTACCAAATCCTCCTGGGCAACCGCAGCGACCATTGTCCCCTCGAACTGACCCTCAAGGATATTCCCGCAAGAGACTGTTGAGGAGCGCTTTCATACAGAACGCCCCTCAACCAAATTGGTTCCTTGGGCTGCGCCCAAGGCTGCGATAGCATCGGGCCTCCACCGGCGCGGTTCCATCCCAGACGAGCTCAAAGGCCAACCGCCCGCACCCTCCCATTCTCAAGGACAGAAATGTCCTTGTTCCTTATGATTGTTCCACCTCCCCAAGAACAGGCGGAAGCCCTGGCGATTTGGGTGTCCTGAAATCGTTGCCGGGCTAAGTGTTTGCGCGGGTGGCGCTAGGGAACCAATGCCCAACTCATCAGGATTCGTCGCGGCTGCTCCGGTCTCCGGAATCGCGAACCTCACGGTTTTCCAGAATCCGCAGATCCAGCGGTTTGCTCTTCTCCCCAATATACAGCGTTTGGTGGGGGAAGGGTATCTCAATGCCCTTTTCGTCGAAAGCGAACTTCACGCGGCGCAAGAATTCACGTCCGACCGCCCACTGCCGGATGGGCCGGGTCCGGATCCGCCCTTTGATGACAACTGCGGAATTGGCAAACTGATCAACCCCGAAAACCTCCGGCTCCTCCAGCATAAAACGCCCGAACTCCTGATCCTCTTTGAGTTCCCGGCCCACTTCTTTCATAATTTCGATGACCCGGTCCGTATTCTCCTTGTAGGCCACCCCGATATCAAAAATATACGCCGACCACTGACTGGTTAAATTGCTGAGCGTATTGACCGTTCCATTCGGGAAAACATGAACGACTCCCCCAAGATCACGCAGGACAATGGTGCGGAAATTGATCTTTTCCACCAACCCTCCGGTTCCATTGACCACCGCAACATCCCCGACCCGCACTTGGTTTTCCAGAATAAAAAAGAACCCGGCAATAATGTCCCGGACCAGATTTTGGGCACCAATGCCTACCGCCAATCCTAAAATCCCCGCACTGGCGAGAATCGGGGCAATCTCCACCCCGATTTCACGGAGGACTACCAATAAAACGGTAACCCACACCGCGATCAACGAGGCTTGGCGCAACAACCGAACAATCGTTTCCACCCGTTTGGATGATTCCGAAGGGGGCTCCCCTTCCGCCTGCTCTTGCTTCTGCAAACGTCGCTCCAACCGAGCCAGACCTTTCTTGACGAATAACATCAGAATCCAGGCCAAAACGAAAATCAGGGTAATTCGAAAAGCGGAGGATATGAGTGTCTCCCAATTTACGACTTCAAGGATCTGTTCGAAAATAGTATTCATTAGAGTAAAAGAGAATCAAGGAGTGATTTTTAAGCAAATGACAGGCCTATTCCAAAAATCCGGGGATTTTTTCCACTTGGTACGCCGGCATGGCACCCCGCTGGGTGGCAACATATTCTCCCAAACGAGCCGCTTTACGCAAGCACTCCTCCAAAGGTTTTTCGTGTAGAAGAGAACCGACCAAAGCGGCCAGAAAGGCATCGCCCGCTCCCACCGTGTCCTCCACCGTGATAGTCCGGCCCTTCTCCTCGAGAAAAGAATCCTTTGTACGATCCCAAAGCAAAGCGCCTTCCCCGCCCCGGGTAACACAGATTTTTTGAGCCGGGGTCTTTTCCGCCAGAGCTCTGACGGCCTCCTGCAGATCGTCTTCGCCCGCCTTCAAACCGCTCAGCGCAAACGTCTCGTCATCGTTCAATTTCACTAAATCGGCTTTTCCCGCCAAAGCAAAAACCAACTTTGGGTCATCGAACGGGGGGCGAAGATTCACATCGTAAATCCTTTCCCAATGGTCCTTCTCCAACAACCGAAACAGCGTTTTCCGATTGTGCTCACTCCGCTGCGCCAACGTCCCATAGACCAGGGCATCGCCCCCGGCGCACCCCTCTTCCAGGGCCGGGGTGACAATAATGCGATCCCAAGCCACCGGTGATAAAAACTGGTACGTCGCATTGCCCTTTTCCGTCAACTTGGCCTTAACCGCCCCCGTTGGCCATTCATTGTCCCAATGAACATAGGATACATCGATCCCCGCATTTTCCATCCGCTCCATGGCCTCGTTGCCCAAAAGATCACGTCCCAGAGAAGTCATCGCGGCAACCTTCTCCCCCAGGCAAGAAAGATGGTAGGCCACGTTGACCGGGGCCCCGCCTAAAAAAATACCGGCGGGCAAACAATCCCAAAGGGCTTCTCCAAAAGTGAAAATTTGTTTTCTTTCCATACCCCTTACCTTACCCGGTATAGTCTCCGGCGCAAAGAAGAAACCACCCGAGCTCGGAGGACCCTCGCCCTTTTCCAAAATTTCAGCTTTTTAGTTTTTTAGCATTTCAGCTTTTCCAAATCCCCCCTCATCCCTTGTATCCCGGCTGTTCCACGACGGTCGGAGGTCGCGGGGCTGCTGTACCTTGGGCTGAAGAACTAAGCGCAGGGATCCCGCTAAGCGGCGGTTGAGAGCCCAACTGCTGGCGCAGCCAGTCCCGCCCAAGGGCAATGAGCGAAGCGAATCGGGATTTTCTTCGGTTTCTTCCTCACCGAACTGCGGCTAAAGACCGCAGCTACTTTATTTGTCTCGTCCTGGTATAGGTTGACACCCGAACCATGAAAGCGATAGAAAAACCGAACCGGAATATACGTTACAGCGAGGCCTTCAAACGCCAAGTCGTCGATCAAGTGGAAAGTGGCCATTTTAGCAGTGCCTATGAAGC
>JAFIGF010000106.1 GCA_020831535.1 Opitutales bacterium | reverse complement strand
TCACCGGTTCAGAGGCGTTCAGACTTTCACTGAATGGATGATATGTTTTCATGATCACACGAGCAAGGACATTCCTGTCCTTGAGAATGGGAGAGATGGTGCGTATTCGGAAAACTCTCCCACCAATCAGGTCGCCTGATCGGCTCCCCAAGGACAGGAATGTCCTTGCTCGTGTGATCATGAAAACATATCATCCATTCAGTGAAAGTCTGAACGCCTCTGAACCGGTGAACGGAGGTGAAGCGGAAGGAAACTGCTTCGTCGCGAGGCGTGGTGGAAAACAACCGGAAGCGAAAGAACAGTCCCAAAGGCCTCTGAACTCTGTTACGTCTGGTCTCGCCGAAAAGCAAGACCAAGATAAAGGATAAAATACGTCAGCATACCAAACGCGGTCATGGACGTGGAACAGATCATACAAAGTGGCCAAATCAACACTTTACGGAACTTGGGCTCCTCAGCCTAAAGGAAGCCAAAGAAGAAGCCATCAGTCTCCACAAAGGAGAAACTTGCTGACTGGAGAGCCGGATGCGGGAGATCCGCACGTCCGGTTCGGAGGGAGGGGTGCCGAAGAAACTCGGCATCCCTACCCCTATCTTATATTGTCATCTCCCGAAGAACAGGCGAAAGCCTTGACGAAGGGGGGCAAAGGGCTGAAGGTCCGACCTGTTCTGTAGCATCCAAAGGCGGTTAGGTTGACGCATAAGCGCCCAGCGGTGGTTCTTCGTTTGGTAACGCCGCAGCAGGCTTCGGCTGGGCGAAAGCTAAGGGGCTTACCGCAGTCCAAGGTGCCTCTTGGAACGGTGATGATCGGGGCCAATCCTTCCTCACCCGAAAGTGCGGTCGAGGCGGGCTTTGTGGTAGGCGTGACGTTGGGCCGAGGTCATGGCGGCGAAGTCGGGTTGGCCGTTTTCTTTGACGGGCCAGTTGGGGGATTTCGTAGAACTGCACCCGCAAGAGTCTTTGGGTTTGGCCGATTGGGGGCGGCTGGTTGGGGCCGCCGGTTTTTTCAAGGCGGGAGCGGGGTGGACGCTTTTGCGTTTCACCGGAGTCCCGCCTCCGTAGCTCATGGCCTGGTCGGTCAGAACGAGATCGTCGTCGAGGGGACGGGTGGGCTTGATTTTCAGACTTTCGAGCGTGCCATGGTAGGCGCGGACGGCTTCCTCGGGGGGCAATACGCCGTCGGTGATGTAGCGAAGCATCTGGATGAACGCCAGTTGGTGTTCGGCATTGTTGATCTTACGTCCGTAGAGGGCGACGCGGGCGCCGTACTTTTGGGCGTCGTGGACCAACTGAAAGGCATCGAGCGTGGTTCCGGCACTGCCGCCGAGAATCCCGACCACCATATTGGGGTCGTATTGAACCAACTCCTCCATGTGACGGGGACCTTGGTAAACGATCTTCAGGAAGAGTGGGCGTCCGGCTTCGGTTACCCCGGCGAGGGAACGGACGATATGGTCGTTGACGAACTCGCCCAGTTTGTCGTCGGGAATGCCGGTGGGAACGTTGGGATTGAAGACCTCCAGGAAGTACCGGAATTTTTTCCGCTCGGCTTCTTCCCGGAAGGCTTTGAATTCCTCGAGGGTTTTGCGGTCCTGTTCGAGGTCATTGACGAAAGTCACCGAATAGAGTCCCAGGTTGGCTCCGGGGAAGTCTTCGCCGCTGCGGTCGCATTCGTGCTTGCCGCATTGGATGTGGTCGATGCTGGCCGAACGGAAGGTCTGGGCGGGTTCCTTGATGTAGTTGCCGTGCCGAACAGCCCAGACATCGGTGGTGTCATTGGCCCGGGCAGCCGGGGTGAGGTGGGACTTTTGAAAAAGCCCTTCCTTGATCGTCAATTGCTCATTGATATAGGCCGACATGAGCATGATATCGACGAGCCCCTGGTCCACGACTTCGCGGATCACGTCCATGTATTCCGGAATATTACGGTAGCCGAATTCCTCCCGGGTCCAGACCTCGGGCGAAAACTGCGCCGGCACCGCGCCTTTTTCCGAAAGATAGGAACGGGGTCCGGTGGCACGAATCCCAAAAGCCATATCGGCATCCTTGGCATCGGCTATGATGAAGTCGCGCACGGACGAATCAGCTTTAATATTGGCAAGTTTTTGGTCTAGGGACTTCATGGAAGGGTTGAGGGGTGAAGGTTGAGGGATGAAAGGGAAGGTTGGGGGGTGAAGGGTGAGGGATGAAAGGGAAGGTTGGGGAGGGAAGGGACTAGGAAATGCGGGACATTACTTTTTTGGAGATGCTCTTGAAGATGGCGATGATGTGGATTCCTTCGTCATGATGATCCTGGAGGCGTGTTGAGGGGAGAATTTCTGCGTCACGGAGAAGTTCCGGCCAATAAGCGGTTTCATCTGATTCGCGTAAGCATTCACCTATTTTGGAGATAAATTCAGCATCTGAGCGGGCACGGTTTGCTTCGCGGTAATTGGCTCCAATTGAGGTCCCGGATCGTAGAAGCTGACGACTAAGAATCCTTGCGGATTCTTTCTTTGGCATCGCTTGACATAGGCGTATGATTCTCAGCGCCAGAGTTTTGGTTCTTTCGCTTAGTGCCACCCTTTCCTCTTCAACAAGGGACAAACCCGAATCTCTTTGTTCA
Source organism: Opitutales bacterium (assembly GCA_020831535.1). Classification (GTDB taxonomy): domain Bacteria; phylum Verrucomicrobiota; class Verrucomicrobiia; order Opitutales; family T3Sed10-336; genus JAIUMY01. The sequence goes on along the minus strand of JAFIGF010000106.1, from coordinate 8,476 downwards.
TAGCGCATTTTATTCATCCCTCATCCATCACCCCTCAACCTTTGAAAGCGTTGTCTTCAACGCTTTTGAGCTGTTTTGGAGGCCGAGTTGTTCGCGGGGCCAGAGTTTGATTTCGTGGTGGGCGAGGACGCCTTGGCGGCCGAGGACGGTGGGGACGCTGAGGCAGATGTCGCGGATGCCGTAGCAACCGTTCTGGAGGGAGGAAACGGGGAGGAGGCGCTTTTCATTGCCGACGATGGCCCGGCAGGTGTCAGTGATGGCTTGGGCAACGGCCCAGCCAGCTCCGCCTTTGCGGCTGATAACTTCAGCCCCGCTGCCTTGGGTTCGTTTGAAGAGGCGGTTTTGAAAGGTATGGTCGATTCCGGGAAGGCCTTCCAGCGGCAGGCCGTTGACGGTGGCGGAAGACCAAATGGGGACCATGGAATCGCCATGTTCCCCGAGGATCAGCGCTTTCACTTGAGTGGGGGCGAGGTCCAGCTCATCGGCGATTAGAGAACTGAAGCGGGCGGTATCCAATTGGGTTCCCAATCCGATGACTTGCTGCCAGGGCAGGGAAAGGGTCTCTTGGGCCAGATGGGTGAGAATGTCCACGGGGTTGGAAACGACGAAGACGATGGCCTCCTGGGAGTAGCCCGCACTTTGGAGGGAGTCGAGGATTTGCCGGAAGAGCGAGACATTCCGGTTGATCAGATCCAGACGTGATTCATCGGGTTGGCGGCGGAGGCCTGCGGTGATGATAAATACATCGGTATCGGCGGCTTTGGCGTAATCGCCGGCATAGATTTTTTGATCGGCGGAAAAGGCGCTGCCATGCAGGAGATCGAGCGCCTCGCCCTCCGCCATGGCTTCGTTGGCGTCGATCAGTTGGATCTCGCTGAACAAACCGGCACATTGAAGATTGAAGGCGGCGCAGGAGCCGACGCGGCCCCCGCCGCCGATGATCGTTGCTTTCATGGGATTCAGGAGTTTTTCAAGCGTTGCAAAATAGTATCGGTCACCATTTGGACGACTTTCTCCGCCTCGGGATCACGCTCGTCGAGGGGAATGTCTCCGGTAGCCGCTTCTTCGGGTCCCCGAACCTCACAGGTAACGCCGGGGCGGAATTCGCTGTTATCGCAGAGTTCACATTCCTTGAGGCCGTCCCGTTTGTCGGACATCCCGAGTTGTTTGCGGATGGCGATAATATCCTGCATCTTGCGGCCCCCGATGGAGTGGAGTTGTCCGCCGTTGAGTTGGGAAGCGATCCAAATGGTCTGGCAGGCGGTTTCGGTGTTTTCAAGTTTCCAATAGGCGTCCTCAACATCCTTGCCCCAAACGATGACGCCATGATTTTCCAGAAGAATGGAGCAATGGTCGGGGGCGATTTTGGCGACCCGTTCGGCCACTTCGGAGGAGCCGGGGGTTTCGTAGGGAACCATGCCGATTTCTCCGAGAAAGACTTCCGCTTCCGAGCATAGGCAGGACGGAGGAGTGACGGAGGCGACCGCGTAGGCGGTGGAATGGGGAGGATGTCCGTGAATGCAGGATTTCGCCTCGGGGGTCGCCTTCATGATGGCGATGTGCGTATTGACTTCGCTGGTACGCGGACGAGTGCCGGCGAGCTGTTTGCCATCAAGATCAACCAGGCAAATGTCATCGGGCGTCATATACCCTTTGGAAATCAGGGTAGGGGTGCAGAGCACCATATTGTCGCCGACCCGGATGGTAATGTTGCCTCCATTGCCATCGACAAAATTGCGATTCCACATACGGCGGCCGATGTCCACCATACGATTCTTAAGGGTGACGATTTCGGGAGAATGAAAAAAGGCCTGAATCGCTTTGTTGCCAACCGGATCGCCACCTTTTTTCCAGCGGTATTCAAAATCCGGCAACGGGGGAACCTGGTAGGTGTCCTCGTTCTTGGGTTTTGCCGATGATCCCGGGCGTGCGGGAGCACCGCTAGGGGCTTTCCCCTGGGAAGACAAAAGGTCTTTGGCGGAAGGCGTGAGGATAGCTCCGGCAGGGAGAGACTCAAGGGGCTCACCCTTTTTTTGCATTTCCAGAAGATCTTTTTCAGTAATAACAGTAGGCATGGCGGGAATCAGGAAAGAGGTTGAAAATTGATACGGTCGATAATCGCAGCATTGATTGCGTCGATGGGAATCGGGGGGACAAAAGGGGAGGCGGCTTCGCGGCCTTCGACAAATCCTATGACATCGCCCACTCCGGCGCCGAGGTCGTCGTACACAACCAGCGAGGGTTGTTTGGTGAGCACCGGGCTGCTTTCGAGGGAGGGCATCTGGTCACGGGTGGCCGGACTGACCAACAGCCAGCGGGCGCCCTCCATTCCGGGGGCAACCTGACTCATGGTGAGTCTTCCTATGACAGTTCCGAGGCGCATGAAATTTTAAAGTAAGAAGTAAGAATTAAGAGTTATGAATTTGGTCTTGAATGGCGATCACCAGGTAGCGGGCGGGGCTTTGGTCATCGTTGACCAGGTGACGGGCGGCTTTGCCGTCGGAGGAGAGGATGACGATTTGGTGTTTGCCCGCTCCGTAGGGGTCGAGGGCAATGATCGGTCCGTTTCCGATGGCTTCGTGGTGGCTGTTCACCGGTTGGCAAAGGACCATCCGAAAACCCTGAAAGCTCGGGTGTTTTCGGGTTGAGGTAACATTGCCTTCCACGCGTGCCAGAAGCATTTTAATAAATACGGAGATTTTCCACCATCACGCAGCGACGCGTGCGGGTGAAGGTTTTGGGATTGGTGATGCCTTCGCCGGTAGGAGTGGCGATGGAGAAACTCAGGTAACCTTCCCCACCCAGTCCCAGTCCGGCGACCGAGGGACCGTTTTTGACAAAGAGCGAGGTGTCCATCAAGCGGGCCAATTGGGTCATTTGATCGACGTTCTTGGTGTGAATGATGGCGGTATGCTTGTAATTGTGTTCGGTTTCGTAGGCCAGACGGGCGGCCTCGTCGAAGTCTTTAACCCGGACGATGGGAAGAAAGGGCATCATCTGTTCCTCATCGACAAAAATGTGGTCGGCTCCGGTTTCGCCGAAAAGGAGAGGCGTATTGGCCGGAATGGTGGCGCCCGCATCACGGGCGAGGTCGGCGGTGTCACGGCCCACCAGGTCGCGGTTGACGGTGGGGCCGGCGCAGCCTGCGCCCTTGCCTTCGGGGAAGACAAACGCCGCTTCAGCCAAGCGCTCGATTTGGTCGGGCTTGAGGCGGAAGGCCCCGGCCCGCTCCATGGCTTTCATGAAGGAATCAAAAACCTGCTCCAGCACAAAGACCTGTTTTTCGCCAATGCAGAGAAGGTTGTTGTCGAAAGAGGCTCCGGCAATAATGTCGGCGGCGGCCTTGTCCAGGTCGGCGCTGACATCGACTACCACCGGCGGATTTCCGGGACCGGCACAGATGGCCCGTTTGCCGGTTTTCATGGCGGCGGCGACGACGCCTGGTCCTCCGGTGACGCAGAGGAGGCGGGTCGCTTCGTGCGCACAGAGGGCTTGAAACGAATCGAGGGAAGGTTTTTCAATAATCGTCACCAGATTCTCGATACCCAGTTCGCGGAAAATGGCTTCATTGTACGCCCGTACGGCTGTGGCGGCACAGCGCGCTCCGCTGGGGTGGGCATTGAAGACCACGGCGTTGCCCGCGGCGACGATGTTGACGATATTGCCCGAGAGAGTAGGGATGGAGTGGGTGGAGGGAGTGATGGCGCCGACGACGCCAAAAGGGGTGTATTCCTCCATGGTGATTCCATGATCGCCGCTCATCCCGGTAGGGTGCAAAAATTCCACACCCGGAACCAGTGGGATGATTTTCAGTTTTTCGATTTTGTGGTCGAGGCGTCCGATGCGGGTTTCCTCGAGTTCGATGCGTCCCCAGTCCTCGGCGTTGGCTACGGCGAGTTTTTTGACGATTTCACAAACCTTGGCGCGCCCTTCGAGGCCTTTTTCCTTCAGTTGAAGAAAGGCGGCATGGGCGGCTTCGCAGGCTTCGTCGGCAGTTTCAAACACCCCGAAGGCTCGTCGATTGCTGCCGTTGCGCCGACCCGGGGAGGCCGGCAGACGGTCGGATGGTCCGGAAGATACCGGCGCCGCGGCAGGTGCCGGCTTGCCCAGTTTTTGCATCACTTCGGCAACGATGTTATCAATCAATTTTTGATCCACAGGAAGAAAAGGGGGTTAGTGGTGGAAGTGGAGGTTTTTAGCGGGATTTGGGTGGATAGATTTTCTTTCCAAGCACGTCGACGGTATCGACGATCCCGATAATCACCGCGTCAACCGGACAATCCTTGAGCCCGGCGGCGAGGCGGGCCGAACTGCCTTGGGCGAAGAGAACGGTTTCGCCTTCGCCGGCACCAACGCTGTCCATGGCGACGACGGTGTTTTGTCCTGACTTGAAGCGATCCGGTTGTTTTTCATCAACCAGCAGGGGGCGCAGCATGAGCAAGCGCCGTCCCTGCATGGAGGGATCCTTTTTGGTCGAGACGATTGCGCCTTCTACCTTGGCGAGGAACATGACCGTTTATTTGGCCGCTTTTTGCGGAAGGACATCGTTCACATCGCCGTGGGGACGGGCAATGACATGAACGCTGACAATATCTCCGCCGACCGCTTTGGCGGCTTGGGCACCGGCTTCGGTGGCGGCTTTAACGGCCGCGACATCACCGAGAACAACAGTGGTAACGAGGGCGCTGCCGACCTGTTTCATGGGGCCGGCGAGAGTAACGTCGGCGGCTTTGAGCATGGCATCGGTTCCCTCGACGAGAGAAACGAGACCGCGGGTTTCAAGAAGTCCAATAGCTTGTTGTGACATGGTTTTAGTAGGTGAAGGGTTAGGTTTGGTTGATTTACGGGAAGGCATGGAAATTAGAGATTTGAAATTTCAAATTTGAGATTTGGGATTTAAGGGGTGTGGTGGAGGAGGCGTTGGGCTTCGCGGGCGACGACCAGTTCCTCGTTGGTGGGAATGACGAGAACCTTGACGGGGCTGTCCGGGGAGGAAATTTCCCCTTCCTCGCCCCGGAGAGACTCGTTTTTGGTGGGGTCGAGTTGCAGGCCCAGTTGATCCAGGTCGCGGCAAACCGCTTCGCGGAGCCAAGGGTTGTTTTCGCCAATCCCGGCGGTGAAAACGAGAGCGTCCAGACCGTTGAGGGAGAGGTAAAACGAACCGATCCAATGACGAATCTGTTCAACCAGAACATCGATGGCCAAACGGGCTTGCTCGTTGCCGGAATCGGCCTGACTTTTAATGTCGCGTAGATCGTTGTAGCCGCCGGAGAGGGCTTTCAGGCCACCTTCGGTGCAGAGCAATTTCTCGGTGGCGGCCACATCCAGATTCTCTTCCCGCATCATGTGCAGGAGGGCAAACGGATCGAGGTCTCCACTCCGGTTGTTTTGCGGCAGGCCGGATTGCGGGCTGGTGCCAAAGCTGTTTCCGATGGCCACGCCATTGCGGAGGCCGGTAATGGAAGAACTTCCGCCGAGGTGGCAGGAAATCACCCGCAGGGGTTTTTCGCCAGCAACTGCCGGAGGGCCTTTTTGATAGAGGTCCTCAATGCCTGCGGACAGGTCTTCCCGTCCGAGTAGCTGGGCGCTTCGTTCAGCGATAAACTTGTGGCTGGCTCCGTGGAAGCCCAAACGCTCCATGCCGGCTTCCTGCCAGGAGGCTGGAACGGCATAGCGGCGAAAGGCCGGTGGGGCCCACTGGTAAAACGCTGTTTCGAAGAGTCCGATCAACGGTACTCCGGGAAGGGTTTCGGCGAATTGACGAATCCCCGCGATGTAGGGTGGGTTGTGGGCCGGAGCCAGACGGCTGAAATGCTCCATGGCCTCCAGCGCGGATTCAGTCAGGCGAACACAACCCGAAATGCCTTTGGCCACAATGACCTTGAAGGCGACCGCATCCAGGTCCGAGGCCTCTTGCAGGACTCCGTTGTGACGGAGTTCGGCGAGGCATTCGTTGATGGTGGCGGCGTAGTCCGTGACCCTTTCAAAGCCTCCCTTGGCCAGAAGTTTCGGGCCCTCTTCGCGAAAAGCGTAGAGGCGGTACTTCAAGCTGGTGGAGCCGATGTTGGCGACAAGGATGTTCATGAATCAAGGATAGCGATTAGCGAAACCGTGGCCCGGTGGACTCGGAGAGACCTCCACAGAGATCCTTCCGAAGCAAGGGAAGGTTATTTTTGCAGGAAAGCACCCATTTGGGCGAGGTCGTCGTGTGGACGGGGGATGACTTGGACGCTGACCACTTCGCCGATTTGGGCGGCGGCGGCAGCGGCGGAGTCGGTCGCCGATTTAACGGCGGCCACGTCGCCACGGAAAAAGGCGGTGACATAGGCACTGCCGACTTTTTCCCAGCCGACGAGTTCCACGTTGGCGGATTTAAGAGCGGCGTCGCTGGCTTCGAGCATGGTGCAGAAGCCTTTAACTTCGATCATTCCTAGGGCTTGGTTTTGGGCCATGATAATAAAGGGCTAGAGGGTTATTTGATAAAGGATTTTAGGAGGTCCTCATGAGGACGGGCAATAACGTGACTGCCAATCAATTCTCCGACTTTTTCCGCGGCAGCGGAACCGGCATCAACAGCGGCTTTGACGCTGCCAACATCCCCTTCGGCGAGGACGGTGATGTATCCACCACCGATTTGCACGGTGCGGATGATTTCAACATTAGCGGCTTTAACCATGGCATCGGAAGCTTCGACGCTACCGACATATCCACGGGTTTCTACCATTCCTAGTGCTTGACTCATAGTTTGTATGGGTTGGTGATGATTAAGAGAGGGTTAGGGTTGGAAATTTATTTGTGTAGGGAGACCGGAGTGGTGGGCTGGAGATTGACCGCATTGCCTTCGTCGGTGTCGATGTGAACCTCCAGTTTAAAGGAGGGATCGACGCGGACGAGCATATCGTCGAAAGTGACTCCGCAGGGGCCGCCCACGGTCATCTTCATGAAATCCTTGTTTTTGACTCCGTAGAAATCCGCATCCTCGGGGGCCATGTGGACGTGCCGCAGAGCGCGGATGACGCCATGGTCCATTTCCAGGAATCCGGCGGGGCCCATGAGCATACAGCCGGGGGTGTTTTCGATGTCGCCGGAAGAACGCAGGGGGATGTCGAAGCCCAGGGCGATGGCATCGGTGTACGCCAGTTCCACTTGATTGATGTTCCGACAGGGACCAAGGATCCGTAGATTGGAGATGACCCGGGAGCGGGGCCCGATTAAAGTTACCGTTTCCTTAGCGGCGAACTGACCTTCCTGGTAGAGCCACTTGAAGACCTGCAATTGGTGGCCTTTGCCAAAGAGAATTTCCACCGCCTCTTGGGTAAGATGGCAATGGCGGGCACTCACATTGACGACCAGAGGATTCGGTGCGGAAGCCGAGCGGGGCATGGCCTTGCCCAGTTGACGATAAACCGTTTGCCGGACCTGATGTTCGATAATTGCGCGATGGGGAAGAGGTGTAGACGGAGCAGCCATGAGGTTTTAATCTTGCCTCTTTTTTAAAGTTTTGGAGACTTAAGTCAAGGTTTAATTCAAAACTTTTCAGAAAATATCAGAAAAATTCAAAACTTTCCATATTAATGCAGTCAGAACAAAGGAAAAAACAGATTCAGGCAATGCTGGGAGAACGTGAAATTGTCTCTCTCGAAGAATTGGCCCGTGAAATCGGAGCCTCCCCTTCGACCATACGCCGGGATTTGATTGATCTGGAAAACACCGGGCTTTTGCAAAGAACCCATGGAGGGGCGCGAACGGTGGCGCGGGAGACCCAGGATGAGTTTGCTTTTCGCAACCGCCTGCAACGGTTTCAGGAGGAAAAGGCGGCGATTGGCCAAGCGGCCGCTACTTTGGTGGAGACGCAACAATGCGTGATCTGCGATACCGGGACAACGGTTTATGAAGCCGCGCGCCGGTTGGAAGAGAAGATGCCGCAGATTCTGACCAATTCCCTGCCCGTAGCGAATTTCTATGCTTCCTCGGCGGGGGTTGAGCTGATTGTCTCGGGAGGGGTTCTGTACCCCCGCTTGGGTGCCTTGGTGGGGCCGGTAGCGGAAAAATTCTTTGGTCAATTCAACGCCAATCTCGCCATCATGGGCGGCGACGGGGTGACGGCAGACGGGATCTATAACTCGCATACGTTGCTGATTGATATTCAACGAAAAATGATGGAAGCCGCCGAGCGGGTGATTTTCTGTCTCGACAGCGGCAAGGTGGGGCGGCGGTCGGTGTCGCGGCTCTGCGAACTGGATCGGGTGGACTTGCTCATCACCGACCGCAAGGCCTCGCCGGAGGTTCTGGACTCTTTGCGCAAACGCGGCTTGCAGGTGGAGACGGTTTAGGATTGTCTCGTCCTGGTATAGGTTGACACCCGAACCATGAAAGCGATAGAAAAACCGAACCGGAATATACGTTACAGCGAGGCCTTCAAACGCCAAGTCGTCGATCAAGTGGAAAGTGGCCATTTTAGCAGTGCCTATGAAGC
>JAFIGF010000093.1 GCA_020831535.1 Opitutales bacterium | reverse complement strand
TGACCGATGAGGAGTTGGTGGAGCGGAATGAGCATTTGCACGGGGAGAACAATCACCTACGGAAGTGTCCCCGTTCGATTGCTTATGCGCCCAATTCGGTGGAACACCTGCAGCGGACGCTGGAACAAGGGGGCAAGGAGGCGGAAGAGTTGCGGGAGGCTTTGCACAAGCGGATGCATAATTTGCCGGAGTTTGTGAAGACCTTCAAGCAGCGGGTGAGTATCTGGTACAACAGTGAGTATCGGCGGTATGGACCGTTGTGGAGTGAAAAGTTCAAGAGTGTGTTGGTGGAGGGGCGGGCCAATGCGCTGAAGGTGGTGGCGGCCTACATTGATCTGAATCCGGTGCGGGCAGGCTTGGTGGATGACCCGGGCAAATATGCGTACAGTGGGTACGGGGAGTCGGTGATGGCGGGAGAACCGATGACCGAATTAGGGTATATAGTGGATGCGATTGATAAGGATACGGGCAGCGATGTGTTGCGATTTTACCGAATGCTGGTGCTGGGGCAGGGGCGGATTCCCCGTGAGGGTCAAGGGCACCTTGATGACCAGGAAGCGCAGGAAGAGATCACCCGATTGCTGAGCGAGCAGGCAAAAAGCGAAGGTGAACGCCGCAGCAGGGAAAAGATGTTTGCGGCCATTACCAGAGGGCAGGTCGTTGGGTCAGAGTCTTTCGTAGGGGGACTGCTTAAGGCAGCGAAGGATAGCCTTTCGCGCAAAGTACGTCGCCCCAGTCTGACTTTTGAGACGCCGATTTCCGGATTGTTTTCGCCAAATCTCTTCCGTTTCAACAAAACGAACTCAGAAGGTCGGGAAAGATGATTCGTCAATCCAGATAAGTGAAGCAACGGCAAATTAATCCAAGGAATTAAATAAGTTCTAGTAACTTATATATTGACACTTTTTGGAATTCCTCGTTGCTGCGGTTTGCGGAGGAGTCTCTTTGCCGTAAGGTTGTCTATGACCGAAAAGAATAAACTTCCCCATGTTGTCATTTTAGGCGCTGGGTTTGGAGGCATTACCTGTGTCCAGAAACTGCTCTCAACGAAGGTGCGGATCACGGTGATTGATCGCCAGAATCACCATCTCTTTCAGCCTCTGTTGTATCAGGTGGCGACGGCTGGGCTGGCTCCCTCGGAGATTGCGTACCCGGTGAGAAATCTTTTCGGGCGAAAAAAAAATGCGCAGGTTTTGATGGGTACCGCCCTGGGCTTTGATTTCGATAAGAAGCAAATCCTTCTGCGGGACCGAACCGTTGATTATGATTATCTGGTTATTGCGGTTGGCGGACGGACCAGCTACTTCGGCAACGATCATTGGGCAGAGCATGCCTGGGGTCTGAAAACGATCAAGGATGCCTTGGCTATCCGGCACCGTCTTCTCCTCGCCTACGAAAGAGCGGAAAATGAAAAAGACGAAGCGCTGCGTAAAAAGTACTTAACGACCGTGGTCGTTGGAGGAGGGCCTACGGGGGTTGAAATGGCCGGGGCGGTGGCGGAGTTGGCCAAAAGGGTTTTGGCTCCCGACTATTCTTTTCCCGGGAGGACCGAAGGACGAATTATTTTGGTCGAAGCGGCTCCGAGGATTTTGCCAATGTTTCATCCTTCTCTTTCCGCAAAGGCTCAAAAGCAACTTGAATCACTTGGCGTCGAGGTTCGTATTGGCGAACCGGTCAAAGACATTCGGGAGGGCGCGGTGGTATTGGAGAAGGAAGTTTTGCCAGCTGAACATATCATCTGGGGGGCCGGGGTTGAGGGGACTTCGCTGGTGCGGTCGATTGATACGCCTCAGGACCGGGCGGGGCGATTGCTTCTTGGCCCTGACTTGCGCCTGCCAGAGCATCCTGAGGTTTACGCTCTGGGGGATGCAGTGTCTCTTCAGGACGCTTCGGGCAAGCCAGTTCCCGGCGTAGCTCCGGCGGCCATGCAAATGGGCAAGTTTATTGCCCGCGACATCCGTCGTAGAATCGATGGAAAAGATCCCGTGGAGAAAGGTTTTGTGTATTTTGACAAAGGCATGATGGCTACGGTAGGCCGCGGACGGGCTATTGCTGAGGTGGGGAAACTTCGCTTTTCCGGATTTTTTGCCTGGCTGGCCTGGTTGTTCGTCCACCTGCTCTTTTTGGTCGGGGCCCACAACAAAGTCTTTGTGGTGATGGACTGGATCTACAATTACATCAGTTTTGGCAGGGGTGCCCGTTTGATCATCCGGTCGCATGCCGAGGCCGATCCGGCCGTTGAAAAAGCCACCAGCCGTACGCCCACGGATTTGTGAAAATGCGGACTCCGTAGTGAATGCTCAGTGAATTCGGGGGAAGTATTCTGGGTTTTGTTCGCAGCTCCTTTAGACGTGACAGGGGAAAGGACTTTTTTCTAGGGTAAGACATGAGTGAACCCCATTGGGAAATCGAGCAACAAGGTAAAGGCGGATTGAGTGTTTTCATGGAAGCTCTTTCTGCGGCAGAGCGTCCCCGCTGGCGTATCCATTTGCGTGCTGGGGAGGAAGGGTTTGTCGGGACGGTAGCTCTGCGGTGGAGTTTTTCGGCTCCGACGGTGCCTTGGTTTTTGTTTCCAGGGTTCTTTTATGGTCAGGGAAAGACGGATGACCGTTTACATTACCCCGCCCTGGGAAGTTCGGATAAAAGCGATTGGCATTCTCCACGGTGGCAATTTGCGCTCGACCGGGGCGCGTATCCCGTGCTTTTGTGTTGGCAAGAAGAGGCGTGGCAGGGCTTGGATTGGTCCCCTCATTATAGCCTCACCGGTGGCCCGTCCACCCCGCGTCAGTGGGGTGACAGTGAACCTCAGATCGGTTTGGGATTGGCTTGGGAAAAAGGGGAGGGGGAGCTTTCGCTTCATTTGCCCGCCAATGAGGCTCCTAGGCGTCATGCCCGCAACCGTCACGATTCGCCGACGGAAAAGGTGCTCCAGTTAGACCCCGGGCAAACCCTTTCCTTTACGGTGGGGCAATGGGCCTTTCCGGGGGATCGACATGGATACCAGAAGGTTCTCGAGACGGTGTATCATGAATTGAATGAGCATCATCCGGTAGCTGAGCCGGTGGAAGATGAGACGCTGGCCTGGGCGGCGTGTGCCGGGTTATTGAATTGGCACTGGCAGGATGACCCAGGGTACATGGTGTACACCACTGCCTATGATCGTTCGACGGAATTTAACGCCAACAACAAGGGGGGTACTCTTGGGTGGCATTTCGAAAGTCTGGGATTTGTTGGCGGGTTTCCGGTCATTTTCGGTTTGCAATGGCATGACCGGGTTTATGGCGATCCCAAAGTCCGCGAGGTGGTCCAACGGTATCGGGAGAGGTTTTTGCGGGAAGGACAGAGCGAGTGGGGCTTTTTTCGAACCAGTTACCATCCCGGCGAGGCGGCCACTCCGAACGGGAAATTTCCCAATCCTGCCGGGGTCGGATATGCCAATCAGGACCCTACCGGAAAAACCCCTTTTTACGGAAGTTGCTGGCAGGGAAAGCAATCCATCCTGCACGCCCGGACGACGGCCGACGCCTCTCTATACCTGGCCCGATCTCTGATGCTGGATGAACCGAAACCCTCATCCGAGGGATTGGCAGCCCTGCGCCGAAGTCTCGAAGCGGCGCTTTCGCTGCAGGATGAGGAAGGACGTTTTGGTCAATTGTACGACTTGGAAACCCGGCAGGTATCCCAGCGCGAGGGGGCGGGAGGATTGTTGTGGATTACCGCATTGCACCATGCCGAGCCGCTTTTTCGTGGTTCTGATCCGGCTTGGGCCGATCAATTGGTTGCGGCTATGGATCGAGCCGGAGAGGGCTATGCCAAGGATATTGAAGAGGAATACATTTGCGGTGCGCCGGAGGACGTAAGTTTGGCCCCGACGTCGGAAGATGGATACAATGCCATTATGGCCTATGCTGCCTTGCACCGACGGTTTGGGCGGGCCAAGGATCAGGAACGTTTGCAAAGGGCGGCCGATTGGACTCTCACCTGGCGCAAGGCAATGAATGTGTCCTTTTCTCCCCGAAGCATTTTAGGCAGTTTTGGCTTTCGCACCCGGGGCGGAGATTTTGCCAGTTCCAATAACAATCACCTGCACTTGTATGGTTTGAATTGTCTGGCTGATTTGTTTTATCTGAGCAAGCTCACCGACTCCGCCTACTACGCCGAGAGGGCTCGGGACAATTGGTGTTTTTCCGGGCAATTGTTGGTGACTGAGACCGGCCAGTGGAATGGCCAAATTGGCATGTGTAGTGAGCAGTATTACACCAACGACTGGAGTATCTGGGGCTCCTGGGATCCCACTGAGGCGCATGTGCAAAAGGGCACCTTCATGGGCATGAGCCATGTTTGGTGTGTGAATATGATTCTCCTTGGGTTGGAGCAAATTTCCCTTGCCAGAAGCGAGGGAACTCTGCCCGCATGGTGGCCGGCAAACGAATAGACCGCAATGAAAATCTTATAAAGGCCATCTTCGGTATTGGTTTTCGTTTCCACCCACAAGGAGGGCTTTGGGGCTGGTTTTTTCTAATAGGAGAGAGTAGGTTTTTGGGGATGACCGAAAAAACGGACCAAAAAAGAATGCATCTTTATCTTCTTCGTCATGGGGAATCCTATGGTAACGCCACGGGAGACTATTCTTTATTGGAGTCAGACTCACTGTCCGAGCGGGGCTGCGAGCAAGCTCAAAAAGTTGCTGAGGCCCTGAGTTTGGAGTCCTTGGATAGGATTGTTGTGAGTCCACTTCTACGGGCCACGCAAACCATTTTTCCCTATCTGGAAAAAAGTGGGCAAACGGCGGAGATTTGGCCGGAGCTGGCGGAGATACCCTGGCGTGGGGAGCGTGAACCAGTTGCCGAATCCTGGCCCACCGAGCCTCCCAGATTGCCTGAGGAGATGGCCCACCGTTTTGTCTTTTGGGAGGGGAATCCCTGCAAGCCAGCCCCCGGGGAAAGTATCGGTCAAGGGCTGCGGCGGGTCGTGGATGCGGAAGCCCGCTTGCGCAAATTGTATGACGAGGGATGTCAATCCTTGCTAATGGTCAGTCATGGCCATTTTTTACGTAAACTTCTGAATCTTATTCTGAAGACCGAGAAGCCACTTTTTTATCATCACCGCAATGTCGGGTTTTCCCGTCTTATCATTGAAGACAATATTTATTGTAACGGGATAAATTTGCCTATCGACGATATCTCCGTTGGACATTAAAAAGATCGTTCCTCAGCCAACTGAACTGAAACATTTCGGGAAGAGACCGGTACGCCGATGGATCTTCTCTGCAATAGGCCCAAAGACGCCTTGGCCACCCAATGGGTTGACTTTTGGAGGTAAAGGGTAAATTCTATACGAACCTTTATGGTTTTCCTCTCCCCCGACGTTTTGTCGAATTTTTCATTTGCTATGATAAAAAATACCCGCCCTTCGTCCCGTCGGCTCACTATCCCGAGGCTTATTTTCTTCTTTGCAACCTTTCTGCCTATTGCTCTTGCCGCACAGCCAGTGCAGAAGGTCGGACCGGAATTTGAGAGCCCGACCTTGGGAACGACTTTGGAGACTTTGGCTTTTCTGCCCGAAGGGACCAAAGAGGGGGACGAGTTGTCCTTGGCCGTCTACGCTTTCAACGGACGCTGGGCGGCACCCGGTGCCCCAACCCCGGGACAAATGCGCGATTATCTGATCGAACTCGGCCTGGGGGTGGTGATGCTCGACTATGGCAACCATGCAAAGGCGGTCAAACCGGATTTGTGGCAGGACAGCTCTTCCTTTACCAGTCGAGGGTTTTTCCGCGATGTCAACCGTGCTTTGGGCATAGAGGCCAGGCAAGTTTTCGTAATCCCCGAGGGGTACGTGCTGCGGAATGATATTCATTTTTACACATCGCCGGAAAACGGTCTGGAAGTAAATGCCTGGCTCTTGTATCCACTGCGGAGCGAACAACCGGTTCCTTTGGCGATTCGTTACAATGACTCCCTGCCTCAGAATGGTTCAATGTTGGCCGGAGCTGAGTTCCGGGGTTTTGCCCGTGCTTGGATCGGGCATCCTTACAAATACAATCGGTCCCGGGGGATCTTCCCTTCCGGTGACGATACTCACGAAAAAGGGCTCGCCTACGGGCGTTCGGCGGTGCGTACGCTCCGGGCCAACGCGGCAAACTTCAACCTGGACCCGGACCGTTTTGCCCTGTTTGGGTATTCCAAGCATGGCAATATATCAGTCTGGGTTGGCGTTACCAGTCATGAACCGGCTGAGGATCCAAAATGGGGAGGATTGCATCACGAGCAGAGCAGTGCGGTTCAATGTGTGGTCGCGCGGGCGACGTGGGGATTCAGCGAATACTGGAAAGAGGATGGGGCGCCTAAATTTTATGAATGGATGGGGTATACCGGAAGCGGGGAGCCCTCGCGCGAATGGCTGGTGGAGCGAAGCTGGTCAAATTTCATTTCCAGCGAAACTCCTCCAATGGCAATCGACCGAGCGCACGGAGGTTCCTGGCGAACCGCGCAGGTGACTCGATTGATCGAAACCCTGGACGAGCACAATGTCCCGATGATGCAGTCGCTGGACAATGATCTCCCCCATCACGCCAGTAATCGCGGAGATGCTCTCCATCGTTTCGTGGAAAATCACTTCCAGATGAACCCCTAAGCGAGGGAGGGGTCTTCGGCATTTAATGACGTGGGGTAAAACCGCCACTGGTGACTTAGAATAGGCCTTCGGTGAGGGCTTTCACATTTTCGCGGACGAAGGGGAAAAGGAACCAGAGGAGGATTCCACAGTTCAGTATAGTGGTGAGCCAGAACACCAAGCGGAAGCTCGATTTTCTTGTTTTGTGGCGTAACTTCCGTTGGGCGACCAAAGCTCCGGGCCAGCCGCCCAGGAGGGAGAGAACGTGCAGGGTGCTTTCCGGGGTTCGCCAGGAACCCTTTCGGGCGGCTGCTTTGTCGAGGGCATAGGCTATAAAAGTGACCAGACTCAAAACCCCGTACAAGGCCATGAGAATAAGGGGTACGCGGTCAGACCAAGCAAAACCATCAGCGGTCAAAAGAACAGGCTCCATTGCTTATGGTTTTTCTCCCCTCCTTCCCGGAGACGTTTGATCAAGCCCAGTGACCTACCTGCGGGCCATGAAAATCCGCAGGATGTAGAAGAACAGCATGGCGACCGCACCGAACAGGGCGAGGGAGGCAGCGACATGCTGATTGGGGTTGTACCGGTGGAGGATGTTGGAGGTCTGGTAGAGAATGGCTGCGGCGGCCAGGGCGACCATCAAGGTACTAAAGAGCAAGCCGAGGGTGAACCCGAAGACGATACCAACCACGATGGTGCCCAGCGCGATCAGGCCCCCAATGGCAACGATCGGCCCGAGAAAGGAGAAATCCTTGCGAGTGATAAAAACGGTGGCGGTGAGTCCGGCGAACAAAAGGAGGGTCACCATGCCAGCCTCGGCAATGACGCCGGGATAGTGGTGGCTGGCGATATAGAGGATCGGTAAAAAGATGATGGCGTAGGCCACGACAAATACCCCGAGGCCAAAATACTGCGTCGCTACCGAAGTGTCACTATTGGCCATCGACTGCCCCATCCAGGTCGCTCCCATAAAGAGTCCGAGAACGACCAACCATGAATATTGTTGCCCGATCATCAGGACGATGAGGTTCTCGATGCCGGGCAGGTTTAGGAGAATGGTCTCCAGCACCAGAAGGGCAAATAGCGCCCCGGCGAGGTGGGCATAGGTCCGGCGAATAAAGGCTGCCCGGGCGTCGGGCTGAGCCTGGGCGGCGGCAAAGGGATGTTGTTCGGTATGGGCGTTGAACATGGTGATGAGAGATTACGTTTGTTGGGTTTGGAGCAAGTTTTCGTCAAAGACTGTTCCTTTAGTGAAGGCCGATTCAAAAAAAAGCAACCTTCAAAGTTCGGTTAGATGGTGGTCCCGGTAGGTCAAACCGAAGTTCCTTCGATCTGTTTCTGAAGCTTGCTGCCTTTTTCACAGATGGAAGTGGTGTCGACTAGGTTTGATGTTTTCTGGCATAGGTGCCTTTGCGCCATAGCCATTCCATTGGCCCTATGGGCAGGTATCGAATCCACCAAAAACTGAGGGTCATCATAACCAGAAAGACAAGAGCGGCGATTAGGCTTCCCTGCCATGCCGTGATGGATCCGAAATAGCCAAGTCCCCAGGAATGAAAGATAAAGGCGAGAATAAAACTTTGCCCAATGTAGTTGGTGAGAGGCATCCGGCCCGTTGCCGCCAGCATGCGGAATCCGATAAAATCGGGGAACCGGGCACAGAGAAAGAGTAGCCCAATCATCCATGCCAAGCTGGAGGTCAGAATGGGGAGGGAGTAAAGGAAGAGGAATGAGATGAGGTTCGCGAAGCGAATGCCATCACGGTCCAAAAGAAACCACAATCCGCTGAGAACAAACAGGAAGATTGCTGCTATTGCCAAGGGTATGTTTCGGGGAATCGGGGTTTTGTAAGGTATCCACTTGCCAATGCTTAAGCCGATAAGAATCAACCCCAGCGTGATCAATGTTCCATGCCAAAAAAAGCCTTTGGACATGAGAAGGTATTCATTCCATCGAAAAGCTATTTGGGTGGTATAATTCCCTTCCTGATAAACGGCGATATTGCTGGGGATGTTCTCCCTCAGAGCGTGGTAAACCGCATCAACATTCATACCCCAATAAGGAAAGTGGTAAAAGGAGACCAGGTATCCCAATGCCTGACCGCAGAGGAAAAAAAGGCCTCCCCAGAGAAGCAGGCGGGAAGAGCTTTGGTGTATCCATAACAGGGCCAACAATCCGGCGAGGGCATAGCTTAAGAGGATATCTCCCAACCAGAGAAAGGTGATGTGAGCCAATCCAAAGAGGGCCAGGACAAAGAGTCGCCGGAGCAGGATTCCCGGGGCTTGGGGGGTGACTTCGGGTTTGCAGTAGATCCACGCCAGGCCGATTCCAAAAAGGAGGGAGAAGGCGGTGATGAAACGATTTTGCAAAAAGTGTGGTAGCCCATGGTACCAAAGGGTGTTCCACTCGCCACCCTCAACAAAAGGAGGCCAATAAGGGGTCATTTCATGGAAGAGGGGAACCTTGAAGGAGGCGATGTTCATTAGAATAATGCCGAACAAAGCCATGCCTCTGACGGAATCCCATGGCAGTGATCGAGCCTTGCCACTGATCGGTTCCGCCGTGTGCAATGCCTGTGGATGGTCCATCGTCTCAACATGAAAACCAACTCAGGAAATGGCAAGGGTTTCGAAATTCCTTTCCTTTCTGGCCGATCACGGTTATATTGAACTCCTTGTCCGACACGGTGCGGGCTTGGTCAACTCTATGACCCCATCGGTGCCGTAATGATTTACACCGAACGAGGTAACCAATAATGATCAATTGACCGCTAACATTTCAAGTCGAGCGTTGGATGCAACCCCCGGCTCAGGATGCCGGCCCCGGATCTTTCCCTGCGTTGACCAAACGATTCTATGAAAATCCAACCACTCAAATACTGGAAGCGTCTTCGTTCCAGTTTCTGGTTTATTCCATCGACAATGGCGACTGCGGCCGTAGCGTTGGCCTATATTGGGGTCGCAGTGGATGAGCCGATAACCGAGTGGTTGGAGGGCCATCTGGGTTGGACATTCAGGAGTGGAGCGGATGGAGCGAGTGCTGTGCTGGGGATTATCGCCGGGTCGATGATTACGATTGCCGGTGTTGTTTTCTCCATGACCCTGATCACCCTCTCCCTCGCATCTTCCCAATTGGGTCCCCGTTTATTGCGCAATTTCATGAGCGATACCAGAACGCAAGTCGTCCTTGGTACGTTTATAGCGACCTTTATCTATTGCCTGTTGGTCCTCCGCACGATTCGTCGTGAGGAGGGTGCCGAGTTTGTCCCGAACCTGTCGGTAAGTGTGGGTGTTGTCCTTGCGGTGGCAAGTGTCGGGGTGTTGATTTACTTCATCCATCACGTTTCCGTTTCCATTCAAGCCAACGAGATCGCCGCCCGTATCGGAAAAGAGTTTATCAAAGGGGTTAACCACTTGTTCCCGAAACACATCGGAGAGGAAACATTGCCTGTTCCGGAGGGCTCATCCGAGGCAAGCCTTGTCGAAATGTTTGACCGGGATGCGCAATCGGTAGTCGCTGACGAGAATGGCTATCTTCAACTCGTTTATGGGGACGAGCTGCTGAAACTGGCCATAGACGAGAACCTGATAGTTCGACTGGAGCGAAAGCCCGGAAATTATGTGGTCGCCGGTACTCCGCTGGTATTGATCTCGCCGGGGAGCCGGGTAACGAAGCAACTCACCAAGCAGGTTCAGTCCTTCTTCGTCCTGGGCAACCAAAGAACGTCTGATCAGGACATCGAATTTGCCGTGAACCAGCTTGTCGAGATGGCCGCGCGAGCCCTGTCCACTGGACTGAATGATCCATTCACCGCGATCGCCTGTGTGGATCATCTTGGATCAGGTTTGTGTGAACTTGCGACCAGGGACACTCCATCCCCTTACCGCTATGATCATGACCATAAACTTCGGGTGATTGGCCGTGCTGATTCCTTCGATGAGATTGTGGACGCGGCATTCAATCAGATTCGTCAATATGGTCGTTCCAATGCCGCAGTGAGCATCCGCCTACTCACTACGATCGCAGTGATCATGCGATTTGCACACCGCCCGGAAGATTGTGCCACTCTGTTGCGGCACGCAGAAATGGTTGTTCGAGGGGCTAACGAAGGATTGCCCGAAAAAGAGGACCGCCAAGCGGTAGAGGAATGTTGGCAGGCGGTAATGGCCGGGATGCCCAAATGACCGGAGAAGAATAAAGAAAGGATGTTTTTTTGAACTACACGTAGCGCGGGAGCGCGCGGCAGGCGTGCCCGGATGCTCCGCCGTAGCTGAAGCTATGGCGGGATCTCCGCTCCGCTACGAGAAGTGGAGGGAGACTGAAGCGGGTGCCCTTTGGGTGGCTGAGGGAACAAAAGGCACGAAATGACGCGAAAATGGGAGGGAGGTAGAGATACGAACAATCCGGTACGCAGTGGTCGAGTTGGGGGTTGCCGTAATCGGGGTGCGTTCATGGTCCTGCGTCATGGTCCTGCGTAGCCCGAAGGGCGAAGAAGGAAGCCGAAGGCCGAAGAAGGAAGCTCAGAGAGCGACGGTGGAAGCCTTGGCGAAGTAGAAAGCAAGGGGACGGCTTTTCACAGCGGTCAAGAAGTAGAGTTGGAATAAGTTTGCGGAGGGGAGTGAGTGGAGGAGGGGCGGCAAAACGTGGATAGTTTGCTTGGTCTTTGCCAAGACAAAAGGCTTGCCATGGTTGGGATTTTTCTTAATTAAACTTTTACTTTTTTTGCTGACTTTGCTCCTCCATGAATGTGACAATTTCCAAAGCACCGCTCCTGGCCTTGATCCTCGCTAATTTATTCCCTCTCATCGGGGTATTGTTTTTTGATTGGGATGCCGGAATGGTTGTTATCGCTTACTGGTTTGAGAATCTGGTCATCGGTTTTTATACCATCGGCCGGATTATTCTGGCCTCGGAGCCCGAAAACAACAGTCGCCCTTCCAGTCCAGGGGGAGTGACCTCCATGCACCTGAGTAAAATCCTTATGGTGCCTTTCTTTATCGTCCACTTCGGCGGCTTCTGCGCCGTTCACGGCATGTTTGTTTTGGGTATGACAGGAGTTCTTTCCGGAGAGAACGACGAAGCCGTTTCCGGTATTATGGGTGAGGGTGGTATCCTGATGGTTCCTCAAGTTGTTCTCACCCTGTTGGGGGAACTATTCGCCGCTGCCCCGCAAGGACTGATTCTGTTGCTTATAGGTTTGTTCGTTAGCCACGGGATCTCCTTTATCTTCAATTACGTCAGGCGGGGAGAATTTCGCAAAACCTCTCCCAATGCTCAGATGTTTGCACCCTATGGACGCATTGTGGTAATTCATGTCGCCCTTATTGGGGCCGGTTTTTTTATTATTCAGACAGGTTCTCCTCTGCCCCTGGTGCTCTTGTTAATTGCCGGCAAAA
>JAFIGF010000085.1 GCA_020831535.1 Opitutales bacterium | reverse complement strand
AGGTGATATTATTGTGAATAACCCCCTGCACATTTTACTGATTGCGGTTCCTTTAATTCTGCAGACCTTTCTGATCTTTTTCGTGGCCTATTTTATCAGCAAAAAACTCTGCCTCTGTCACAACATCGCCGCTCCGGGCGGGATGATTGGGGCCTCCAACTTCTTTGAGTTGGCGGTTGCGGTAGCGATCACAGTGTTCGGAGCCGATTCACCCGTGGTGTTGGTAACCATTGTCGGCGTGTTGGTCGAAGTGCCGGTGATGCTGGCCCTGGTCAAATTTGCCAACCGGACCAAGCATTGGTTCCCGGAAAAGAACAAGGGCTAAAAGGACGGGCAAAAACCTTGGGAGATCTTTAGCCGGGTGGTATGGTGGGGGGCATTGCCGGGACCTTGGGTTGACCTTGACTAGCAGTCGTAAACTGTGCAAATTTAGTGGGATGTATCGTTGTCCGAGGTTTTTGCGTTTTCGAATCATTGTTTCCGCAATGAGACTATCTTTTTACGCTGGTCTTCTTTTCCTTTTTTTGAGTTCTTCCCTGGTTCATGGCGAAGAGGAAACCAAAGGTTCACCGGAAGAAGAGGAAATTTCAAAGTTTGATGAACCTGTTCCCCGCGAGTTGGTGGTGGATTTATTGCAGCAGTGGTTTTCCTTGCCGCCGGAGGATACTGTTCATTGGGACAAGGCCGTGGCAGAGGGGCGTATTTCGCGTCAATTGCAGCTTTTTGCGAAAGAGCTTCACGGGTTTCATGAGATTGATCATGAGAATGTACAGCCTCCGGTTGAAGTCACTCTTCCCAATGGGGAAGTGGTCCATGGCATCAGACCAGAGGATCTTGGACCAAACCTGGGTGCCAATCTTACCCAGGAAGATCTTAATCAGCTTATGCCGGACGTTATTGCGGCGGCGGAGGCGTACAAAAAGTACGTTTTGCAAAAATACGGGGATCATTCTCCCGATACCCGAATGCACTTTGAGGAGGGCGATTTGGAATTTGTTCTCGCCTACCAGGAGGAACGTCCGGAAACCCGGCCCTTCGAAGTGGAAAGACCTTTTTCTAACTCCCGTGTGTATTATTTGGAGAAGAAAAGCTTCCTGCAAGGGGGTCATATTTTTCGTGGCAGGAAAAGCCCGGTCTCAGAAAATGATTTTGCCTTTCATCTGGATTTGACCAGTGAAGGTCGAGAGATTCTGGCCCGTGTCACGCGGGACAACCGACCAGGTCATATGGCGATCCTCTTTCAGGGAGAGGTTCTCAGCGTTCCTTCCTTTCGGGAAGAGTTGGACACCTCAAGGATTCAAGTCACAGGACTGGAACAGGAGAAAATTCGAAAAATTCTCACCCAGGGGAATCAAGGTTTTTTCCGTTTTCGGCAAAAGAGAGAAGAGTAAAAACAGCCGAGATTCTTACTGCTGATCGGCGCAGGGACACGTGTCCCCGCTCGGGAGACGAAACCCTTGCTAAAGCATCGGGCTATTTTACTAACGGCCTCACTGACGTACTGAGCACTTGTGTGAGACTAGGGTGTTTCCGGGGCACCAGGAGTGTTGCGCGCAGGGACATGAAGTCCCCGCTCGCTGTGGAGTAGGGGCGACATTTCCGTTTTCCGAAGCATTGCGCACAGATAGCGCAAGGCCCCCGTTCGCGGTTGTCCCAAGCGGGGACCTCGTTGTCCCTGCGCGGAGTGCTTCAAGCCAGGGATGCAAACCATCCGCTCACTCGTAGGGCCTCCGCTTGGCGGAGTGCCGCCCGTGAAGTGGCCCGCTCTGACCAAAGGTTGGCGCAGGCAGACTGAGAATCGTTCCGATACAACACCTTCCAGACGGCACCACCGCGACGGCATCGCGCCAAGCACGAGCCCTACAGCCGAAGATGAACGCCCACCAAGAATCCGCACCCGCAAGAAGAAATTAGGAAGGAAAAATTAAGGCCGAAGCCAGCCGTAGCAAGTGAGGGTTCAGGAGTGTTGCGCGCAGGGACATGAAGTCCCCGCTCGCTGTGGAGTAGGGGCGACATTTCCGTTTTCCGAAGTATTGCGCACAGATAGCGCAAGGCCCCCGTTCGCGGTTGTCCCAAGCGGGGTCCTCGTTGTCCCTGCGCGGAGTGCTTCAAGCCAGGCACGCATGCCGACTTCCGACCTCCGACCTCTGCCTCAGCCGGTGAAGGCGTGCGGGGGAAGAGATTTTTGGAGAACAAAGCGGGCGTGTCGGGAGAAATGTCCCCGAAGGTCACGGGTGTAGGTGGTGAGTCGTTCTTCGCCGAGTTGTTGGTGATCCCCACAATGAAAAAGGGCCCGGGCGAGATAGATTTCACGCAGCGCCAGATTCCGGGGCTCGTTTTCGTTGGGGTCCTCGGAGGCGTTTTCCCACGCACTCTCCAGAGAGGTCAGGGCGTGGCCGGAAAACCCGGGCTGACGGAGGACTTCATACAGGAGGGCCGCGAGGCTCTCGCGATCCTTGGCGTCGGTGAGGGCTTCCGCACTTAAGCAGATGGCCCGGGCATGCGATAGATATGGCGATTCCGGCAGCGTGCGGATTTTGTCGGCAATCTGTGCGGCTGCTCTTTTATCCCCGCTGCGGGCGAGGGCGATGAGGGCGGTGTCCGCGGGAGAGAGAGAAAACCCAAACTGGTGCATACCGCGAAAATTCCATCCCTCGTCCCATTCATTTTCCTGCAAATAGTTGTGCAGATCGTCTGCCTCGATGGTTTTTCCGAGAAGGCCGAAGGTTCGCATCATCATCCCTTGCAAAGTGGAGTCGAGGTTTCCTTTGCGGTAGCGTTTCTCCAGGTGGGGGAGTAGGCGCTCGGGTTCGGCAAAGACCAAGGCGAGTTCCTTGAAGGACCAGGATTCGGCCTCGGCCACCCTTTGTATTTCGCTTTCCGATACGGGAAAACTATCGCCATCATCCAAAACCGAGGGATCAAGGTTGCCGATTTCGATGAGATGTTCCTGCAGTTCCCGCAGGTTGAGATCGCGGAGGTCCGTGTCCTGTACCGCCGCCATCGCAGCGGCCCGTCCGGCGGCGTAGCCTTGGTTTTGTACATCTGCCTGCATCCGTATGACCGGAAGGGCGTCGCGGTGGGAACTCAATCCCAGTCCGGTGGAAAGAACCCGTTCCAACCCCTTGGGAAGGAGACAGCGGAAAGGCACATTGGCCCATAACCGCTCCTTGGTCGGGGGCAGGATCATGAAAAGCGGATGAATGGTGAACCCATGGGAATCGAAATTCGAGGAAGCCCGGCAAATGGTGTCGGGGAAGGTACGGTCGTAGAGAATATCCACCGGCTGCATCCGGTATTCGCCGATGATTTGCCGTCTCTCGCGGGAATCGATGAGTTGGCCTATATCAAAGGCATGGGGGAATTTGCGCCGGGTGCTGTAAAGGAAGGCAACGGTGTCCCGGAGGTTGGTTTCGTCGCTGAAACTATGGTCCGAATTACAGTAATCCTTCCCGGGGGTTACGCCCGCCAGGCCGGTTCCCTGAACGGCCAGGTGATCCTCCCCGCAAACTGCTGTCGGGGCCCCGGCCAGCGCGGCAATTTCCGCCGAGCCGGTCGCATCGACGCAACATCCGGCCTTGATCCAGCCAAACCCATAGGGAGAGGCGACCACCAATCCGGTGATCCGGTTGCCTTCCCTGGTTACGGCTACCGGAAGGGTGCGAAAGAGAAGGTCGACTTTCAGCTCGAGCGCGGTTTGCAAATACCATTGGCTTTTGGCGCTGACGGACCATCCTCCCTTGCCGCGGCCTTTGCGTTTGCGCTGGTCCCATTCCAAGGCGGCTACGGAGTCGTTTATTTCCGTGGTAAAGCCCACCTGATTGCCGAACCAATATTTGGCGATTTGTCCGAGGGTGCCCACGCCGCCAAGCGCAGGAAGGCCTTCGACCAAAACTGTGCGGGCCCCTCCACGGGCGGCCCCGATAGCCGCCGAGGCTCCGGCGGTGCCGCCTCCAAGAATCAACACATCGTAGCTGCCGAGGAGGGGAAGTTGATCGTAGGAAAAAGATATTTCGGTATCCAAAGCCTCTCCCCCGGCCACGAATTCCTGCGAAATCTTGGTCTTCGGAGGCAGAGCTTCGCCGGCGAAAAGGGGAGTGAGGTCGGACGGTCGGTTGGCCGGGATCGGAAGGCTGGGGGCGAGAGAATCCAAAGTCGTCAGCGCTTTGCCGGGGTCTTGCCACACGGCGCGCCAACTATCTTTCGGGGCCTGGTGAAGAGAAAGGTTGAGCAGTCCCTGGGTCACGGTCAGGTCCTTCCAATCCGCGGACGTCTCAGCATCGGTGTTGGCTTCGGGCCACCGGAGGGTCAGGCGATCGCTGATCTGGAAATCTCCTTGCTGCCAACGGGTGGCACGGAGTTCGGCCTCCAGACGGTGCCAGGCGATAGCTTCGGTGGGCCAGGAGCTGAGTGAATGTTGATATTCCCGGCCGTATAAATCGGGCAGTGCCTCACGGTCTTTTTCCGGAACGCTAAATTGGTAATGGACGGGCCACTCGGTTCTTTCGGAATGGTCGGAATCTACATTGGCAAAACAACTTAAAGCCCGGTGACGAATCACCGGGGAGGTTTCCGGTGAAAGTTTTCCGGCCCCTGGGAAAAGGTTGCGGGTATACCCTTCGGTACTCGCATCAATGGTCAGCCGAGCCCGCAGGCCAAAGCTCCCGGAGCGGGAGGTGAAAAGGGCCCCGCCGATCTGTTCCTGGCTATCGCCAAGCAAAGCATAGGGCATGGTGTGGAAATAAAAGGGAATCCCCTTGGCGACCAAGGCGTTTTCGAGGGCGACCTTCCAGTCACGGGGGGTCGGCGTACGGTCAGGCAGGGCCACGCCAACCTTATGGAGGTGTCGGCGGGTTTTTTCGTCAGGCGAATAGTCAAGGTCGGCACAAACATCCTCGCCGAGAAAGGGTCGGGCGGAGGTCAGGGCGACCCGATGACCCTCCTGCTGAGCCCGTAGGGCCAGGAACACGCCGGAGACCGTTCCTCCGGTAATAAGAAGGTCAACCGAAGGAAATATAGGTAGGGATGGCATAATCGAAATAAGATTTAGGGGGATTGTCGTAGGCGGGGTTATTGCTTTATCCCTCCAACCGTAAACGGATCGCCGGAAATGGCGAAAGGAAAGGCTTGTTCAGTTCTATCGGTTGCTTGTATAATTTGCGCATAAGAAGGAGTTTTATGGCTATTTCTCATTCAGACCAGTTGTCCATGATCGCGTATTGCCGACGGGTGAACACGCGGGTGGGCAATGCGGTGAATCATTGTGACGGTCTTTGTTGTGCCTGGTATGTGGAGAGTGGGCAGCTTACTTTGCGGGTGGAGCAACAGACTTGGTCGGTGGGTCCGGGGCAATGGGTTTTTCTCACTCCTTTTCAGCGCCGTGATCAGATTTTTAGAGAGGGAACGGTTTTGCGTTCGTTGCGCTTCCAATTTCCCGATCCGCTTTATTGGCGGGGCTTTCATCCGGTGCGGGTGGAGTCTTCCTCCTGGTCTGACCGGGCCCGGTTTGATGAGCTTTCGCAAAAGGTCTTGCAAGAGCTGGCAAAACCCCTGACCTGGGAGGCTTGGGCTGCTCGACAGGAATGTTTTTTTTCCTGGCTAAAAGCCTGGTTGGGGGTAATGGAAGATCGGTCCTCCCAAGGTTCCCTGGCTTCGGGAGAACGGTCGGTGGGGTTGATGTTGCACGCCCTGGGAGGTCTCAAGGGATTGCAGGTGGATTACCAGGAACTCACCCGTCTCAGCGGATGGTCGCGTTCCCAAATCGACCGACAGTTTCGCCAGCTTCTCGGAATGACTCCCCGCAAGTGGCTGGAGCAACGCGTGTGGCGTGACGTTGAGTATGCCCTTTTGACTACCAGCGAACCTCTCAAAAGCCTGGCCTATCGCTTTGGTTTTACCGACCCCGCTCATTTTACCCACTGGTTCAAAGCCCGCACCGGCATCGCCCCCGGCCAATACCGGGAAGGAAAAGTATGAAGGAAAATAGCGTGATGTCTTCTCCGTGGGTGAAGCCCAAGGATTGGCTTCGTTTCGTTCTCAAAGGATATCGTTTACGATGTCGGACTGAATGGCTTGCTTGTTTTTCTGGAAGTGATCGAGTTGCTGCAGAAAGGGGAGTCGGACGTTTTGGGTAAAATCCTTTTCCAGGGCGGGCAAGCTTTCCTCCAGCGCTTCTTCGAAATCCTGACGGGCGGCTCCCCTGAGGCGCAGGATTTCGTAAGCCGTTGTGGCCGATCCTAGGGCCATGACAAGAAGGGACAGCGGCGGAAATTTGGCCGTTAAAAGAGAAGCCCCCATGCGCAGGGCCACCCGGCGGGCAATGGGTCTGACCAAATGGATGAGACGACGTTTGACCGCCCGAACCACCGCTTGGAACATCGTTGCCTGGATATAGCCGGTGGTTCCAAGAAGGGTTAGCCCAATGCCCAGTCCAGCCCCGGCGCCGAATTGAAATCCCCGGGTGGTGAAGGCTTTGCGGGTACTGTTTTCCAAGGCTGTAAGCTCCGGCAATTGGTAGGTAGGACCCGTTTCCGCCAGAAGCAAGGCCGCGGTTTTTTCGTTGAACTGCTGGATGTGCGCCGCGAAAGCCTTCTCAAACTCTCCTTCGATGCGTTGAAGTCTGCGTTCCAAACGACTGAAGGCGGGTTGCAAGTAAGGAAGTAGGTTTTCGCCAAACCAGTCTTCGACCCGTTCGCCTTCATCGAGGGAGTCACGGGCCATATCAATAACCAAAGCCGCAACCGCCCGGCGGGTAATGATTTCTTCGGAAAATTGGTCTCCGCCCCTTTGTAGTTCTTTTTTGAATACGGAAAAAGCCCGGTCCAATTTGGGCTTGGTGTCCAGCCATACGATTTCCAGTTCGTTGCTGAGCGTGCGGAAATACTGGTCGATGCGCTCTTCGATTTTCCGCAGATCCGGTCCGGTGACAGATTCTGGATCTTCGGATTCGTCCCGCTTCCGAAAAAAGGTAACCCCTGCGCTTCCGACAATCGTTGCGGCAATCAGACCTCCGAGGATTTTCCGCAGAAACTCCCTTCGCTGGACATCCGTAGATCGATGTGCTTCAGCTCCTGGTGGATTTCCGGATTTTCCGGAGGGAGGCGGTGGCGGGTTTTCCTTCATGCTTCTTGGGTGGTTTCCCGGTTTCAGAATATCATAATAGGGGTAGACCTCATTCCCGGTAGAGACGTTCCCAAGCTTTTCGTTCCTCCTGCCATTGTCTCTGAGGTTCGGCTGCAATCTTTTCCAAACGCGTGGAGGTTTCGTGAAGCCTTTGGTTTTCCTCTTCCAACCGACGGGTTGCCAAATGCAAGGCCTGGTAAGCCGCTGCGAGCGACTCATACCGGTCACGGTAGAGTTGGTAGCGATAGCGGAGGCGCTCCCATAGACTGCCTTCGGTCTCGGCTTCCCGGGAAAAATCAAATTCCGGAAGATCCAAAAACCCCGGGGGGGGAGTATCCGTTTCTTCGGCATCAACCCTTCCCGGGCTCGTTGGGGAGGGCTCTTGGTAGAGTCGTTGCCACGCTTCCCGTTCACTTTGCAGGAGCAATTGGTACTCCTGCAGATTTTCCTTTTGCAGAGTCAGCTTTCGGTCCAGATCACGATACCTCTCGCTCAGGGTCTCATAGGTTGCGCGCAAACCCTCATAGGCCTGACGCGTTTGGTGGTAAAGCCGCCGGTATTCCCGGGCTTTTACGGTTATCTCCCGAAACCAACCATCGTTTTCTTCCCATTCGGACTCCGGTGGTGGGGCGGTTTCAGCGTGCAGGGGCAGGAGAAACAAGGGGGAAACCAGGGTGAGCAGGAAGAAGTGACGTAGGAAAACGCCGGTAAAAGAGTGAAAGGGAAGGGGGTTCCCACGCGCTTTGCTTCGAATTTTCAGAGGTTTTGGGAGAAAAATCATGGAAATGCGCGAAGGTTGTCGGGCCGGGGATTCGGTCAATCCTGACCTTCCTCCAGTCGGGATTTGCCTTTAAAGAGAAAATAGATCCCGGAAAAGATAACCGGAATGGCGAAGGCCGCGAGGGTGGAGGGCAGGAGAAAATAAAAAAGCAGAAAATGCGCCGCCCCTCCTTCGGCGTATTGGTGAATCCGAAGGACTTGCAGTTCCAGCATGTTCAGGGTTCGTCCCAGGTGTTGTAACCACAGAAGGCTGTGCTCCACTTTCCCAATGACATAATCGGCCATGTGTCCGGCGGTCGCGAGATGGTAGTCATGGAGGAGGAATTTCAATTCGATCCATTTGCCGACCATCAGAAAGGCCATAATCAAAAGGCCAAGGGTAAGGGTGGTAAGGAAATTGGTAAGGCAAAGCCCGCTGTGGGTTTTGAATTGTGGAGAGAGTTTGCGCCAATACAAGCGCCGCAACACCGGGAAAAGAAGGAGGGGGAGGGAGGCGGTGGCCAGCACCATCCAGGAAACCGTAAGCAGGAAGACGGAGAGGGAAAGAACCAGAAAAATCCCCAAAACCGCGGCCACCAGTAAAAGGCCAAGTTGCCGGTAGCGGAAAAATTGCAGCGGAGACTGCTCCCGAACGGTGGCGTAGAAGAAGATTTCCCGAAAATCCTTCTTTTGCAAAAAGAGGTAGCTGGTGGCGGCGACCGCCATCAAAACAAAGGCCATCAGACTGAACCAGCCCGCATCCGTCTTGGAGAAGTACAGCAAGCCGCCAAAAGAAGCGATGGTGTAGGCATAAGCCCAATCATTGGCCACGCCCCCCGGCGAAGCGTTCGCCGTTCCTTGGCGATCAGACGAGATCGCTTGGGGCCCATCAGTAGAAGATTCTCGGGTCATAGCCTGCTGCCAACAATGAGACAAAGGTCGGCGGAGGGCAATGCTGATTTAGGGTATACGTAGGGGTGGCTTGAAGTACTCCGCGCAGGGACACGAGGTCCCCGCTTGGGCCAACCCGCACCCTCTGCCTGCGATCATTCCTCCACCACTCTCGTGGCGAAGCCCTCCTGTAAGGAGCAAGGACATTTCTGTCCTTGGGGAGCCGATAAGGCGACCTGATTGGCGGGAGAGTTTTCCGAATACGCATCATCTCTCCCATTCTCAAGGACAGGAATGTTCTTGCTCGTGTGATCATGAAAACATATCATCCAGTCAGTGAAAGTCTGAACGCCTCTGAACCGGTGAACGGAGGTGAAGCGGAAGG
>JAFIGF010000262.1 GCA_020831535.1 Opitutales bacterium | reverse complement strand
GTAAGCGTCATGCCAAGCACCGTCGGGTTTTTCTTTACGCAGGCCGGGTTAGGATCGTTCAAGTCATAAGTGTCGTAGGGGGTTGACTACGATATCTACGACTTACGCGGCGGCTTTGGCTTTTCCTTTGGCCATGGCTTCCGGAGTTAGCCGGGCGATCTCAATGCTTTTCGCCTTGGGCAACCGATGTAGGAGTTCGCTGAGATACCCCGATGGTTCCAAGCCATGGCGTTTGGCCGACTCAATCAATGTGAAGAGGATCGCCGCCGTTTTGCCCGAACCTTCAGATCCAATGAAGAGCCAGTTTTTCGCCCCAAGTTTCGTTGGCCGAATAGCGTTCTCCACCAGATTGTTGTCGATCTCGATCATTCCATTGAACAGGAACACTTCCAAGTCGGTCCAATTATTGAGCGCATAGTTGATCGCTTTGCCCATTTTGTTCTGGGGCAGGTAACGTGGTTTCAAAACCATTAGTGCTTTCTTTACCCGGCGCACGATGGGAGCGGATTCGCTTTGCCTCACGGCGGCGCGCAGCGCAGGTCCCGCGCATTCTTCGCGAAGACGGCGTTCGATCAAGTACAACTGGCCGATTTGGCGCAGTATCCACCCTGCAATAGTGGGTGCTAGCTCCAATGCTTCGTAAAATCTTCGGCGCACATGCGCCCAGCAACCGGCCAGTTGAATCGGACCCGCTCGTTGTTTTTGAAAACTTGTGTAGGCTTTGTACGCATCGCATTGCAAGCTTCCGCTGAAGCTTTGGTCCAAAATTTGATTCAAATGCTTGGCTCCACGCCCCGGATGCCAGTGGTAAATGGCATCGCCTCCGGGTACTGAGGTAACCCAAAAATAACCTTGTCCGCACTTGCCCTCACCAGGCTGTAAATAACGGATCGGTGTTTCGTCAATTTGCAGATACGCACGGCTGTTTTGCAGCCGGACCATCTCCTGATAAATCGGTTTAAACCACCATGCCGCCAATTCGACCCAGCGGCACAGCGTTTGGCGCGCAATCTCCACGCCGTGGCGGCTGCGGTACATTTGCTCCTGCCGGTAAAGGGGAAGATGATCGATGTATTTACTCACCACCACCTGGGCAATCAAGTTGGGTGTTGCCAGGCAGCGTTCCTGCAAGCAGGGAGGACTCGGGGCAATGATCGGCGGACTAAAGGGTGCGTCCACAGCAACGAACTTGCGGCGGATCTGGCGTTGCTTGGAAAACCTCGCCGGACGGTAGTCCAGACGCTCAGTCACCTCTTCGCCAATGTAGCGCCAGTTTTGCGGGCAGGCTTTCACTTCATCCGGATCAATCACTTCCTCGTCCACCGGAAGGTGCTCGGGGATGCGGGGGCGGGACGGTTTGGAGCGGGGTTTTGACGGGGACTTACCGGCTCCTGTCTCCGGCGGGGTTTCCGGAACAGGAGCCTCGGCTTTTTTTGCCTCGGGCTCCTCCAGCAGTATCAGTTGATTGGGGTCAAACTTTTGCTCGTCAGGCCGCCCTGAGGGCACCCGCCTTCCTCACCCCTACGGGGCTGGCACCATCTTCGCGCTACCGCGCTGCGTCGCTCTTGGGCCGGTAAATTATACGTGCCAATGCATCGACCTTTTGCTTGAGCAAATCGATTTCGATGTGCGCGGCTTTCAGTTCAGCCTCCAGTTTTGCCTCACGGTCACTCACTGTTTTTATCATGTATGGTTTTTCGGATACGGGCAACTTTTTTTCAGGATTTTTTCTATTTTTCCCGTTCATACCATGGCAGGAACCTGGCCCCGCTCATTTGCACTCCATCGCAGAGCAAAGCAAAGGCTTCGGGGCGCAGCCGCAGCTTCCCGTCACGCGCATCGGCGGACTTGGGCCAACTAAAACAGCCTTGCTCCAAACGCTTGCTCAGGACCCACAATCCACTCCCGTCCCAGTACAGAGCTTTCAGCCGGGTGCGCTTTTTGTTGGTGAACAAGTATAATTCCCCAGCCTTGACGTCGCCCTTGAGCTGATTGGTGACCAAGGCCTCCAGCCCATTGAAGCCCTTGCGCATGTCGCATGGCTCCAACGCCACGAAAATGCGCAAACTGCCGCTGAAACTTAACATGACCCACCCCCTTTCAAGCACCGCAGCAACTCAGCGGCCAAACCCGCTTCGGCCTTGGTGCGTATACTCAATTTCAGGCCGTGGCTGGTTTTAACTTCAAGACATCCAGGGCTGGCTTCGGATTGCGGTTCCACAACCGCTTCAAACAAGCGAATGGGTGCTTGCTCAATCTGAGGTGTCTTCGCCGGATATTTGCCCCTCTTGCGTTTGCGCCTTTGGACCCAGCCGGCGAAAGTCGTATACTTGACGCCGATCTGCGCAGCAAAAGCTTGACCGCTCATGCCGCTGCGCTCGAACTCATCAAGAATCGCTTCACGACGTTCCTTGGGCATGCGGACCCGCCCCAGCACGTCGGTTTTTAAAATCAGGCTTTCTTCGTTCGTCGTAGATGTCATAGCCCATCAGACTACGACACTTACGATCTCTTTGCAGAGTTCAACCCGACGGTGCTTGGCATGACGCTTAC
>JAFIGF010000078.1 GCA_020831535.1 Opitutales bacterium | reverse complement strand
ACAACTTGCCGTTTGAAGGCCTCGCTGTAACGTATATTCCGGTTCGGTTTTTCTATCGCTTTCATGGTTTGGGTGTCAACCTATACTAGGACAAGACAAGACGGAAGGTTCAGGACATGGGTAACACTTTGGCGTGGCAGGGTGACAATTTGGTGCCAAGGTTTATGGGAACGGTCTTTGCCGTGGACATGTCAGGAGCTTGCGTGAATGATTGGCGTATACGGTTTTATGGAGAATGAAGTGATAGAGGCTCAAGAAAAGGGATCTGCCTCTCCGGGGTCTCTGCCGGGGGGGATTCTCGGCTTGCTCTTTTTGGTTCTCCTGGGGGGAGGGTTGTTTACGGCAGGGTTGTCGGTGGGGTGGTATTGGCAGGCAGTCGATATCGGGGAAATCAGGCAAGCGGTGGAGGCTCCGGAGGATGCGGCGGAGGCTTCGGTCAAGCGGAGGCTGGAGGTGGATCAGCCCAGGGTGGCGAATTTGTTGGTGCAGGGGCTCGAAATGGCGGGGGCGGAGGTTCCCGTTGAGGTGAAGGCGGAGATCTATCGTCGGGACCGGCAGCCCCGGCGGGGGCTGGAGACGAATTTTGGGTTCTTGGCGGGCCTGCCGGAGTCGTTTGCGGCGGCGGTGGAAGAGAACCAGGGCAGCGAGGTGGTTCAGGAGGAGGATGAAGAAGGGGAGGGAGAAAGGAGGCTGGAGGTCATCGAGGTGGAGGCTTCTCTGGGGGCCGAGGGGTTTCTTTTGTTGTTTTTGCGGGAGGAAAACCGCCGGGCAATGTGGTCCTGGCTCGAAGAGCGGGAGGGCGGGGACCTTGAATGGTTTGCGGCGCAGCGAGGGATTCGGAATACGCGGCATTTTATTTCGATGGGAGAGCCCGGGGGGCAGCCGTTGGAAGCGATTGTATTGGCCACGGTGGTGATGCTGGAGGAGGAAGCCTTTCGTCCTTCCTTGCAAAGGGAAATCATCACTATCGCGCAGGCAGCGGTGTTGGAGGGGGATTTGGGGGAAATGGAGGAAATTTATCTCGATCTGTTTACCTTTGCGGCCCGCTTTGGGTGGGAAGAACTGAAAGTTATCGCCGGAACCTGGGAGAGTCGGGAGGCGCTTCGGCGGACGGCGCACTTACTTCGGGGCGCGGGGGCATACCGCGACTTGCTGGCGGCGGGGTTTGTGTGGAGCGGGGACAGCGGTCGCTTGGCGAGGTTTTTGGCGGGAGCGCCGGGGGAGCACGGGGTTGATTCGCTGCGACGGGGATTGCGGGAAGGGCCCGAAGTGTTGCAGTGGATGACGGAGCAGGAGAGACTTTTGGTGGACCGTCCTTGGTTTTTCCCCGGTTGGGTGGTGCACTATGCGGAGGAACTTTGGGCAGGGGACTTTTTTGTCCTGCGCTATGGTTTGCTTTTGGTTGGCATGATGAGCCTGGTGGCGGCGTTTAATTTGGTCTATGGCCGGGATGAACCTTTGCCTTTGCGGGGGCGTTGGTTGTTTTTCTGGTTGCGGGCGATTCTTCTTGGGGTTCCCTTTACCTTGGGGGTATTTTTAATTTCTGAACCCTTTCTCTTTCCGGATGGTCTACAGAATCCGTTTCAAATTCAATTCTTTCTGGAAGCGCCGCCGCCGGAGGCGGCTTCCGAAGAGACATTCCTTGGTTTGCGTATGAATGAAATTACCTACTTATCTCTCCTCATCTTTTTCGTCATGCAGGTGGTGGTTTACATCATTTGCCTGATCAAACTGGCCGAAGTGCGACGTCAGGGCATGGACAGTGAGACGAAGTTGCAGTTGTTGGAAAACGAGGAAAATCTTTTCGACACGGGTTTGTATCTGGGTCTTGCCGGAACGGTGGGGTCCTTGATCTTTCTAGCCCTGGGCATTGTGGAGCCTTCCTTGATGGCGGCGTATGCCTCGACGTTGTTCGGGATCGTTTTTGTGGCGATCCTGAAGATTTTCCATGTGCGCCCGTTCAAGCGGCGTTTGATTCTGGAAAGCCGCAAAGCACAAATGGGGTGAAGTTATGCCAAGAACGCTTTTATTGGTTATCTGTGATTTTCTGCTGCTGAGTCTTTTGGCGTTGGTTCGCTTTGACCAGGTGGAAAGCTCGCAGGCCGGCTCCGGCGGTGGGGATGAGACGGTAGCGTTGCAGCAGAGTGTCGGGGTGGAAACCGATTTGATGGAGATTCTCCAGCTTTCGTTGGAACTGGAGGAGGCTTCGCGGGGGAGCGTGGAGGAGGAACTCCGGGAAACCCGGGAGGAGTTGCAGGAACGGGAGCGCTTGTTGGCGGAGCGGGAAGAGAACATTGCCCGGTTGGCGCAGGAAATGGAGCAACGGGAAGAAACTTTGCAAGAGCGGGACCAGGCGATTGCCGAGCGGGATCAGTCCCTGGAGGAAATTCAATCCACTTTGCAGCGCACGGAGGAGCAACTGAGCCAGGAAGCCCGGCGGGCCACCGAGGGGTTGGAACGAGTCGAGCGTTTGGAGGAGCGTTTGGAAGAGCGCATGCAGGAGGAAAGGCGCTTACGGGATTCCCTGGGCGAAACCAGGCAGATCGCCGATGTTCGGGAGGAACAGTTGCGGCAGGCGCGGGCGGAATTGGAGGAAAAGCTCTCGGCTTTGGGGCAGACCGAAACGTTGCTGGCCGAAATGGAAGAGCGGCAACGGAGCATGGAGGAGGAAAGTCGCGAATTGGCGGAGCGGTTGAATTTAACCGAGAGAGAAAAGCAGCTCATCGAGGAAAATCTCGAATCCGCCCGGTCCGAGGTGTCGATTGTGCGGCAGGAAAAGGAACGTATCCATGAACAGGCGACAGAGCTTGCGAGAGGTGTGGGGGTCTTGGCGGAGCAATCGGAGGAATTGGCCCGGGAAATTCGGTCCAGTCGGCAGAGCGATCCGATTTCGCCTAACCGGATTTTCCGCAATTATCAGGAGAGTCGTTTGGAGACCAGTTTTTCAGCGTTTCGGGAGGCCGTTTTGTTTTCCGGAGACCGCGAGCGCGATACCAGTACGGTCAAAGTGACCGATGGTCATTGGGTTTACACGCTTTTGCATATCAATGACATTCCCATGAGCTTTCGGGACTCGGGTCCACATTGGCGAAATTTCCAGGGAAGGATCAGTCGCGATGGGGAGGACTACTCGCTGGAGGAAATTTTATTTTCCGATGCCGACCCCAGGATTTTATTGGCTCCGGTGGAATTTTCGGAAAGCGAGCGTTTGGGTGGTCGCATTTATGCGCTGGCGGAGGATCCCTTTGCTTTTGATGAGGCGGTGATCGTCTCCAGTGACGGGGAAGCGTACGGAGAAGTGGGGATGGTTTTGGATTCCGACCATCCGAATTATGTGAAGGTGGATCGCCGGGAAATCCGGTTTTTACGGGGAGATTTCTCCCCGAGCACCGGTGATTTGGTTTTCAGTCGTCGCGATGAATTGATTGGGATCATGGTCAACCGGAACTATTGTTTGGTTTTGGAGAATTTTCTCCATGCCGGCTCTATTCCGTTGGCTGGGCGGGCCTCGTCGGAGGAGATTTTCGAGGCGTTTTCGGCAGCCTCGCGGCAATTGCGAAATTTGCCGGGGGCGGTGCGGAACTGAGCCGGTTGACTCGCATTCGGTGGACGAGGGGGAGCCGGGG
>JAFIGF010000031.1 GCA_020831535.1 Opitutales bacterium | reverse complement strand
TCACCACATCCTTCCCTAGAATATCATTGGCGCAAAAAAGAGCGGTTCGGGGAGGGAGCCCGGCCATCCAATCCTTCAGTTGGTTAATCCATTCTCCATGCTTATCGAGCATGGTAATGGTATGGCCTTCCGCGGTTGAATAAATAAAATTTTGGTGTTCAATCACCCAAAGGTCAGACTGGGCCAAGCCCAATCCCTCACCAAATCCCCGCAATCGGGCCCGATTGAAAGACGGGGTTTCATAACCGACAAACCCGTAATTCGACATGCCGGTTTTCTTAAGATAGCTTGCCGCCAATCGGCCGACATCTTCATCAACAGCCCCAACTTGCCACCACATCGAAAGCTCTTTCTTATGTCCCGCCAGGAACAAACGTCCATTCAACTCCTCGACCTCAATCATCTTTTTCCACGGAAAAAACCCAAATACCAGGGCGGCATCGACCTCACGCATCATCTGTTTCGGGTCCTCATACCAGTCGTGACGATACGTCCCCATTTGGGGCCCGACAAACTCCCAGCTCACCCGGGGCTTCAACCACTCCTGCACACCACGAAAAACCGGAACCCCAATCGAATGCTCGTTGGGGATCTCCACCAAAATCGTCTTTTTTGGTCCACAATCACTCATCGGTGTAGAATCAAAAATGGGAATAAAACAAACGTCATGGGGTTCATTTATGGGTTATTTCAGGATCATAAGTCCAGCGTTCAGTTTACGCAACCGCGTTGTCTCTATCCTCACCTTAAAAATCACCCCCACCTCCAAGGAACCGAAGGTCAGCGCGACTACCAGGGGAGCTGGAATATGCAGGGAGAGACTCGAGAAGTCGGAGTGTTTCGCGCAGCCGCACAAATTGAGCTTGCGAAATCCCGCCGAGCAAAGCGAGGGAAATGAGCTAGGCGAATCGGGAGCGGCCGCGCTGTGTGGTGGGGCGTGTTTTATGTCCCTGGCTTGAAGTACTCCGCGCAGGGACACAAGGTCCCCGCTTGGGCCAAAAAAGCGAACGGGGGCTTTACGCTATCCATCGAACCACCACTCCGAAGGCGCACGTGCCCACTACTCCGCAAGCCAATCGCCGCTACGGATCGGAGGCTTCCTTCTTCGCCCTCCGGGCTACGCAGGACAGGGAAGCACCCCGACTACGGAATTATCTCACTCCGGAAAACTCACCCGGACACGATAAAAACGACGGGGGTTCTGAGCCGAATCACGACCCACGGTCACGACATGGTCCTCCTCATTCCCGTGGATTTCAATGTCACCATAGGGTTCCCAGGTTACCAGATCGTCCGAGTATTCCACCCGGTACACCCGCCCTTCCAAAGCCTCGAAACGCAATTCCATGGAATCCGGTTCGGTGCTTTCAGCGACCGTTATCCGCAATACATCCGAGGGGTCATGAGGATCGTCCCCGAGCAGGTAGGCTTCCCGCAGGGTTACCTCGCGGCCATTTTTAATCAGAGTGTAGGTTTCCTCATCCTCCCCGTCCAATTCGTTCTGAACAAGCCATTCCTCAAACGGGTCAGTGGCTGGAAATTCGATCAGCAGTTCATTGTTTTCCGCCGACAGGTGAAAGCTTTCAACTTCCTCGAGACCTTCAACCTCCACCCTATAATCCCCATGGAAAGCCCCTGAAATGGTTACCCAGCCATCAGCATTCGTTGTGTCGGAAACCTCTCCGGTCCACCATTCATCGTAAACCAATCCTTGCCAATAGGCCAACGCTGGTTTTTCCGACCAGTCCTCCCGGTAAAAGGGAGCGTTATCTTTCCAATGCCGCCCATCCCAGAAGCCCCAGACAAAAAATCCATCCACCGCCTCATGAGCAAAAGTCAGGGTCAGTACATCGCGAAAGAAATTCGCCTGGGCCTCTTCGTCGAGAATGTCATGATCATATTCGGTGATCCGGATCGGCAACCCGAAATCGGCAAAGCGATCAAGTGTTGCTTTCATCTCACTCACCCCGGGCATATTGCCGCCAAAGTGACCCTGCATCCCGATCCCCCCCAAAGGCACCCCGGCGGTCTGCAAATCGTCAATGAGATCGTAATAAAAATCCTTCTGCGGCGAATGCAAATTCCCGTTACTCAAAATACTATAATCGTTGATAAAGAAACGGGCCTCAGAATCCTCTTCCCGTGCCCAGGTAAAAACATCCTCTAAAAGATCATACCCGAGCAATTCCGGAAAGTCATTATTGCTCCAGATCTCATTCAAGGCATCCCATTCGGGAATCACCCCGGCATATTGAGCGGACATGCTCCGCACGCGGTTTTCAATTTCCACCGCCAGATCCTCGTTACTCAGACCCTCCAGATAGCCCGGACTGTTATTGTATGATGGCCAGAGGAGGACGTGGCCCCTCGGAATCAAACCTAACTCCACTATCTTATCCACCGTAGCCTGGCCCCGCTCGGCCATGTTATCGGCATCCCCCCACGTGCCCCAGTCTTCGGCCTCCCATTTAAGGGAATTCTCAACGGTCGCCCATTCGAAATTCTCCACCAATCGTTGGCGATAGGTTTCCCCATCAGCCAAGTCGGGATCGAGCATCTGACGATTATTGA
This sequence comes from Opitutales bacterium, assembly GCA_020831535.1. GTDB lineage: Bacteria > Verrucomicrobiota > Verrucomicrobiia > Opitutales > T3Sed10-336 > JAIUMY01. Next base: position 7,168 of record JAFIGF010000031.1, on the reverse strand, counting down.
CCGCCGTCCCAAAGGCAAAAGCATGGTTCTCCTGAATGGCCGTCACGCTCAAGCCTTCCACCGGATTCCCCGAGGCATCGACAATGCGAATACTAAAATCGCTGGTTCGGTTGGCCTGGATGTCGGCCTCCGCCTGATCACGCCAGGACGCCTCCTCTTCCATGCCTTCCCAGATAATCGGAGACTGTGGCAAATCGGCTGGATCGGTGCCCGGTGGGTAGCGAACCAATTCCACACTTTCAATATGCAAGGTGCCCTCCAAACCGCCTACTTGCATATTGATATAGGTCATATCCGCCTCCTGATCCTCCGTCATCACCCCAATCAAAATCTGTTCTCCCGATTGAGGACCGAAACGCATCGTTCCATTGAGATAACGGGTAAAAGGCGATTCCTGCCGTTCGACCATCGTCGGCACCTGCATTTCGCCTGTTTCCTCCCCCGGCACATGGGAGGCGTAGCCGACAATTCGCAGCCAGAGCACCTCACCTTCATACAAAGGTTCATCCACCGGCCAGCGAAAAGCGCTATTCCAGGGATTATCTTCACCAGCCGCCGTAATCTCCAGGGTCTTGGTGCCGTCGGGCTCAGTCGTTACACTGATTTGGCCATAAGAGTTATAATCGTCAAAATCGATAAGGATCGGCTGTCCCGGACCCTCCAGCGTAATCGCTGCCTCCACTGGCGTCCCCAAGGCAAGGTCGCCGGTTGGGTCACTCAGACTCAACGATAACGTCCGGTCGCCCACCATCCCGGATTGCGGCAAAATCGTCAGTTCCACCATACGCGCCCCATCCTCGCCGTCCGCCCAGGACAGCGTTTGTTCCACCGCTTCAAAATGCTCTCCCGCCAGGGCCGAGTCGTCTTCATGGGTAGCCTTGATCGTTACCGCCCCATCAGAACCCCCGGATCGGGAAACCGGAATTTGCACCGTTCCCGCATCTTCGGCAAAAGTAAAGGTTTCGGAATCAAAAGCAACCGATCCCGGTTGAGGGGGCGGCGGGCCGGACGATTCCTCAACTTCAATCGTAGTATCATTTGCCGTCGCCACTTCGCCATCGAAAGCAACCAGTCGGAAAACATAGTCGCCGGTCTCGGACGGAGTAAAGCTTGGCGCAACACTGAACGCATCACTCAATGTGACCATTTCCGGCCCAGATAATTGTATCCATTCAGTTGTAACGATCCCCGGATCTTCGGGCAGACCATCGTCCTCAACCGAACCCGATAAGCTCACTTCAGTATTTACGGTAACGATTTGCATATCCCCCGCATCCACAAAAGGACCGATATTTTGCGGGGCACCTCCGAAAATCGGCTCAATCAACTGCCCGTTCAACTCGATAGATTCAAACAAGGCAATTGCGGTGTCGTCACCACCGCCGCTTTGCGGATGACTGGATACCGCCATACCCACAAAAACCTCTTCGCCCATCCCGAGAGTGGTCGCCGTTCCAACTTCATTCCAGCTCAACCCGTCCGACGAACGATAAAACCGCAGGTTGTCCCCAGTTCGCGTGATCCGGAACCAAGGGTATTGACTGAGGCTACCATGACTCGAATTCGACGGATTCGAACTGAAGCTGGAGCGAACCTGCCGTCGCAAGGCATCTTGCTGCACACCCATAAAACCGTAGTAACTCTGATCCTCCAGCGTATCCCGAATCATTACGACAGCCTTCGCATATTGGTGAACCGAACCACCATCAACCGCCTCAAAGGAACTCAAATTCGCGCGCAAATCAACATCGCCGCTTACTGCCGTATAAACAAAATGCCCACCGTCATCACTACTCCAAAAATCCCCGTCACTGCCGGCTATTTCCAAACCGTTGTCATCCCAGGTTTCTTCCCCAAGCTGATTGGGTGAACCGAAGGTAATAGAATCCCAACCCTCGGGCAAACCATATCCCCCTTCACCGCTGACGTCCGCGCGGACGCCATAGTAATGCGTATTCCCATTGGTGCTCGCATCCCAGTAATAGAGACGGATTTTGGCTTCGCTCGTTTCTTCATATAGGGTTTCTTCAACCCGCAAAGTGGTGGAATTCGCGTGCCCCTCACCCACATCGAAAACATCACCAACCAAGGTCCAATCGCCGTCGCTTTCGATGGCAAACTGATAATATTGCGCCGCCCCGCTACCATTGCGCCAGAGATCAACCTCAAAGGCGTTCAGGTCAAAGGCCGCCACCGCACTACCATCGGTTTCCACCGCAAATTCCACAAAAGCCCCTTTGGAGATCGCGTCCGGACCGCTGGAAGCCGAAACCGCCGCGCGCAAGTTGTATTCTGCGCCATCAACATACGAAATTGAACTCCAACTTCCACTCACCGTAACCGGGGTATCACTGTCCGCCTCCCCCAGAAAGCTGAGACTCAATCCCTCGGCCTCCGACACGGTCGTGGTGGGAAGCGGATTACCTTCGGTGACCACCGCAAAATCACCTTCGGTGACCCCATCATTCGATCCGGTAATTTCCAGAGCATAGGAACCGCCCATCGGTTGGGCCATTTGCCCCTCCCCGTTAATCAGAGCTGGATCCACCACTTCAACAGTGATGTCCAATACCTCGTTGATGATCTCATTGTCAGCGGTAAGGCGTAAGGTGTATTCCCCCTGGGCACTGAACCAGGCGACGGTTTCAGAACTATCGGTGGCCTCCCAACTCACGTCTCCCTCACCACTCTCCTGGGTCCAGGCCAAGGCCAAAGTACCGCTCTCGCCACCCTCCTCAGTAATTTCGGTTTCCAGAACCAGACCCACCCCTTCCGGAATGCGGACAGTCTCCGTAGTCGGACGAATCAAGTTAATGAGAATCTCACCGGGTTCAATCGTCAAGGTCCCGGGAACAAAAGTCAGATCATAATTCACCGACGCCGACAAATCACCCTGCGTAATCGCATATTCGCCCGGATCCTCTCCAGGTTCCCGGGTCAATTCACCGCTCAATGAGTCGGAGCCCCAAAGCTGTCCATTGGTCACTGTCCAGGTAAGTTCCGGATCGTCCTCCCCGAAGGCCTTAACCTGATCCTCCGCAGTCACGGCAAGTGCCGAGGCTTCAATGGCAAAAGTGCCACTCGCCACACCTGCGGCATTCGGGTCATTGACCGTAGCCACCACCTCGTAACTACCTACATTCACCGGAACCCCGGTACCCCCATCAAAAGTCAGATCCACAGTGAGCCCCTCGGGGGTTGTCGTCACCGTCGGACTCAAGGGCGTGGAATCGTAGGTCCGGGTCATATCACTCAGATTTACCGTCGCCTCGACCGGTTCGACGGTCACCTCAACCTCACCCACCACACTGGCATACATTGCCGTATCCTCCGGCACAAAGGTTACGGATTGCATACTGGTTCCCGCATCGGGAGTGGTTTCCGGCGAGGTAAAAACAAAGCTGCCGGCCACCGAAGATTCTCCGCCCGACAAAGTTGATTCAGCCAGTGTCTGTACATAGACCAAATCACTGGCCGTTGGCCATTCGGTAATCTCTGGCTCTTCCAGCGAACCTTCCACCTCTAGCGTAAATGCCTGCCAGGTATCGTAATCTCCATCACTCACCCGAACCTTTACCGAATGTGTTCCCATTTCGGCATTCCCGGAAAGCAACGCACTTCCATCCCCGTTATCAGAAAGACTTAGCCAGGTCGGCCCTTCTTCCAAAGACCAAGTCAATTCATCCAGCGGAGTGTCCGCATCACTCACCTCAGCGGAGTAACTGTACAATTGCCCGGTCTCGGTTTGGGTCACCGGTTCCGAAGTAAAGACCGGTGGATACAACACTGACACCGCTTCCTGAGCTATTTCAAATCCCCCGATATACCAGCCAATGTCCTGGGTGGATGAGCTCGTCGTTCGCTGGAGGCGGAAACGAAAACGGACCTCACTTTGGCCCTCCACACTGGAAGGCAAGGCGATGGGACCCTCACTCCACGGATTGCCGGAATTTAACAACAACCAGCGGTTCCAACGAGTCATAAAGGAGTTGGCCCAGAGAGACTCCCAACTCCCCCCGTTCACCTGGACAGCAAAGTCTGCAGCAACCGAACCCTCCTTATTTATCCAATGATACACATTCACCAAAAGATCCGATGCCTCACTGAAATCAATCACCGGACTTATCGCCGAAACATCAAAACTCCCACTGTAATTCGCGCCGGGATTGGTCCCCAGTACTTGGGGACCAAAAGGACCGAAGAGCGGATCGTTTTGAATTCCTCCCGGTTCACCAAAAGACCATGACACATCGCCATCACTTTCCAGGGCAAAGCCGGGATCGCTCTGCATATCCCAGAAAACATGAAAAGCCGATGCCGCGTTTACCAGGAGTGCCCGCGGTTCAATAACTTCCGATCCATCCGGATTCAAAAGATGTAAATCCCAGTACCCCAAATCCATATCAGCCGGATCCACATAAAAAGTCATTTTGCCTTCTTCGCGTCCCACCGCTTCCAGGTCGATGGGAGAAGACCCCATTCGCTCCAGACGTACCGTTGCCCCCACCAACATCTCCGACACCGGAACCCGTACCATTTGATTCCGCTCCTCCGTCAAGACCAGCGGCTCCTCCAAATAAATCTCTGGTTGCGACGCCCCCGAAGCCGCCATGCCAGACACGGCGAGCGAAAATTCCTGGGGAAGACCATCCAGTAAATCCCCGTCATTATACACCTCCACCGTGTAGCTGCCCGCCTCCGCATTGGGAATCTCAACCAACAAATTGGGATCCACCGGGTTTTCCGCTTGCACCGCATGAGCCGAAAAACTCGCGGTGTCATCCAAGGCATACGGCATGACGTAGGGAAGGTATTCGGTAGTGTCAGGCCCGATCACTTTCACATGCAGATTATTGACCAAAACCCGATCGAAGGACTGACTTGAAAAAGCCGGGTCCAGCCAGGAAAGAGCGACCCGAACCCGCCCGGATTCCTCCACGGTATAGTCCTGGGTCCAAACCGAACCCTCCTCAAGTGCATCCTCCACCAAAAGCCGACTTTCCGGATTATCGGCATAATCCCGGATCAGACGGGCACTGGCCAAAACATTGATCGCCCCATACCCATACACATAGTCGGGGCCGGGATTCCCCAGATCATCCGCGCCGTTTATCATTAAGGCCCGAATGGTGCTCGAACGCGGAAATCTTTCCGGAAACCGCTGCTGAAAATGATCGGCCAAGAGCATCACGGTGCCTGCCGCCAGAGGCGAGGAAAAGCTGGTTCCGCTGCTGTTTCGATAAGTACTGGTTCCGCTACGGGCGGCCCGCAGTCCGTCTGCGCGGGTTACCAAATCCGGTTTGATCCGCCCATCGGCCGTCGGCCCACGGGAACTGGCTCCGACAATACTTCCTCCAGACTCATAATTCCCATCTTCATCCCGAAATAGCGCACGGGTCTCCCCTATGGACAAGGTGTTTTTGGCATTCGCAGGCCCTCCGCCCAGGGTCTGAAAATTGGATCCGTTGTTGCCGGCTGAATTCACCAGAAGATGATAGGGCGTATCAAATAGTGCCCGGTCAATATCCCGGCTGGCAAAATTATACATAGTGTTGGGACTACCCCCAATCGACCGATTGGTAACCACCGAGCTTCCGAAATGGGCGGGGTGGGCTTTCCCGGAAGCATATACCACGGTTTCGGCTGCGCCCGAACCAAAAGTCCGAAAGCTCACCCGTGGGGCAATCCCGATCGCATTCGCATCCTTTCCCCACGCCCCCAGAACCGAAGACACTTGGGTCGCATGTTCCCTTGAACCACTGCTACCCGTGGGCTCTGTCTCATAAATCAGAATACGACTATTCCCCTCATCATCAGAAAACTCCTGATGTCCCGGATAGATCGTCCCCAATTCAAGTACATTCGCCACCAATCCTTCCCCATCAATATGGGCTCCCACAGCCGGATCAAAATCCGCGTTCCAGCGAACCCAGGGAGCCACCCCAGCCGATTCCGCCCCCTGAATCATGTTGGTCGTGTACAGATACACCGGCTCACCGTCTTCAAACCCCTGCAACCGAAACCCGCGACCATCGTCCGTACTCCCCTCATAGGCCAGACCTTCTTCCTTCGCCCGCACCTGTAAAGCATTCTTTTGCCGACGATCCAATTCCTTCATCATCCCCACCAAAGTCTCCCGGTCCCGGGAACTCAAGTGACGGCCAAACATACCCCGTATCCGGGCTTTCTCCTCATGAAAAGCTTCGACTTCGCTAAAATCCAATTCCGCGCCAACTTCGGTACTCGTCCACCGATCCTCATAATCCGTCAAACCCACGCCCTCGACAAACCCCTCAGACGATTCTGAAAAGGCGTTCACCGGGCTTGATTGGTGAGAATCCGGAAATGAAGTCCCTACCTCCTTGGAGGAAGAACTGAAATCAAAATAAGAATAACCTGCCCAAAGGATCGCTACCAGAAGAACAGAATAGATGGTTGGAAATTTAGAATAAGTTTTCGGCAAGGGCATATTTTAAGGCTCTAAGGGTAAGTCCACATTACAATTTATCAAGGAAAACTGACCCGAATTCGATAAAAACGACGGGGGTTCTGAGCCGAATCACGACCCACGGTCGCGACATGGTCCTCCTCATTCCCGTGGATTTCGGTTTCCCCATAAGGTTCCCAAGTCACCAGATCGTTTGAATATTCCACCCGATAGACCCGGTCGGACAACGCTCGAAAATGCAATTCCATGGAATCCGGTTCGGTGCTTTCAGCAACCGTAACCCGCAATACATCCGAGGGGTCATGCGGATCGCTCCCGAGCAGGTAGGCTTCCCGCAGGGTAACCTCGCGACCACCTTTGGTCAGGGTGTAGGTCCCCTCATCCTCACCATCAAGATCATTATCAAGCAACCATTGCTCATACGGTGAAAGCACTTCTTCAACCGTCAAAACAGCTTCATCACTTGTTGTATTCCCGCCGTCATTGCTCACCACCACGGTATAGATTCCGGCATCGTCGAGGACCACCGGATCCAGGGTCAGGGTCGAGGAGGTGGCCTCATCAATCGCCTCACCGTCTTTCCGCCATTGATACAATAAGGTTCCCTCACCTTCGGCTTCCACGGTGAAGGTAACCGATTCCCCTTCCGTCACGGTTTGGCCCTGAGGCTGACCGGTGATAACGGGGGCTTCCACCGTCACCGGACGGGGATCGTCCAGA
>JAFIGF010000069.1 GCA_020831535.1 Opitutales bacterium | reverse complement strand
GCAAGACGATAGGTCTACCCTTATAAATCGTGTGAAAACGGCAAATGAAACCCTTTTCGCGAGAGAATACCGGCAAGTCATAGAGTAAGAGGTGAAAAGAAACCTAAGTCCCGGAGGGACGGGCCGATGGTAGGCGTGGATGGCAATCCACGTAATCTCCAAGCAAAAATCCAAATGTCTCGCAGAGCGAGACCTGAGAGGGGTGGGGCTCCCCTCCTCCACCATCTCCACAACCAATCGCATGAACTGTCGCCCATACTCATGCATGGGTAACTGTGTCCGCACAATCGTTTCCTCGAATTCACCCGCATCGAAGGTATGCACTTCCATAACCTCGTCCACCCCCGAATGCCATTCAACAAGATCGGTGGAAACTTCAACCCGATAACGGATGCCATCAGCGGTATAATCCACTCCCCGAAGCCCCGTTCCCCCGCTCCGCTGATAAAATCGTAATGCGGGAAACCGATCCTCGCTATATTCCATCTCTTCCATCCATGGCCCGGCATCAACGGCCCGTTCCATCGGCTCCAGACCCATTGCGTACTTGAGTAGATTGGGAACGCCATCCCCCGCCGGATGGTCCATCGGACCTCGCAGGGAAACCGGCACATTCCGATCTCCATGGGCTATCCGGTCCTCAAAGGTAATCGACCCGGAGACATCCCGTCCAAGCACTTGTGCCAACCCGTCATCTCCCGATAGGGAACTGATGCGAATGGCATCCATGTGACCCCCGCGGGTGCGCTGCCCGACCCAAATGTTTCGCAAAGCGTCCCCGAAATCGGCGTCCTCGACTTCCAGGTCAGCCGTTCCCAGGGAAGCTTCGGTCAGATCAAAACTATCCGTAGATTTTTTTACCCACAGAGAAAGGGAGTCCGCCCCTGCTCCCACGGTCACCTTGGCCAGAAGCAAGTGGAATTCATTAAGTTCATACCCGTCCGCTTCCCCATGGGTCAGGCTGCCATCCGCAGCACGATAGACCGGAAGCAGGTTCGTACCATCACCACTCAAACCAAAGCCCGCCCCCACCGGGGATTCAAAATCATAGGACGCACCGTCATGCAGGCTAAGGAACAATGGCGCGGCGGCATCGGCCCCGGTTTTGCGAATCTGCGCACTGATCCAGAAAGTGCCCACCGGTGCTTCCTCGGTAAAGGTCAACTGAACGCCCCGCAGATCATGGAAGTTGTTAATATAAAGGGCCCCGCCACCATTGTTCGAATTATTGTACGACTCATGACCGAAATCGCCGTTCACGCTCGAGGCGTAGTTGGCCAAATTCGTCCCATCCTTCCATGCGCCATAACCATTGCCCAAATTGCTATCGCCATAGGCAAACATCTCTTCGAGCAGCAAATCCGTTCCGCCCCCACCCTCAGTTTGCCACTCCGCGTAGAGATTCACGTCCTCGGAACCCATCAAAAAGGTGTCTCCCGGTTGATAGGTTAGATCGGCCTCCAGATCCCGCCATCCACTAAAATGCATGCCCTCACGACTCAGATTGACGGCTTCCAGTACCGAAACCGTTTCTCCGGCAAGGTACGCATTATCATCCAGCGGTACCGCCCCGTTTCCCCCATTGGGGTGATAGACGATGTAGAACGTGTCCCCGGTTCCCTCCGCCACCGTGACGGATAGGGTCCCATCCACCTCCTGAAACTGAATGGGGTCGTTGGGAACAAAACGAATGGCATAATCATCGGTTCCGGTCTCCGGTTGAAAGTCCGGATCGAGAAAGGCGAAACTTCCGGGGACTTCGGTGCCCTCACCATCCACCGCCATACCTCCGCTTAAGACTACATCCGAAAGCCGCTGGCCAAGATCCAATTCCGAGGCCGTCGGCCATTCCGCAACAACCGGAAGCTCCCGGCTCGACGTATTGACCACCTGGATACCCGAAGGGCCAGTGTCACTGCGCCCGCTGAAATAGATACTCACCGAAGAGGTATCCAATTCACGGAAAACCACATAGGCCGGACCATCCACCGCTTCGGCAGAGCTGGTGGCCGTGGACTCCTCCAAAACGCCGTTCCAACCCCCGGTCTCATCACGAATATAAAGAGATTCCCCGTTTACGGTAATGATCTGGGTCTCCGGCGGAGTTCCTCGACCTCCGGCAAAATACACATACAGATCATACTGCTCATAGGGAATGGCCGACAACTCATATGTGGCACTGCTCCCGTAGGTTCCCCAAGCCGTCGCCAGCATGCGGGCGTTGCTGGTGTCAGTTGGGTTGGTACTGTTGCGGAAATTTCGGTTCACCTGAGGCGACACATTCATCGCAACGGGATCATTGTTATTATCCACATAGCCACTGGTTTGGGAACTCGACGACAGATTGTTCCAAAAACGTACCGGCACCGCACCGGCGTTTTCGTACGTTTGAATATCCAATGGATAATGTCCCGTCGTAAAGTTCAAACTGATCACTTCCAGGTCCTCAAAACCCTCTGGCCGCGCATCCACCACTTGCGAAAGAGTGGCCCGACCTCCCCGTCCATCCTCCACTTCCAGCGTGACGGAAAATACGCCGGGATTAAACTGGTGACTGGTCACCATGCCGACCGAGGTGATCCCGTTCCCAAAATCCCAGCGATAGGTGAGCGGATCCCCATCCGCATCGCTACTGGCCGAGGCATCAAACACCATAACCGCACCTTCCATCGAAAAGCTGAAATCCGCGACCGGATCCTGATTCGTATTCGGTCCCACTTCCAGACTGTGTACCGAAGCGGACACGAGATTACCAAATATATCCCGAACCTGAAGCCTCACCTGATAGGTACCTTCGTCAAAAATCCGGTGACTGACCTCCGGGAATACCGTGCGGGCTGTTTGACCATCGCCGAAATCCCAAAAATACATCAACGGATACCCGTCCGGACTTACCGAATCGCTGGCGTCGAGGACAAAAGGTTGTCCCTTTTCAACGGCACCTGGCCCATCAAGGACCGCTACCGGAGCCCTTACTTCCGGCTGCATGCCCGGGGCATTCCCGAACATCTCAATCTGATACAACTCCACAAACCAACCCTGAGGGGATTCGGCTTGCGGAACAATATCCCAACGATACCCCGTGTAGGCGGTCGTATTCGCAACCGGAAAGGCTTTGGTAAAGCTCGTTTGGCCTTCCCAATCCAGATTCTCCCATGTCTGAATGCTGGTCCAATTCACCCCATCCATCGTCCCACTGAAAACCAGATCTTTGGGATCACGGTCATTCCAGGCATCGGGGTTGGTGAGGGTAAACTCATCAATCGCCACTCCGTATCGTCGCCCCCCTTCCTCATAATGAACCTCCACAAACCCCTCCGGTTCATTGACCAACCAACGGGTGTCAATCGAACCATCGAACAAATTTCCCGGACCAGTGGTCGGCAAAAACTGCCCGTTGGCACTGATCCGCATACTGGCATCCCGACCGTAGTCTGTACGTTCCGGTGGCGAAAGCACCCGTATCGACCGACCCGTCGTGAATTGGGCCCCGCTCTCTGTTTCCACCGTTAGCGTGACGACATAATTCCCCTCCGTAAACGGTTGCGAAGCGGTTCGCCCGGCGCCAACCGCTTCGTTGCCGAAATTCCACAGGTAACTGACAATCTCCCCATCCGGTGCCGAACTGGGTCCCGCCTCAAAATTGAGGATCAGCGGCTCCCCGGGTTCGGTCTGATAAAACGTCTCGGTTCCCACCGGGTCATCCGGGATAAAGTTGACCATCTCCGGCACCACCATTTGGCTCCGGTCGGGACTGACAAGAAAATCCAGTTTCGGCGCTCCCGGAGCCCAAAACAATTCTTCCGGCAGAATCTGCCGGTCCTCAAAATCCTCCCCCTCCCAAGAGATATCCATCACCGGAAACCAGTCGCTGGCATTGCTGTCACTGGCATGAAAGTTCGCCTCAAAGGCATGGTAACCCGCATTCAGCCCCACCGTCCCCTCAAAGGTCTCCGGTCCACTGAATTTCTTCCCTGTTCCGGTATGGATAACCTCCAGTCCCCCCAGATAGAAATGCAGATTGTCTCTCACCCGCGCCCGGAAGGTATAGTCTCCCGATGTCGGCACATAGATATATCCGGTAAAACGATAGGCAAAGCGGTCGCCTTGAGTGCGAAAACGAATATCAAAGGTCGGCAAAACGCCCTCCGCCACCGGAGTTAGCGTGTTGATATCCCCCATAACCCGACGCCAGACATCGGCATTGTACAGTTGATACGCCACCCCGGGTAAGAGGCCACTGGGAGAATCCGGCGCAAACTCCGGCGCGCGCCGCCCCGCCTCATCCAAAATGCTGATCGGCTTTACCATGGTGCTCACCGCACCTTGCTCATCCGTAACCGTCAACTGCACCTGTGTGTTGATCGCCTCCTCATACGTGTGACTCGGGGCCACCCCACTCCCCGTGGAACCATCCCCGAAGTCCCAGGAATAAACCAGCGCCTGTCCCTCCGGATCGCTACTGCCAGAAGCATCAAAATCCACCGCCAGAGGCGCATTTCCGGAGGCCGGGGAAAAGGTAAAGTCAGGCACCGGAGGCTGATTTTCAATCCGCAGAACCTGGCTTGTACTGCGCTCATTCCCCTGCCCGTCATCGACTGTTAAGTGAACTTCAAATTCTCCGTAATCGGAAAACGTATGCGTGACCGTTTCGCCACTGGCCGTACTGCCATCCCCAAAATCCCAGCTGAAACTCAACGGATCTCCTTCAGGGTCGGTGCTGTCCGAGGCATCAAAATCAACCGTCACCGGAGGAATCCCAAACGTCGAGGTGAACGAAAAACGGGGCGTCGGCGCCTGATTCCCCACTTCAATAAGTTGCACCGCTCCCCCGACACCACCATGACCATCTTCGACCGAGACCGAAGCAAAGTACGCCCCTTGTTCAGTGTATGTATGGCTGGCCGTGGCTCCCGTCACCGGCGCGGAGCCATCCCCGAAATCCCAGGTATAACTGAGCGAATGCCCATCGGGGTCGGTGCTCCCGGAAGCGTCGAAATCGACCGTCAACGGGGCCTCCCCCTGGTTCGGAGAAGCCGACAACATCGCCAGCGGAGCATTGTTCAAAACGCTCACATAATGGGTGGCTCTTAACCGTCCTCCCGACCCATCATCCTGGGTAAGGGTGATGGGATAGACCCCTCCGTCGTTAAAGGTATGCGTGGGAAATTCCGCCGTGGAGTTGTTGCCGTCGCCAAAATCCCACTCCGGATTACCCCCGCTCTGAGTCGGGGTAAAAGAAACCGTCAGCGGTGCCGTTCCCTCCTGCGCGCTGATCGTGAACGTGGGGACCGGCTGGTTCGCCGGAAGGGTTTCAATCCTCTCCACATCGTCATTCCAGCGAACCCGCCGAAGACCAAGCTCCAGTTCCGCATCAAGCCCCTCACCGTAAATACGGGCCTCCGGTGCCGCTCCCCGACCCATTGCCATTACCACCCAAATATCCACATCATTCCCCTCAAAGGAATAGGCCAGGGGATTGCCATTGGAAAACTCTCCCCCTTCGGGATACATTACCCAACCCTTGAGATAAGCCCCATCCTCCCCACGCAAGGTAAAGGTCGGCACTCCGTTTTCCTCTCCCGTGTACAGAGGCAGATTCTGTTCATTCAGCTGCCAGGCATACTCCCGCAGTTGCACCGCCCGCAATTTGTCAAAAGTGGAAACAATGGCGATATCGTCATCATCGGGATAGGACACCATCAGGTGACGGCGACTACTGGTCACGCCCAGTCCACCGAATTTGGAACCACCCCCTGCAATGGCATACCCTCCCTCATCGTCCACCTCGAAAAATTCCGCCGTCCCGGTCGAGGACTGAGAGGACCGGGCCTGGCCGTCCACCGTTACCTGAGAGAAAAAACGCGCGTCCCGTGAAGTCCCCGGTCCTCCGGAAAACCGATTGCCAAAACCCAGGATATTGACCTGCAGGGCATCCGCCTCATCCCAGGCATTGCCATGACTGGTCGTGTCCGTTCCCAGGGAAACGATCAGGTCGTTTTCATCCTCCCAGCCACTGCGAAACCAGTACCCGCCCTTGTCATCAAGCAACCCTTTTGACAACAGAGAAGCCGGGTCCTCCGGCTCCACCGAATCGGGATAAAACATCATCGCATACACCATTCCCGCATGACCAGGGTCATACCGATCTTCCGGTGGAGCTTCATTCAGAATACCACGGTGCCGGTCATAAAACCACCGGTAAGCCCCCAACATATCTTCCGGGACAATCGAAAAGATCATCGACGTCCAACCCTGCGTCCCGAAATCGTTCCCCCCCACACCCCACTGAGTGGAGCTTTGTGCCGCATCAAACGCTCCCGCGTACATGGCAATCAAATACATCCCCTTTTCCTCCACCCGGTTGTCCAGGCGGGTATCTCCCTTACGTCGCAAGGCATGGATGGCAGGTATCAAGTATTGCTGCGCATAGGCCATGTAATAATTCCCCTCCTGCGTCCAACCCTTGTCGCCATAATGACTCATGTGGGTATTCAACCGGTTGACCAGGAGATTGTAATGGGATGACCGCGCGCTCTGTTCATTCAAAACCAGCATTTGCAGAAGATTCGACCCATAACAAACCGCCACCCAGTTGGAGGCATAGGGGTTGACGTCGTTGTCAAAACGAAAACCCCCACCCTCCCAATAATCCAGTGAGGACATAATCTTCCCCTCCACAAAATCCCGTTGCGCCGGGGTCCAGCCCGGCTTCGCCAGATCATAGGCCACCGCGTACGCCTTGCCCACATTGGCCCGCTCCAATCCCTTGCCCCCAACCCCATCAGGCAAAACATTTCCGCCCGTACCATCGTACATCGCCTCCAGTGCATCAAAGGCAATCTCCGCGTAATCCGGATCTTCCGTTACCGCGTAAACCATCGCCGCCTTTTTCGCCAGAAACCCACGGGCGTAATTCCGCCCCGGCAAACTCCGGTCGCCCCCGTCAATGATATCCTCATAGCTGGCATCGACGTCCGCCGTCAGAATCGACAACATCTCCTCATGAGTACTGCCCGGCTCCTCGACGGCATCCCGAATCTCATCCAACCGCTCCGGCGAAATCAGCAGATGCGGAGAGGACTGGGAATGGGCGAGAATAATCGAACAAAGAAAGACTACAGGGGTAAGCAAACATCTCATATTTCTACCCTAACCGAAAAAACCCCTCGCGGTAAGGACGAAACTGGACTAATATAGGTCATTTCTGGTCTATTATTAAAAAACATGGTAAACAATCAACTGACTTCGGAAAACATCATCGTGGGAGTCCATTTGAATCTCGCTCTGGGATTCCATTCCCAGATAGCACAGGGGATTCTTCGCTTCCGCAACACCCGAAGGAACTGGAGCTTCATTCACCTTCGTCCTGAATATGTGGCTTCCGAACCTCTCCCCATTGTCGGTTGGATTGGCCATTTGGATGAACCGGGTACCACTCCTCAGAATATAAGAGACGCCGAATCAATCCACCTGATCAACATCTCGAACCGCTCTGCCAATCCATTTCCCGGAACCAGGATCATCAATGATGACCGGGCTATCGGCCGCATGGCCGCGCGTTACTTTCTCCGCAAAAACTTCCGCCATTTTGCCGTCTGGGGCTTGCCCGAACATAACTTTTCCGCCGAACGTCAACTCGGATTTCAGGAAACGTTGGCCGAAAACGGCGTCAACGAGCTTTCCTTTTACTCCTATAAAGACCGGGCGAACCTCGCCTCCCTTCGCCATCAGCTTCCTTTAGCCCTTTTCGTGGTATCCGACATTCCTGCCAAAAGCCTCATGGGCTACCTCCTGCGGGAGGGATTTCGGATTCCCCACGACATCGCCCTTCTCGGAGTGGACAATGATCCTCACATCACCCTCTTCACCTCAATCTCCCTATCCAGTATCATAACCGATGGCGAAAGCATTGGTTTCCAAGCCTGTGAACAGTTGGAAATTCTTCTGCGGGAGGAAAAAAACCAACCCAAAACCTTGCGTATTCCTCCCAGAGGAATCCAGGAAAGGTTTTCCACCGAAACCCTCGCCATCAAGGATCAACGGGTGCAGCAAATTCAAGACTATATGCTAACCCATTTGGCCGAAATTCAGAACATCGATGAAGTCGCGCAGGCCCTCCACATTCATCGTCGGCACCTCGACCGTTGTTTTATCTCGGAATTGCAAATAACACCGGCCGAGTGGCTGGCCCGCAAACGAATGGAAAGGGCTCAGGAGCTTCTCGTTCAAAGCAATGATACGGTGGATATTATTGCGGAAAGAACCGGCTTCGGCGATCGCCGCCGCCTCAATAGAACTTTCCGGAAATATGCCCAACCCCGTCCCTCCGAAATCCGGGCCAATCAAAAACAACAACCGTCCGACAACCTACCACAGTAAGGTGTCTCGTCCTGGTATAGGTTGACACCCGAACCATGAAAGCGATAGAAAAACCGAACCGGAATATACGTTACAGCGAGGCCTTCAAATGCGTAAACCCGCTCAAGTCCATGGACAAGCAGCATAAGCAAAAAACCGTCCACCGCATTGGGATACCCTCACCCCTTGGGGGCCAGCCCCCAAACCCCCGGGATTTATCGCTTTGCCGCGAACCGGCGGGATGGTCCCCAGAAGCTTCAATCACACTGCGCTGGGGACGGAGAGGGATTACCTCTCCATCCCGCCGTATACGCACAGAATGGAGCGCTCGGGTTGCATCCCTGCAGGGCCCTATCCTCTCCTTCTGTACATCCCATTCAACTCATC
>JAFIGF010000063.1 GCA_020831535.1 Opitutales bacterium | reverse complement strand
GGCGAGCCGCAGGCGCGGTTGGTGGAGATTCTGCGTGGTTTGCGGGGGGATGAATGGGGTAAGGAGGTGTTGCGGGAGTACCGGATGTTGTTGTTGGGGCAGGCCGGGGGTGATGGGGCGAAGGAGGAGATGGCGGAACTTCTGACGAAGCGACAATTGGGAGATGGGAAGGAGCAGTCTTCTGCTTGGCGCCTGTGGCGAGCGTTAAGTGAAGGGGTGGTGATCGGAAGTCGGGCCTTTGTGGAGCCTTTCAAGGAGCTTTGGTCTGATCGTTCAGATAGACCGCCGGAGGAAATTTACGATGGTTTGGTTTCGGGGAAAAAGAAATTCAAAATGCGTTAAGTATGATTGGTGAAGCTTGTTTTGAAAGGGAGGTTTTGGAATATTTAGCAAAAAATCCACGGACAAGGTGAATCTTTTTTCTAGTACGATACGGATTCTATTGATTCTATATGCTTTACGTAAAAGAATACCCATATGGAGATAATTTCGTACAGCTTAGGTCCCCTGGAAACCAATGCTTTTTTTCTGGTAGGTGAGGAAGAATTTTTCGTGGTTGATGCGCCGGAGGGTTGTTGGGAGAAGGTGAAGCAGTTTTCGGAGGATACAGGAAAACGATGTGAGGGGCTTTTGCTGACTCATGGGCATTGGGATCATATTGCGGATCTTCCGTGCTTTAATGAGGCGAAATTGTCGATCTGGGCCCATAAGGGAGACCGGGATCTTATCGAAAATCCTGGTTTAATGAGTTCTTTTTTACCTTTTCCGGTTGATTTGGTGCCGGGAAAGGTGGACCAGTGGGTAGAAGACGGAGAGAAGCTGGATCTTTCCATCGGGGAGGCGAAGGTTCTTCACGTGCCGGGGCATGCGCCTGGAAATATTGCCTTTTGGTTTTCTGACGAACAGGTTGTTTTCGGTGGGGATGCGCTGTTTAGCGGAAGCATTGGTAGATACGATCTGCCTAATGGTGATGGCGCACTGTTATCGCGATCCATACAGGATAAGCTTTTTTCACTGCCTGATGTGACGGTAGTTTATCCTGGCCATGGGCCTGAAACAACGGTTGGTCGAGAGAAATTACAAAATCCATTCTTTCAATAAAGTTATGTCCGAGACCCCATTAAAAACGCATGAGAAATTTATGAACCGCGCCTTGGAATTGGCTGGCAAAGCATGGGGCAAGACCCACCCCAATCCCATGGTAGGGGCGGTGCTGGTTGAGGAAGACGAGATCATCGCGGAGGGCTATCATCGTACTTCCGGGGAGCCGCATGCAGAGATCGAGGTTTTACAGAAAGTTCTTCATCCGGTGAGCGAAGATACGGTTTTGTATGTAACGTTAGAGCCTTGTTCGACCGAGGGAAGGACTGGCGCTTGCACGGAGGCAATCAAATCGGCGGGCCTTAAAAAAGTTGTTATCGGTGCGATGGACCCAAATCCCGAACATAATGGACGCGGCATTGAAATTTTGCGGGAGGCGGGGATTGAGGTGATAACCGGCATTTGTGAGGAGGATTGTCAGGATCTCAATATGATTTTCAATCATTGGATAAGTCGGCAAACACCATTGATTGCCGGTAAAGTTGCCATATCCTTGGATGGTAAAATCGCTACCCGGAACAATTTATCCCGTTGGATAACGGGAGGTGAGGCGAGGAAGGATGTCATGCGCTGGCGTCGGCTTTTTCCCGCGATTGCGGTAGGGGTGGATACCCTCTTACAAGATGATCCTATTTTGACAAGCCGGTGCGAGGAGGAGGAATGGTGCCCTTGGCGCATGGTGATGGATGGGATGCTGCGGAGCGTTCGGTCATCTCGTAGGCCAAAATTATTTGAAGACGAATATCGAGATCGGACAATTATCGTAACGACGGAGAGCGCGGGTATGGGGTATGTCCGGCAACTTGAAAATCAAGGTCTGCGGGTCTGGTGTTTACCTGGTCCGCAAACGAGGATTGGGGTGCATGCGCTGCGGGAGCGTTGCCGGGTCGAGGGAATTGAAGGGATTTACCTTGAAGGAGGGCCGACTTTGTTGAGCGGATTCATGGAGGAGAGGGGAGTTGATTATATGTTTGTTTATCAAGCACCGGTTTTTTTCGCGGATCGTAAAGCGCGCAGCGTTTATCGAGGCTTGCGCACGGAGAGCCTTGAAGACATTCTAAGGCTTCGAAATCTTCGCCGACAGTCCTTCGATCAAGATGCGTTGGTGCGAGGTTATCTTGAGTATCCTGAACGAATGCAGATTGATGAAGCTTTATTTGGCAACCGCGAATAGACACAAAAAAGAAGAGCTGGAGCAGATTCTACGTACTGCGAATTTGCCTATTGAGGTCCTTTCTGCAGAGGTCGTCGGCGGTATGCCACCTGTGAATGAATGCGAACCGAATTTTACGGGCAACGCCCTGCGCAAAGCAGTTTCGCTAAAGGTTAAAGTCCCATCCGGTGCTTGGGTTTTGGCGGATGATAGTGGTCTTCGGGTGAAGGGTTTGGGGGGTAAACCTGGGGTTCGAAGTGCGAGATATGCGGGAGAAGGGGCATCAGATGCTGAAAATCGGAAAAAACTACTCCAAGAGATGAAAGAAATGAGTGGCTCGGAGAGAGAGGCGGCCTTTCATTGTTGTCTCGTTTTATTATCTCCTCAAGAGGATACCCAGCTTTTTATGGGGTCTTGTTTTGGTGTTATTGCTTTGGAAGAATCTGGAGAACATGGGTTTGGGTATGATTCTCTTTTTATTCCCAAAGGCTATGAGGAAAGTTTTTCGGTTCTGGGTAACGAGGTGAAGGAGCGGGTTAGCCATCGTGCTCGGGCCATGCGGGAAATGGTTCAATGGCTGAAGAAAAAAAACCTTCAAGAGAGTGAAGCGGAGGCCCGGGGAAGTAAATGAGATTGTTGGATCGATATTTATTTGCCGAGTGGGTCAAGGTTTTCTTTATGATGATCGTGGTGGCCACCGGGTTGCTGATTCTGGACGATCTATACAATAATTTCGGTGATTTTATTGCGTACCGGGTGGATGGGAAGGTGGTTCTTTGGTATTACCTGTTACGGTTTCCGGTTTTTTTGCCGATCGTTCTGCCTTTGGCGATTCTTCTGTCATTGCTTTATGTTCTCGGTCGGTGGCAGAGGAATCACGAGTTGACCGCATTGCGTTGTGCGGGGCTAAGTCTTTGGCGGCTCACCTGGAGTTTTTGGATGATGGGGGCGATATTTTCAGGGGTTTTGCTATATTTGAATACAGAGGTGATTCCTCGGGCGGAAATACGTTCGCAGATAATTCTTGATGATATGAGGGATCAGGATCAGGCCAGAAGGGCGGTTGAGGAAGAAGAGGTCCGGCGACACTTGACTTTGCGTAATAAGGCCGAGGATAGGTTCTGGTTTGTTGATTACTATTATCCCGAAAGACAAATAGCCCGTGGGGTTCGAGTGCAAGGCTGGGTTGGTCCACGCGAGGAGGGTCGTCTACGAACCCTCGTGGCCAGGGAGGGGACTTATGATTATCGAACCGGGCAATGGCATTTAACAGACTTGCGCGAAACACAGTTAAATCCTCTCACGGGAGAGGTATTGCGTTCAGCCCCCATGGGGAGACTTACTTTATCTGCGGAAAAGGAGTCGCCGACGATGATGATTTTGCTGGCCTCCAGGCCCAAGGATCTATCGGTACATCAGCTTTACATGGTACGGACGCTTTTTCCGGATGAGAATGATCCGCAAGGGTTACTTTATGAAGTTCGCTACCATGGACGATGGGCAAGTACCCTGATTTGTCTAATGGTAGTTGCCATTGCGATTCCTTTCTCGATTTCGGGGGTCAGGCAGAACCCTCTGGTGGGGGTAACCAAGTCGGTCGTCCTTTTTGGCGTTTTTTATGTATTGCTCAATCTTTTCCAATACCTGGGTGATCGAGGTTGGGTTCCTGGTGTTTATGCGGCATGGATCCCGGTGGTGGCCTTAACCTTGGTAGGCTTGATATTTTTTGTCCGGGCTTCACGACCTGAGGGGGCATGAATACCACCATCTCTTTTTTTAAAAAATGGTGGAGACGATCGGGATCGAACCGACGACCTCCACAATGCCATTGTGGCGCTCTTCCAACTGAGCTACGTCCCCGTTTGAGAAGCCTCTAGCAGAAAAAAATCGGGGAAATAGGTCAACAAGAAAAAATCTTTTCCTCGGGAAACTTTAGGCTTAGTTTTCTCGTATGCCTGCAAATGGTAAAAACGTGTCTTCCCGTACCATTCCTCCAAATCTGGCTTTTGATCGACGACTGGGGCGAGGAATTGATGCGATAGTCGGGGTTGATGAGGTCGGTCGAGGGGCTTTGGCGGGACCCGTTGTTGCTGGTGCGGTTTTGTTGACCGGGTCCTTTTTGCGAGGAAAGCGAATTTATCCCCTCGGGGCGATGGCGGGAGACTCAAAGCAGTTGAGTCCGATGCGGCGAAAGAAAGTCCTGGACTTGTGGGGGGATAAATTTCCGCAATTGCCCCGGGCGTTGGGGGTGGCGACGGTTGCGGAAGTGGAAAATTACAATGTATTGGGAGCGACTCGCCTGGCGATGGAGCGGGCGGTCAGAGGGGTGCTTAAGCTGCTTGACCCCCCGAAAGAGTGGACGGCAGTTAATGAAACGCCTATTCGGCCAAAGAAGAGGGGGGATTTGTTGATCGGTTTAGAGCCCAAATCTCAGAAAACCTGGCGTCTGCTTATTGACGGACGGCCATTACGGCCCTTCCCGTGGCCTCATGAAGCGGTTATCAAAGGCGATGCCAAAAGTCTAGCGATTGGATTGGCTTCGGTATTGGCAAAAGTCAGTCGCGATCAAATGATGGTGGATTTGGATAAGGAATGCCCGGGCTATTCTTTTGGGACTCACAAGGGGTATGGTTCGGAGGTGCATCGTGAGATTCTGAAGGAAAAGGGGCCATCGCGGTTTCATCGGCCATCGTTTTTGCGCAAAATATTGCCCGGCGATGAGCCGGTTTGTCCGGAGCAATTAGCTTTTTTCTGAAAAAGGTTGGCCACTAAGGAACCATTACTCTTAGGGTGTGACCCAATTGCTATTAAAACTTTTATCTCATGTTTTTTGATCTTCTCATCTCTCCGGAATTTCCGCTTCTTTTAGGGGAAGCCAGTGGGGGTATTTTTACCTACTTTGCTAACTCAAATTTTGCGGGCAAGATAATCGTTCTGATTCTTGGCTTCATCAGCATTGTTGCATGGACGGTTATGGTGGGAAAGTTTATTGAGCTGAGCAAGTTGGACAAACTGAATAAGACTTTTGAGAGGCGCTTGGCCAAGGAATCGACGATACTCCAGGGGGGGGTGAAACTTCCTTCCGGGGTTCCTTTTGCGCAGCTTTACAAGGATGCCTTGCAGGCGTTTCATTACGCGGATAATAACACCGCGGGAACGATGGCTACCGATACGGAAAATTTGCGTGTCAGCCAAATGGAGAATGCGATTCAGCGGGCGGTGGCAAATTCGGCCCGTTATTATGAAAGTCGAATGGTGCCTTTAGCCAGTATTGTTACGGGCGCGCCTTTCCTGGGCCTTCTCGGTACCGTTTGGGGTGTCATGGATGCTTTTGGCTCGGTTGCGCTGAGCGCCAATGTAACCCTGCAAATGTTGGCTCCCGGGGTATCCGGAGCTTTGCTTACCACGGTAGCGGCCTTGGTCGTGGCGATCCCCAGTGTATTTGGATATAATCTACTTCTGGGTAAAAACCGGGCGATGATTACCGATCTGGAGAATTTTGCCAGCCATTTGGCAGATCGAATCGAATTGGAATATCAACAGCAACATGGCGAGGACCTTTAAGCGAAGTGAGCGATTGGACGCGCTGGCGGAGCCAAACATCACGCCGCTGATTGATTTGGCTTTTTCGTTATTGATCATTTTCATGATCACCACCCCGTTGTTGGAGCAGACGATTCCTCTGGAGCTTCCAATCGAAGACCCACGGGAAGATGCGCAGCGCTCGGCGGAGGTGCAATTTCAGGCGGTGGGGGTTGAAGGGGGCTCCTATTTTTGGGGGGACCAGCGGATTGATCGGGCGGAGATGCGGGAACGATTGGTGGAATTGAGGGATCGTGAGGATGGAACGGTGTTGAATGTTCGCGCCTCAGGGTTGGCCAGCTATCAGGAAGTCGTTGATTTGCTTTCCTTGATTCAGGAAGTTGGCTTGCGGAGGATCAGCCTCGACACACAGGTCGGTTTGGAGTAAATTCAGGTAGGATGAGAAAGCAAGATAAACAGGCTCTGGCGGCTGCTGTTGCGGTCCATGCCCTTTTCCTGATAGGCTTTGCCTTATTGTATTTGGTCCAAAGCGAGGAGCCTGAGGAACCCTTTGTTTTTGAAGTTGTTCAACTTCCCTCGCCACCGGAAGAAACCCCTCCGGACGAGACTGTTGAGCAAGCGGAGCCCCCCCCAGAGCGGCCACGGCCTACCTTGGAGGTTCCGGATTTTTCTATTTCGGAGGAAATCCCTATTCCGGTCAGCCAGGAAAGAGACCGACGTTCGGTTCGCCCGGACCCCGAGCCTCACCCGGAACCGGAACCTGAGCCGGAGAGGCCGCAGAGGATGAGTATTGAAGACTTTCAGCGGGAGCATGGGGAACCGCGACCCCAACGGCAACAGAGGCCACAAAGGACGGAAAGGCCTGAGGTGGAGCGACAGGTCATCCGAGCGCCCAGTCCACGCATCGAGGAGCACACCTTGGAGCGGGTAGAGGAGTCTTCGCCACGCCCGCATACCGAATCCCAGAGAGATGAGCTGCAACGCTATTTTGACCGTCTTCATGCGGCAATTTACCGGCAATGGCTGGCGAGTTCCCCGAATTTTCCTTCTGGCCTGGAAACCCGTATACGTTTTACCGTTTCGGAGAGTGGGCGGATTTCTGACGTGGAAATTGTCAGAAGCTCCGGCAATGAGGCTTTTGATCGTTCCGTTCGTCAAGCCATGCTAGCTCTGCGGCCGATTGGCCGGGTGCCGACTAACGAGACCTTGCGACCAACACTGCCGTTTCGGATGGAGTAAGGTTTTCCTTGAGGCGGCGAGGTTACAAGCCATTTCCGGAGGTGTTTCAGGCAAGGGCAAGATATAAGAGTCGAGAACTTAAGTATTGACGCTGTTTGTAGAGGGACTGACTCTTGATTGTTGACGGATAAGAGGAGTGAGGGACAAAAAAGCCGGGCTTTTGGGGCCCGGCTTTCAGAGGTTGGTTAGGTTCCGCTTTTATTTAGCGGCTTGGTAAAGCTCTTCGGCTTTGTCCCAATTGACCACATTCCAGAAGGCCTCGATGTAGGCGGGGCGCTTATTCTGGTATTTGAGGTAGTAGGCGTGTTCCCACACATCAATTCCGATCAGAGGGGTGCCGGGGCAATCGACGGCGCCTTTCATGAGGGGGGAGTCCTGATTCGGGGTGGAGCAAATGCAAAGTTTGCCCTCTGGGTTGAGGCATAGCCATGCCCAACCGCTTCCGAAACGGTTGGCTCCGGCGGCGGCGAATTTCTTTTTGAAATCATCGAAGCTACCGAAAGTGGCATCAATGGCCGAGGCCAATTCGCCAACGGGGTTTCCGCCTTTGCCGGGTCCGATGATTTTCCAGAAGAAACTGTGATTGGAGTGCCCGCCGGCGTTGTTGCGGACGGCGGTACGGATGTTCTCCGGAACCTGGGACAGGTCGGCGATCAACTCATTAACCGCTTTTTCCGCCAAGTTTGGGTACGCTTCCAGCGCGGCGTTGGCTTTGTCCACATAGGTTTGGTGGTGCTTGGAGTGATGGATTTCCATCGTGGTCGCATCGATGTGCGGCTCCAAAGCGTTGTAGTCGTAGTCAAGAGATGGGAGTGTATAGGCCATAGGTAGTCTTCAGGGTTAATGTTTTTATTGAAGAAGAAGTTTAATTCTAAATAAAATCCTCTACTTGCCAAGGGCGAGAGGGAATTTTTTCGAGTCTTTTTTGCGATTTTGCAGATTAGCGGTATTCCTGACCGGAATCCGGGTCGATGATTTTGAAGTTCTCAACATGGTAGGAGGGATCTGCGCGAAAGGCGAGCTTTACTCCATAAATATCCTGCAAGTTGGCCAGAAGTTGCTCATCCTCAAGCCGGAGACGTTCCAGGATACTGGGGTGAACAAGGATGCGCAGACCCCATTCCTCTCTCTTGCCTTCCTTGTTTTGCTGGCGTCGTAAAACACTGACCAAGCGGCGTTGGATCTCCACACTCATGCTGCGGGCGGATTTGACGATGCCGCGGCCCCGGCAGTAAGGGCAGTCGGTGTACATGCCGGAGGCGAGGCTTTCGTTTTGCCGCTGGCGGGTCATTTGCATGATCCCCAATTGGGAAATGGGGAGGATATGGTTTTTCGCTTTATCCTCGGCCATGGCCTGGCGCATGCGGTTGAAGACGGCTTTCCGGTCTTTGGCATTCTTCATGTCAATGAAATCGATGATAATGAGTCCGCCGATGTTACGCAATTGGATCTGCCGGGCGACCTCCACGGCAGCCTCCAGATTTACTTGTAATATCGTGTTCTTATTATCACCTTTGCGTGCGCGGTGAGAGCCGGTGTTTACATCAATGGCAATGAGGGCTTCCGTTTCCTCAATCACGATGGCTCCGCCGGAGGGCAGAGGGGCTTGGCGTTGGAAGGTTTGTTCGATCTGGCGCTCAATGTTGAAGCGTTCAAAGATCGGTATGTTTTCCTTATAGGGGGTGATTTTACCTTTGGAGCGGCGGGAGATTTGGGCGACAATATCCTGCATCCGGCTCAGCTCCTCGTCCTTGTCGACGAGGACGCGGTCAATTTCCTCGGTAAGGAAATCTCTCACGGTTCGTTCGATGATATCCGGTTCTTGGTGGAGGCATACGGGCCCCTTTTCGGATTCCATACGGTTATTGATCTCTTCCCATTTTTTCAAGAGAAGGTGTAAGTCGCGCACGAAGTAGCGGGGTTTTTTCCCTTCCCCAGCGGTTCGCATGATAACGCCCATTCCTTCGGGGATTGTCAATTCGCGGAGGATTTTCTTCAAACGGCTGCGTTCTCTGGAGTCTTCGATTTTCCGGGAGATTCCGCATTGATCGGAATAGGGGAGGAGGACCAAAAACCGGCCCGGGAGGCTCAAGTTTGTGGTGGTGCGCGGCCCTTTGGTGCCGATGGGGCCTTTGGTGACCTGGACCACGATGTCGGAGCCGACGGGATACTTTGACGGGATGTCCTTCAGCTTGGTTTGAGGGGGCTTTTTCTTCCCTTTGTCCTTACTGTTGACGCGAACCACCTCGATGGTCGAATCATTGGCTGCGGGCAGCATATCCCAGTAATGGAGAAAGGCATTTTTCGCCATTCCTATATCAACGAAGGCAGCCTTGAGGCCGTCCTCAAGGTTTTGGATTTTACCTTTGTAGATGCTTCCCACCAGACGGTCCTCGCCGACGCGTTCGACCTCGAATTTCTCGAGAATGCCGTCTTCCAGCAAGGCGACCCGCCGTTCCAGCGGTTCGGAATTTATAATGAGTTCACGGAAGGATTTCTTTTCGCCACGCAAGGTATCGATGATTTTGTGGATGAATGGTTTTTTGCGGGAACGCTTTTGAGCCTCTTGGCGAATATTGTCGGTATCTACCGGCTCCGCTGCCTCTTCTGGCGGGGGGCCCTGGAGTTCCTCGGTATAGCGATCGGAAACATCTCCCTTGGGGGAGTTTGATGAAGATTCTTGTTTCATGATAGGTGAAATTCCCTCTCAGGGAGGGATTGGTACTTTGGGTTGGTTGGTGGGCCCCATCATGAGCAGCGGAATTCCTTGCGGGTTCCGGCCACCTCGGCGGCCGGACATGGTCAAAGTTTTCCGTCTGAAAAGAGCGGGTTTTCATGCCCGAACCTCCTTTCGGTGACGATAAACACTTTGCACCAAGCCGAGAAGAATGCAGCAACTGACAAAAAAGGAGCCACCATAGCTTAAAAATGGAAGCGGTAAACCGGTAATCGGCATCAGGCCAATCGTCATGCCAATGTTTACAAAGACATGAACGGAAAAAATCATCATCACACCAACGCACAAAAGCATGCCGAATTTATCTTTCGCTTTTCCGGCAATACGGATGCAATTGGTGAGTAACAAGCCATAAAGTCCAACGACCAGGGCGCTTCCGAGAAAACCTTTTTCCTCGGCGAGAACCGAGAAAATAAAATCATTATGGGCTACTCCCCGTGGGAGGTAGCCGAGTTGGGCCTGAGTTCCTTGACTCCATCCTTTGCCCAGTAAGCCCCCGCTTCCAACAGAGATCAGCGATTGTCGGATATTCCAACCAGCTCCCAGGGGATCGACACTTTCGGGAGCGGCGAAGACCAGGATGCGGGTTCTTTGATAATCACGAATGGGGAGAAAAGTTTGCACCGGAGCCGGGTCCACGCGCTGTCCGGGTTCGGGCTCTGAGGCCTCGGCGAAATTTTCCTGATAATAGCCCAGAACGTCGAGCGATACGATCGAGACCAACAGAAAAACCGCAAAAATTGCGACCGCAAAAAACTTCCAGGACAAATTGGCTGCCCACAGGAGGCCTAAAACCATCGGAGGGATGACCAGACTGGACCCCAGGTCCGGTTGTAAAAAGATCATTCCCAGGGGAATTGCGGTAAAAATCCCAATCGTCAGCAAGGCGAGGAAGGAGTCCTTGACCCTGCCCAAACGACTTCCGGCGAGGGTTGCGGCACAAATTACCAGAAGACCGAGCTTGGCCATTTCCGAAGGTTGGATCGAAAAAAAGCGCAGATCGATCCATCTTTGGCTGCCGCCCCGAGCATCCCCGATGGGGGACCAGACAAGCAAGAGCCCGACGAGGGCGGCCAGATAAATCCAATGGGCGTGTTTGCGGAAAAAGGCATAATTCAATTGTGCGACCGCAAAGTAGGCGATAAACCCCAGAGTAATCCAGATGATCTGCTGCTTGTATTGGGTTAGGCCGGTATAGATCTGAGCACTGTAGATAAAAAAGACTCCGGCGATCGCGAGCAGAACCATGATTGCCGGGTTCAGCCAATCGTATCCTCGGCCGCTGCGGAAATCCAAATCACGGCGAATGGAATCTATGAAGGAATGGAGGGTCAAAATAAAAGGATAAATTTACGCAAATGTTAGGTTTTAGACTGAATAAAGGGAAAAATAAAGGAAAAGCTGCGTTTTGCCTTATTTTCCTTTGACCTTACTCTTTGGGATTGAAGGCATCGCGCAAACCATCCCCCAGAAAATTAAGCGATAATAGGCTTAAGGCAAACGCTGCACTGGGGAAAAATAATAGCCATGGAGCGCTTTCCATGGCGGAAACCCCCTCATTGATCAGGAGTCCCAGGGAGGCCTGGGGGGCTTGAACGCCTAGGCCGAGAAAGCTGACAAAAGCTTCCAGAAGCATTACATTTGGGATTGTTAATGTTGTGTAAACTATGATTGGTCCCATTGCATTGGGCAGAACATGCCGGAGGATCAGGGCGGAAGACTTTCTCCCCAGACTGCGGGCCGCTTCCACAAAGGCCCGGGCTTTAAGAACCAGAACCTGCCCCCGGACAATCCGTGCCATGGTCAGCCATTCGATGGCTCCGATTGCGATAAACAGGAGCAATAGGCTGCGTT
Organism: Opitutales bacterium; assembly: GCA_020831535.1. Classification (GTDB taxonomy): domain Bacteria; phylum Verrucomicrobiota; class Verrucomicrobiia; order Opitutales; family T3Sed10-336; genus JAIUMY01. The sequence goes on along the minus strand of JAFIGF010000063.1, from coordinate 14,554 downwards.
CGAAGATGACCATCAGGAGAATCAGAAAGACGGTAAAGGGAAGCGCATAGAGGAGGTCCACGATACGCATCATTACAGCGTCCCGTTTTCCCCCGCACCATGCGGCAATGGCGCCATAGGTTACGCCGATAAAAAGACTGACCATGGTTGCTGCGACCGCGACCAGGAAAGAGAGGCGTCCCCCGTGCATGAGGCGGGTCAACAAATCCCGCCCCAGCCGATCGGTGCCCAACCAATGTCGGCCGAATTCCCCCATCGTTCCCGGGGAGGCGGCTCCCAGAGTGCGGTTTTGTTGCTCGAAGCCGTAGGGGGAAAGCCAGGGGCCCACGAGACAAAGAAGGAAAAAAACCAGCAGGAAGATGAGCCCCGCCATGGCGGGAAGGTTATGACGGAAACGCCGCCAGGCTTCGGCCATGGGATTACGGCCAGGCAGGAGCACTTCGGTAGACTTTTCTTCCGTTACAGGGTTCATGATTCGCGCAGTTTGGGGTCCAGAAGGGCCTGAAGAAAATCCACCGCCAGGTTAAAGAATAAAATCAAAACGGCATACAGAATCACCAATCCCGTCACTACGGTAAAATCGCGACCAAAGGCAGCGTTTATAAATTGCTGTCCCAGTCCGGGGATGTTGAAAACCGATTCGACCACAAAGGACCCGGTCAAGAGACCGGCGGCGGCAGGTCCAAGAAAGGCGATGGTGGGCAATATCCCCGGTTTCAGGGCGTGTTTCCAAAGAGCTTGCCTCTTTGACAGGCCTTTGGCGAGAGCGGTGCGGTAGTAGTCCATTTGCATCGATTCACCAACTCCGTTCCGGGTGAGCCGGGCCACATAAGCAGCAAAAAAGCTGCCCAGCACAAATCCCGGCAGGATGCGGTCGCTCCAATGCCCCCATCCCCCGACATTAAACCAACCGAGTTGTAAGCTGAAAACATAAACCAAGAGGGGGCCCAGAACAAAAGTTGGCAGACAAATGCCGACCATGGCCATGGTCATGATGAAATGGTCTTGTTTGCGCTGGCGGAAGGAGGCCGCCAGAAGGCCCGCACCCAGTCCCAGGGCAAGGGCGACCAGGAAGCCCAAGGCCCCGAGTTCCAGGGAAACCGGAAAATGGTCGACGATAATTTCATTTACCGTGCGGGTAGGGTAGCGAAAGGAGGGTCCGAGATCACCGCGGGCCAGATTTCCCAAATAACGGAAATACTGGATCACCAGGGGTTGGTCCAACCCATAGTGAGCTTCCATGGCGGCCTGGGCCTGTGGTGAGAGATCCCGTTCATCCGCAAAGGGGCCTCCAGGCGCGAGCCGCAGGAGGAAAAAAGTGATCGTAATGACCGCCAATAGGGTGGGGATGGCTTCCAGCAGCCGGCGGAGTAAAAGGCGGGACATCGTTGAATTTCTTACTCACTGACCAGCTCAACCCGCCAGTAGGGTCGATAGCCGGTGGGGGTGGTGTAGTAGTTTTGCACCGAGGGAGCCATCAGATAATTGGTGCGGTCAAAATAGATCGGAGCGACCGGAGCCTCTTGCAGCAGCAGTGCCTCGGCTTCAGCAAAGATTTCATTGCGTCGTTTGCGGTCCATTTCGCGATTGGCCTTGGTTATCAAGCGGTCGTATTCCTCATTTCCCCAGCCTGTGCGATTGTTTCCACCATCTGTCACCATTAAGTCGAGGAAGGTGTTGGGGTCGAGATAATCGCCAATCCAGCCCGAGCGGGAAACATCATACTGCAGTCGGTTTTGGGTTTCCAGATAGACTTGCCACTCCTGATTGGTCAGGGTCACGGAAATGCCCAATTCCTCGGCCCACATATCCTGAATGGCTTCCGCCACCAGTCGATGGGTTTCCATGGTATTGTAGAGAATCGCTTTGGTGGGGAAACCCTCTCCATCAGGAAACCCTGCCTCGGCCAGAAGTTTCCGGGCCTCTTCGGGGTCATAGGCGAAGAAGGGTCCGGGACGATAATCGGTAAAGTCCCCCTGGGGTACATAACTGTAAGCTGGTTGTTGTCCTCCGCGGACGACTTCGGAGGTGATGGCATCGCGGTCAATGGCCAACTTCAAGGCTCTCCGCACCTTGGGGTTGTCCAGCGGCGGACGGGTTGTGTTAAAGCGATAGTAATAGGTTGAAAAACTGGGCTGGGAGTGAAATGCCGGATCGTCCCGGTCCCGATAGGTGCTTACCCGGTCCGGTGGAACCGAGTTGGTGATATGCAACCGGCCCGTGCGAAATTCCCTTTCCTCGGTCGTGGGATCGTTTATGGGATAAAAATAAATCCCTTCCAGGGAAACGTCCCCGGACCGCCAGTGGTGTTCGTTTTTTTCTACCAGAACAAAACGTTCGGGCCGCCAACTGGCCAGGCGAAAGGCTCCGTTCCCGACCATATTGCCCGCCCGAGTCCAACGGGTGTTGGGTTCATCCAGATCGCCGAAGGAGCGAATCGTTTCCGGGTGAATAGGGAACCAGGACGGGTGGGTGAGCAAATCCAACAGGAAGGCGGCGGGCGTGTGCAGGCGCAATTCCAGCAGATGGTCGCCCTTTGCCTCCACCCCAACGGTCGAGAAATCATCGGTCTCTCCCCGGTGGTAGGCTTCAGCGCCCTCCAGTGGATACAGCATATAGGCATAACGGGAGCCCAGGCGGGGCGAGAGCTTGCGCCGGTAACTCGTCACAAAATCCTCTGCTGTTACGCGGTCGCCATTGGACCAGCGTCCCTCCGGTTGCAGGGTAAACTGGTACACCAGTCCATCCTCGGATACCTCCCAGGATGCGGCGGCGGCCGGTATGGGTTCGTTCGTTTCCGGGTGAAGTTCGACCAATCCCTCGAAAAGGGTGCTCACGATTTTGGCTTCGGGCAGTCCGGTGATTGTTTGAGGATCAAGGTTTGAAGGTTCCGCACCGTTTCCCACATGCAGGAAACCTGTCCGGTCCCCTTCCTCTACCCGACTCTCGGAAGGTCCGCAGGCGGTTAGAAAAAGCAGAGGCGTGAGAACAAAAAAGAAAAGGCGGCAGAGAAAGATCATTCCTCTACTTTAGGAAATTCCACCGTTCCGACAAAGAAATTTATCCATAAAGAGCCAAAAAAGGCCGCACCCGTGGGGTGCGGCCAAGAAGGGCTTTTTTTACTGTACAGTGGCGGATCAGAATTTACCACCGTAGATGGCGTTGTCGCCCAACTCTTCCTCGATGCGAAGAAGTTGGTTGTATTTGGCGACACGGTCACTGCGGCAAAGGGAGCCGGTTTTGATCTGCCCGGCGTTGAGGGCCACGGCAATGTCGGCGATGGTGGTGTCCTCGGTTTCTCCGGAACGGTGGGAAATGACGGAAGTGTATTTTGCTTCGCGAGCCATTTCCACGGCGTCAAAGGTTTCGGTCAGGCTGCCGATTTGGTTGACCTTGATGAGAATCGAGTTGGCCACTCCCATATCAATTCCTTTTTTGAGGAAGCTGGTGTTGGTGACAAAAAGGTCGTCTCCGACCAACTGGGTGTTGTCGCCAATGGCATCGGTGAGGGCTTTCCAGCCATCCCAGTCGTTTTCGTCGCAACCGTCCTCAATACTGATGATCGGGAATTTGGCTTGCAGTTCCTTGTAGAATTCGACCATCCCGGCGGCATCCTTTTCGGACTTGTCGGACTTATCGAAGACATACTTGCCCTGTTCCTTGTTATAAAATTCGGAAGCGGCGACGTCCAAGGCGAAGAAAATTTCCTCACCCAACTTGTAGCCCGCGTTTTCGGTGGCTTGGGCAATCACTTCCAAAGCTTCCATGTTACTGGACAGTTTGGGTGCAAAGCCGCCTTCGTCTCCGATTCCGGTGGAGAGCCCCTTGTCCTTGAGGACTTTTTTCAGGGCGTGGAAAATCTCCGCGCCCATGCGCAGAGCTTCGCGGAAGGAGGAAGCGCCCTTGGGCACGATCATGAATTCCTGAATGTCGATCGGGGCATCGGAGTGGGAGCCACCGTTCATGATGTTCATCATGGGAACCGGCAAAACCTTGGCATTGGGGCCGCCGAGGTAACGGTACAGCGGCAGGCCGAGAGAATCGGCGGCGGCGTGGGCGGTGGCCAGGGAGACTCCAAGAATCGCATTTGCGCCAATCTTGCTCTTGGTCGGGGTTCCGTCGAGAGCCAGCATGGCCCGGTCGATTTCGACTTGTTGGGTCGAGTCCGCACCCAAGAGTTCGGGAGCGATTATATCATGAACGTTCTGCACCGCTTTGAGTACCCCTTTGCCCAGGTAGCGTTCCTTGGCATTCGGCACATCCTTGGGAAGATCGGCACCGGTAAGGGCCCCGTCGCGCAACTCCAGGGCTTCGTGCTCGCCGGTGCTGGCTCCGGAAGGAACGGCGGCACGGCCAATTGAACCGTCCTCTAGTTCAACGTCAACTTCCAGGGTGGGATTGCCCCGGGAGTCGAGAATTTCTCTGGCTCGGATATCGATAATTGAAGTCATAGTGTTCCGTTATCTAGATAAGAGGTGTTTTTGGCAAACAGTTTAGATCGAAAAAGCACGTTTTTTGCAAAAAGCTACTGGCTTCGATTAGAATTCAAATTCGTAGCGGCCCAGGCGGCTTCCGATTTCCTTGATGACCTCTTCCTCGCCTTCTTTCCCGTTGGGTGATTCAAAGGTTACGGAAAACCGCACATAGGCCCCGGCTTCGTCCCAGGGTACGGTGCTGATCAATTCATTGGTGATCAGCCATTGGCTGAAATCCTCGCCGGTTTTGAAGGTCCAGGTTTCCTTGCCTTGGCGGGCGGCTTTGGGAGCTTTCACATACAGGAAGAATGAACCTTTCGGCTTTTTTGCCGAAAAGCCTGCAGCCTTCAGGGATTTGACCAAAAGATCCATCCGGCGAGAGTATTTGGCCGAGATCTTCTCGGTGATGGAAGGGTTGTCCAGCGCTTTGGCGGCCGCTTTTTGAATGGCCAGGAATTGCCCGGAGTCCGAATTGTCCTTCATGTCACCGTAGGCTTTCACGACGAGCGGATTTCCGCAAACGAAGCCAATCCGCCAACCGGTCATGTTGTAGCTTTTGGAAAGCGAATGGAGTTCGACCGCCACATCCTTTCCGCCCGGGACCTGAAGAATCGACAAGGGGGAACCTTCAAAGATCAGTGACGCATAGGCCGCGTCTTGAATGATAATCAAGTTGTTCTCCTTGGCAAAACGGACGGCTTGCTCAAAAAACTCCTTGGTCGCCGAGGCTCCGGTCGGGTTGTTCGGATAGTTGAGCACGAGAATCTTGGCCTTTTCCAGGACCTCGGTGGGAATGGTGCCCAAGTTGGGGAGGAAATCATTCTCCTCCTCCAGCGGGACATTATGAACCAATCCGCCGTAGTACTTGGCGTGGGTTCCCAGTACCGGGTAACCGGGGGAGGTCATGATCACATAGTCCCCGGGATTGATAAAACACGCCGGGATCATGGAGAGGGCGGTTTTGCTGCCAATCGAGTGCAGAACCTCGGTCTCCGGATCGAGATCTTTTACTCCGAAGACTTTACTCATATAGCGAGCGGCGGCTTCGCGGAACTCCGGGCCACCGTTATCCGCGTAACCACGGTTTTCCGGTTTTGCCGCTTCCTTGCAAAGCGTTTCGACCACTAGTGGGAAAGCCATTTCATCCGGCTCACCGACCCCCATGTCGATCAACGCGACATCCGGCTTCTCTTTTTTCGCAGCGTTCTTAGCCCGCTTGATCTTCTCAAACTTATAAATGGCAGTCGACTTACCATAGTCCGCCCCGCCAATACGTTCAGCAAACAATTTTTGAATATAGGATTCAGCCATAAGAAAATGAAATTGATCCGCGACCCCTGGGATCGCAAGCAAGAATCGTAAAAGTTACGGGACCGTCCCTTGATTTTTGACGAAATACTTAGAGGGACTGTCCCTAGACACTTGACAGGCAAAATTAGAGGGCCTGGCACTTGACTATTGACGTTTGGAATGGGTTTGTTGCGGGAAATCTAGCTAGGCGGGGAGGTTGTCGCGCCAGGTGAGGATTCGGTCGGTGAGGGCGGGGTCGAGGGGTGAAGGGGTGGCTTGTAATTCGAGAAAACGGGTTAAGTGGGTGGGGTTGCCGGTTCCGCCGATGGTGGTTTGCAGGAGGGGGACGGAGGCGGCGAGGCGTAGGTTCAATTCGGCCCAGTCGCGACATCCGCTTTCGGCGAGTAAGGTTTCGGCCTCGGCGCGGAGATTTTCCGGAAGGTTGGTGAACCCGCCCCCCAAAGTTCGCAGGGCGAGGACCGGGATTTGATTTTCTTCGATATACGCCCAGTCGGAGTCGGCGCAAGCGCGTTGCACGGCGTTCCAATAGAGAATCACTGAGGAGATTAGGCCGGTTGGCCAGATTTTCTTCAGGTAGCCTTCCTGGGGTTTGGAAAGGAAAAGAGTGGCCTGCTGGTAGAGTCCTTCTTCGCGGAGACGATGCAGTTCGGCAGAGAGGGGACCTTCGCTCGCGAGGTCTTGGGCAAGGTTGTCATCGCCCTGATCCATGGCTACGAGTTGGATTATGTTTATGGAATCGATGCCCAGACGGCGGCAGGTGTCTTCTATTTCAAAACGCAGAACGGTGGGGGAGTGGTCGCGAATTTTGATAATCACCGGTGGGGTCTGATGGCGGGCCTGGTCAAAGGCCAGGCGAAGAGCCATAAAGCAAAACCCCCGGTTGTAGGTAGGTGAGGCGTGAAACCAAACCCCTGCCTCCATGGCTTGACGGGCGAGCCGGATGTCTTTCTCCAATTGGAAAAAGTCGGAGCCGAGAGACATGGCTCCGAAGGTATAGGGAGAGAATTCCGGTAAGCCGGAAAGGGGGGGTGGTGATTCGGGCATGCCTGGTAGAGGCAGTCGCGGATAAGTAAAGTTCCCCTTTTCTATGAGAGAAGGGGTTATTTTTTCTTCTTCTTTTTCTTTTTGCGGGAAGGGGTGAAGGGGGTTCGCTTTCCCTTGCTATGTTTTCCGGCTTTTTTTCCGTAGAGGGCGTCGATTTGTTTTTTGGTTAGCTTTTTCTGGGTTTCCTCAACGCTTCTCTGAATTGCTTCCAAGTCCATTTCGCCTTCGCCTTTTTTGGGGCGTCCGCGGCGGCGGGTGGGCAGATCGGGATTTTCGGAGGAACTTTTGCGGGCGGTTGGGCTGGAAGTGCCGCTTGCTTTCGGGCGGGGTTTGGAAACTGTTTTCCTGACGGTTCGTTCCCCGGTGGGATGGGGGTCTTTCTTGGCTTGGTAGGTGCGGTTGGGGACTCCGGATTGGGCTTCGTCGAAATGTTCGTCAATCCAAGGGTAGCCAGTGGGTTCCGGTTCAATGTCGATGTCATTTTCGGTGCAAAACCGCCGCACCTGATTGCGGGAAAGATGTCGTCCGAATTCTTTTTTGAACCATTCCTGCAGAGGTGATCGGGTCCAGGCATCGGCATCGATGCCCGCTTCACGGGGAGTCTTGTTGAGGAGGGTTTCGAACATGATCCGGTTCTCTTCGGGTGATACCGGCTCATCGAAGGGGCGGCCCAAGCTGGCTTCCACCCGTTCGTATCCTCTGGTTTCAAAATCCTTGGCCAGGATGTGAACATACTGTCGGGTTGTTCCGGTGGCCCGGGCGGCGGCGGCCTGGGAGCTGCCGGCTTGTAACAATTCCCAGATTTTTTCCTTAATTTCGCGCGATTGTTTTTTATCGATTTTTTTCTTCATCTGGTAGCTACATAAGGTTGGCCCGCAGGCTTGCGCATGGGATAAACATACCAGTCACTACAAATGAGAGGGGGAAGGGGGGTGTCAATAAATTAATAGAATCAGGGTGTCTGACCCGCGCGTCTCTTCCCTCCATATTCCAGCTCCGCTGGTGGCAGCGCTAATTTGGGACTGCCGGTTGGTGAGGGGTGCTCATTCCCAGTTTCCTTGGAGCCATTGTTGGAGGGTTTGGGCGTCGGTTCGGAATTGGTCCGGATCATCGTTGCGGACGAATTCGAGCAGGGCATAGCGAGGTTCGCGGGGCGGGGCGCCATCGATGAGGGCGAAATACTGTCGCCAGCGTTCCTTTCCTTCGGCGAGAGAGAAACGATCTTTCCATCCCTTTCCCCAATGAAAAACGTGCACATGAGCGAGGTGGGGGAGAATGGTCGCGAGGCTTTTGCGGCATTCGTCGAGGCTGGCACCATTGGGAGGTTGCCAGAGGCTGAAAAAATTCGGGCGGTCAACGTCTTGCAAGAGTTGTTGGGCGGATGCGGGGTCATTGGTTAGGGTCCAGTCATGGTATTCCAGGTGGATTTCCAGATTGGATCGCGCGGCCAGGTCGGCGATTTGGCGGCATTCCTTGGTTACTTTCTGTCGGTATTCCGGGGTGGCGGTATTATGTCGTTGTTTGCCTGCCCAGATGCGAATGGCCGGGGCTCCCAGAGCGACGGCGGATTCGACGACTCTTTCCGGGGTCAAATTCGGGTCGTCGCTTTGTTCTCCGGCGCGGTAGTAGCTGCCGTAGGAAGAAACGGCAAGGCCTGCCGCCCTGGTTGCTTCGCCCACTTCGCGGGCTTTGGCGATGTCACCATGGGGCACATGCTGATCGCCGCCCCATTCAATTGCGGCGAGATGATTCTCCTTCGCAAGGGCGATTAGTTCGGTGGGTGTTTTATCACGAAAAGTAATGGAAACTAAACCGGGAAGCATAGGTCTCTTATAGCCTTCCCCCGGTTGCCACGGCAAAGGTTTTTTCTTTTGGCTTGTCCTCGAGGTAAAGCTTTAGTCGGCTAGGGGTTCTTTTAAATCAAATATAACGCCCTATGTCACAAGAAGACCCTTTCCTCAAAAAACGTTATCTGGAGATTCATGATTCTCCCATGCAGCAGAAGTTTCGGCGTATTCGTCCCTGGCCGGTCGGCTGTGTCTTTATTGAAAGCCCGGGGATGACAATGGAGGATATCCGTAGTCATTTTCGTCTCATGAAAAAGCTAGGCTATACCGCCTTGAAGCAATGCCAGGTCTGTCGTGGGACGGACCAATCAGCGGTTTACCACATGGCGATTGATGAAGGGATCACGCCGTGGTGGTATGGAGAAGGTGGTTGGGAAGATCCGGCCCCGGAGAAGCTCAAGGAGCTTGGACTGCCTGAGGATATGCCGATAGAGGAGCTTCGGGAAAATGAAGTTTGGCTGGAGCGGCAGAAAAAACTCTACCATGAGAGGGTGGACCGGGAAGCGCGGGGAGAGTCGGGGCCCAAGGTGGCGAAAAACCTCAAGGAAACGCCCGATCGCAAACGCGGCAAGGATTGGGTGCCCTCGGTGCAGCCGGACTTTGAATTCGGACTGGCGGACGAGCAGGTCCCGCTTTTTCTGCAGTGGCTGAAGAATCAATACGAAACCATTGAAGCTCTCAACAAGGCTTGGAATGTGGATCATTGTATGGCTCCCGGGCCCAAGGGCCTGCCTCTTTGTGGAGGAGACAAAGTCGGCTGGGACTCCTGGGAGCAACTCGGGGAAGAGGTGAAGAACGTGGTTAGCGGAGGGTTTCGCGAGTATCGCCGAACCCGTGATTTGCTGCGCTACAAGGCGGATAATTATATCAACTGGTTGCGGGATCGTTTCGATGTGATCCAAGATTCTGACCCCAATGTGCCGATGCGCTCCGGTGGCGAAATGGGACTTTTTCTCCCTTTTGCCGCACGGGGAACGGATATGGAAGGGATTGCCGAGCTTATGCGTGAACGAGGGTCGTTCTATCCCAGTTTTCACCCGGCCTGGCATTTTGAGGAAGTGGATTTTGAACTCACCCGTCCCATGTATATGCAGTCGTCGATTACCAGTGACTGGTTCAAGGGTGGGTGGAACGCGACTTGGGAATCGACCGGTGGCCCGCAACAGATGACCGGACACAAGGCGCCTTTTGTTCCGGAGGTACGGGAGAAAAAACCCGGCTTCACGGTTGATGAGGGCGTAATGACTCAACTCATGTTCTCGTGGATTGCCGGAGGGTACCGTGGTTTTGGTATCTGGTGCTGGAGTATCCGGACCTGCGGCTGGGAAGGCGGCGAATTTGCCCTTCTTGACCGGAATGACGAGCCTACCGAGCGGGCGATTCAAGTCGGAAAAATTGGCAAAGCCTGCCGTCAACACCGGGATGAGTTGTGGCAAGCGATGAAAGAGCCTTATGTGGGCGTTTTTCAGGATTGGGACATGGAGGCCATCTGGGCGGCTGCGGCCATTGGGGGACGTGATTTCTTCAAGAAAGAGCCGATTCGGGCCCGGATTGGAGCCAGTCGGGCGATGATTGATGCCAATGTGCCGTGGGAGCATGTGACCGGGAGCGATTTGCGCAACGGTCTTGCCGGGCGTTACAAGAGCATTTATCTGCCCGCCGCGCTGGCCCTCGATGACGGCCTGCTGGAAATTCTCTACGATTATGTTAAGGAAGGCGGCCGGGTGGTTCTTGATGCGCCCGGTGGGTGGTATGATTACTACGGTCGGGTTTTGCGCAGTCCGGTCGGGTCGCCTTTCGAAAAACTCTTTGGCTGTCAATTACGGGACTTCCAATATTCCCGGGACAATGCCCGCCCCTGGATCATTGAGGAGCACGATTATCTGGTCGAGGGCACTACTCTTGATTTGAAGCCGACTTCGGCGGAGGTGGTGGAATCGTATCGCCACGGTCCTCCGGCGGTGACGGCGAATCGGTTGGGCAAGGGAACCGCAACGATCCTGACCTACGAGGCTTCGCGCATGACCACGATGCCGGGCAATCCACAGGTGCAGGAGTGGATGGTTCGCCATGCTCTCGGGGATACGCCTCTGCCTTACCGCAGTGAGGCTATCGTTTACCGTCTTGCGGCTCCCCGGGCCGATCATTATTTCGTTCTCAACGACAAAGATACCAGAACGGTATCCCTTGAGACCCCGGCCTATCAGTATGCTTCCTGGGAGGATCCGGTTAGTGGGGAATCGTTATCGGTGGGGAAACCCTTCGAGTTGCCCGGCTACAGTGGTCGGTGGATTCGCGCGGTGAAGTCGTAAAGGGACTTTACGGTAAGAGATGCGAGAGGCCAGAGTGTTCCGCGCAGCCGCTAAAGCGGCCGCGCGGGGCAAATCGGCTCGACTTGCGTGCCTTGGTCTGAAGCGCTTCGCGCAGAGGCGCAAGGCCTCCGCTTGGGGGTGGACAGAGAAGGGGGCTTTGTCCTGAATTCTGCAGTTGCATAAGTGGATCCTATGGGCAGGAGATGGTTCTCCCTTCGACAGGCTCAGGGCCTTGAGCTTGTCGAAAGGCAGTCCAAGGTGCCTATCGGCACGGGATAACCAAAACATTCATTGTCGGATTTACTCAGGGTTCACCGAAAAGGTCGATCCCCCACGACTGCGAGCGGGCATTTTATGCCCCTGTGCGGAACACGCCTCGGAAGAAAAAGCGTGTTCGCGTGCTGCGGGTAGGTTTTTTTAGAGCCTTGAGGCCGATTTCTTTTGCGCTTGGGGCGGGAGTTTTTTTCAGTAGGGGGATGGGTTCGGAAAACGGCGCTTTTGTTCATCTACATTGTCACAGTGATTACAGTTTGCTCGATGGGTGCGCTCGTGTCGGGCGTTACATGGAGCGCCTGAAGGAGCTTGGTCAACCGGCGATGGCATTGACCGACCATGGCAATTTGTTTGGGGCGATCGATTTTTACCGGGCGGCCAAAAATGCGGGGATCCAGCCCATTATTGGTTGTGAGATTTATCTGGTGTACGACCACAAGATGGAGGATCGGCCGAAACGGGAAAAGAACCGGACCGATGATATTGGTGATTTGCCGGAGGACCAGGCTCCGCGGCCGGAGGATTTTCCCCGTTACCAGATTCATCATAAAACCATTTTGGCGAAGAACTTCGAGGGGTACCAAAATCTCTGCAAGTTGGTTTCCGAGGCCCATGTGGAAGGCTTTTACCGGCGGCCCCGGGTCGATATGGAGCGATTGGCGAAATACAGCAAAGGGCTGATTGGCCTGAGTGGCTGTGTCAACGGGGTGGCGTCGCAATATCTGATTTACGACGACTACGAGAAAGCCCGGGAGGCGACGGCAACGTTTATCGACATTTTCGGGAAGGAAAATTACTTTATCGAATTGCAGGACCATGGGATGCCGGTGCAGCGGAGGATTTCCCGGGGTCTGCTGAAGCTGGCCCGGGAATTTGAGTTGAAGCCGGTTTGTGCCAACGATGTGCACTATGTGTACAAGGATGACGCCAAGCCGCACGATGCGCTGCTGTGCATTCAGACGGGCAAAATCCTGAGCGATGAAAAGCGGATGCGCTACCCTTGTCAGGAGTTTTACCTGAAAAGCCGCGAGCAGATGGCGGAGATTTTCAAGGAGGTGCCTGAATCGCTCGACAACACTCTGGCGGTGGCCGAGATGGCCAGTGATTTCGAGATTCCGTTCGGGGAAAATCATTACCCGATTTTTGAAATTCCGGCGGAGTCTGCGCGCGACAAGACCAGTGAGGATTTTGACCGGGTGCTGGATGTTTATGTGCGGGAGAAGAACAAAGTGCTGGCGCAGGGGGGAGAAGAGGCGGGTTTTACCCTTTCGGACGAGGAGCGGGTCAAGCTCAAGGAGCACGGTTTGTATTTGATGGAGCTTTGCAAAAAGGGGCTGCAAGAACGTTACGGAGTGGAGTATGACAATCCGGAAGCCGCCGAAGACCCGGAAGAGGCCAGGAAGCTATGTGAAAAACTCGATTACGAACTCGCGATTATCGCGGGGACAGGGTTTGTCGATTACTTTTTGATCGTTTGGGATTTCATTGACTGGGCTCGTCGCCGGGAGATTCCGGTGGGTCCCGGCCGTGGATCGGGGGCTGGCTGTATGGTCGCCTATGTTTTGAAAATCACCGACATTGAGCCGATCAGGTTTGGCTTGCTGTTTGAGCGAATGCTCAATTTGGAACGGGTATCCCCGCCGGACTTCGATGTGGATTTCTGTATGCGTCGCCGGGATGAGGTCGTGGGCTATGTGCGTGATAAGTACGGGGCGGAGAGCGTCGCCAATATTATCACCTTCGGTACTTTCGGCGCGAAGATGGTGGTGCGGGATTTGGCCCGGGTGCAAAACGTCGAATATGCGGCGGCCGACCGCATTGCCAAGATGGTGCCCGACGATTTGAATATTTCCCTGGCCAACGCTTTGGAGAAGTCCTCGGAATTGATGGAAGAGACCCGCAACAATCCCATTGCGGGGGAGATCATCCGGCAGGGGAAAGTTATCGAGGGGATGGTGCGCAACACGGGCAAACACGCTTGTGGGGTCATTATCGGGGACCAGCCGATCACCAACCTGGTGCCGGTTACCTTGCAGGAAGGGGACCTTACCACGCAATACCCCAAGGGGCCGGTGGAGGACCTGGGTCTTCTCAAGATGGATTTCCTGGGGTTGAAGACGCTCACCGTGATTTCGGATGCGCAGGAGAATGTTCGCCGCACCAATGGGCCGGCCGATTTTGACATCGAGAAAATCCCTCTCAGTGATCAGAAGACCTTTGACTTGTTGAATCGCGGACAAACCACGGGGGTGTTTCAGTTGGAGTCCGGGGGAATGCAATCTCTGTGCCGGCAGATCGGGTTAAGCTCTTTTGAGGAAATCATCGCCTTGATCGCCCTTTACCGTCCGGGGCCGATGCAATTTATCCCGCAATTTATCAAAGGGAAGCGTGACCCCTCGACGATTGAGGTGCCACATCCCTTGTTGAAGGATTTGGTGGAGGAGACCTATGGGGTGCTGGTGTACCAGGAGCAGGTTATGGAGTCGGCCCGGATTATTGCCGGCTATACCCTTGGCGAAGCGGATATTTTGCGCCGGGCGATGGGTAAGAAGATCGCCAAAGTGATGGAGCAGCAGAAAGAGGTCTTTGTGGCGGGGGCCAAAAAGACCCATGATATGGACAAGGCCACGGCCTTGGAGATTTTTGGGATTCTGGAGAAATTCGCGCAGTATGGATTCAACAAATCGCACTCTGCGGCGTATGCGATGCTGAGTTACCGGACCGGGTATTTGAAAGCCAACTACCCGGTGCAGTTTATGGCGGCCCTCTTATCGGCGGACCTGGGGAATTCCGACAAACTCCGGCATTTTATCGGGGAGTGCCGGTCGATGGGGATCGAAGTGGTTGGTCCGAATGTGAATGGCTCGCGGGAAAACTTTACCCCGGTGATCAATGAGGACGGGGAAAGCGGAAAAATTCTCTTCGGGCTGGCGGCCATTAAAGGTGTCGGCAGCGGACCGGCGGAGGCGATTCTGGAGGAGCGGGAAACCAACGGAGATTTTGAGGATCTGGAGGATTTTATTGCCCGGGTTGAAGGGAAGGCGGTGAATCGCCGGGTGATGGAATGCCTGATTAAATCCGGGGCCTTTGATTTTACCGGAATTAATCGTGGGTTGCTGTTGGCCGATTTGGGACCGGCGATGTCGCGCGCGGCTGAAGCCAAGCGCGACCGCGAAGCGGGGCAGGCGTCGTGTTTTGCTGTGCTGGGGGATGCCGCCTCGGGCCGGGCCAACGGCACGGGCCGGGAAGATCCTCTGGAAAACTCCGAGGGCGCAGCGGCTCGTCAGCAAAA
>JAFIGF010000060.1 GCA_020831535.1 Opitutales bacterium | reverse complement strand
TAGCCGTGGATGGCAACTCACGAAAAAAGGGGGGCTCCCCAACACAACGCCTCGCAGAGCGAGTGCAGGAGGGTAGTGGCCTCGGTTGTTTATTGCGCATATATGAACTAAAACAAACAGCAAACCGTTCGAATAATAAATAAAAGTAAAAAACTTGACACGCAAGGAATGGTTTGTTCTGATTTGCTTAAATTCTTTTATCTCCTATGAAAAAATCGCTCCTCATCACTTTTCTTTCCGCCTTTCTCCTCCCTGTTTTCCTTTCCGGGCAGTTGTTTTGGAATCCGCCGGAAACCTCAACCTCCTATTCCGGAGACGGAGGGGATGGTGCTTTTCTGAATGCGAACTGGTGGGATGGTAACGAGAACGTTACCTTTGCCAATAGTGACGACCTGGTATTTGAAGGGCAGGGAAATATTTCCGGCGCCAATGATGGTGAGCGTCCCGGCAATCTGAATTTTCGCAATCTTACCGGAAACTACTCTCTCACCACGGGTAATGACTTATTTAGCAACACTGGCAACGTCACCATGGAAGTGACAAGCGGGAGTTATAATGTTTTCATTCAGAGTATGCGGTCCGGAAGCCCGGAAATTACGAATAACTCTGATGGACTTTTGACCTTCGGGAGGATTCGTCGCGCCACCGGTTCGGCGCCCAATGGCTCCTTGAACGGTACGGGAGATATTGAGATAGGGGGAACTTTTGGTACCCACAATAACATTCAATTCAATTCCACCGGGCGGATGATTTTGAGTGGTTCCTTCGATGCCCATATTATTTTGAATGCTGGTGAGCTGTATCGGACGGATGACCGCAACAGCCGTTCTTTGACTTGGAATGGCGGAGTTATTATTGCAGATTTGGACGAAGGGCTCGGGCAGGCAAATACGATTAACCTGGGGGGAGCTTTTACCAGCGGATCGGGTACTGATTTTGTTTTCGATTTTGAAGGCTTCAATGCCACAACCCAAGGGAGCTATACGCTGGTAACATTTGATAGCTCGGATTTTGATGTATCCGATTTTTCTGCAATCAATATTACCTACGACTCTGGTCTCTCGGGGCAATTCGATTTAACCGGTAGCACTTTGGATTTCACCGTCATCCCCGAGCCCAGCACCTATGCGGCGATTCTTGGTTTGGGCGCTTTGGGCTTGATGATCTGGCGGCGCCGCCGGTTGAAATAACCGGAGCATTTTTTTCTTTCCGAAAACCCGTCTGGTAACCCCAGGCGGGTTTTTTTGTGGGTCTGGAAGGCCCTTGTAGCCGAGCCACTCTGCTGGCTCGTGGGGTTGGGTTGGCGAAGCGGACTCTTGCCGGTGGTTCATCCACCTGGTGGGTGCGTTTGGGAACGATTGAAAACCTTCGAACCGCGTCTAAAGAACGCGGCTACGGTACTTGCGGAAACTTGGTAGCGCGGTGCTTTAGCCCGCGATGGAGTCTATGAGAGGGGATTTGGGGAAAACGCTAAAAAGCTGAAATGGTGATCCGGGGTTTTGTAGCGAGCGGGTTTACCCCGCGACCCGGCGGTCTTGCGTAGTGCGCCGCTTTAGCAAGCAACTTGAGCGGGGTCGGCGGAACGATTGGTGGGGTCGGGGGGAAACCCCCTCCTACAGTCGGGTCGGGGGGTAAACCCCCTCCTACAATTCAGGTTTTCACGGTCTTAGGAGACTTTGTCCATAAGCCACGGAGGGGCGGCCTGACGATAGCGGTGGGTGGCCACCCACCGCTATCGCCATTCGTGTTTGGGGTAGCGGCCTTTGAGTTCTTTGCGGATGGCGGGATAACTGTTTTCCCAGAAGGCGGCGAGGTCGGCGGTGATTTGTACGGGGCGCTGGTTGGGGGCGAGGATTTCGTAGGAGAGGCCGCTGCGGCCCTCGGCGATGGTGAGGTTGCCGGGGATGTCATACAACTCCTGGATGCGGGCGGAGAGGATGGGGGGGGTGGCGTCGTTCTGGTAGCGAAGCTTGCGGCGACGCCCGGTGGGCAGGGCGAGGGTCGGGGGACAGAGTTGGTCGAGGGCGCCTCGTTGTTCGGGGGGGAGCCAGTCCTGGAAAGCGGGGAGAACCGGACGGTCCTTGATCTCTTTCACGCTAAAAGCCCCATGGCAAATCCCGGTCACCACGAAACGGATCTCCTCTTCTCCGAGAGAGGGGATTTCGTATTCGGGAAACCATGACGAGAGGGAATTGACCCGGGCAATAAATTGATCGACTTCCTGAGTCCAGTTCTTCAATACGGCCCGTCCGGCGAGAACTTCCCCGGCGAGGATTTCCGCGGCGGCGTCGGGGGAGGGGGCGCCGGAGGGCTTTTCGCGCAGGCAAAGGTCGCGGAAAAAGGTTTTTTCCTGTTGGCTCACCCGGCGGGTGGAGGGGTCGAAGGACACTTCGGGAAGGGTTTTCAGGTCCTGGGGGAAAAGTTCGCCGAGCCATTCTTCTTCAATGGCCGAGACTTGCCCGAGCAGGACCCGGCTCTCTCCGGGTGGCCCGCCGGAGATTTCGCGCAGGTCGAGGGCGACCACGAGGTCGGCGGTGATGCCGGAGTCGCGGTCAAGATCGCCCCGGCGGTTCCCAGTGACGGCAAAGCGCTTGCTTCCACGGGATACTCTTTGGGCGATATGGTCGGAAAATCCCAGCAAAAGGCAGCGCCGGAAATTTTCCTTTTCCTCTTCGTTTTGCGGAAGCAGCGCCGAGGGCGCGAGGTCGGTGGGGCCGGTCCAAAGGTTGTGGGTTTGGGCGATACGCAAGAACTGGCGTAAAAATTGTTCCGCCTGCCGGGCCGCCTGGCTGTGGAGACCGATCTCGTCGCATACCCGCCGGTCGAAGCGGTTGTCGGCGGCGTAGACCCAGGCGGCCATGCGGTAAAAGAGGTCGGAGGCAGAGTCCTCCTCGAGGCGGTCCTCACGCAATTGTTTTTGGCGGTGGGAGGTTTGCCGCAGAAAAAGATCGCGGGTTTGGTTGAGTGCGGCGGCGAGGGCAATGGGGGGAAGACAGTCGAGTTCGGCGGCGGCGATGAGCAGCCGGGCATACCGTGGGGGGAGGGGAAACCGAACCATGGTCCGCCCGATGTCGGTGAGGGTTTCGCTTTCCGGGGTGAGGGCTCCCAAGTGGTGGAGAAGTTGGTGCGCGCGCTGCCAGGCCTCTTCGGGAGGTGGTTCAAACCAGGGAATGTCCCGGTCGGGGTAGGCTTTGAGTTGCAGAAGGATTTCCGCCAGGTCAACGCGTTGGAGTTCGGGGGTATCGCTGGGGGCGCGGTTGGGATGGTCGCTTTGGGGCCAGAGGCGGAGGGCTTGGCCGGGCCCGGTGCGGCCAGCGCGTCCGGCCCGTTGGTCGGCGGCGGAGTGGCTGATTTTTTCCACCAACAGGGTATTCAGTCCCCGGGCCTGATCGTAGCGGGCGATGCGGGCGAGTCCGGAATCGACCACCAGGCTGACCCCGTCAATGGTCAGCGAGGTTTCCGCGACATTGGTGGCGACGATGATTTTTCGTTCCGTGGAGGGCCGGAGGGCGGCGTCTTGTTGGTCGGGGGGCAGTTCTCCGGACAGGGGGTAGGCGGGGCGCGAGCGGGTTTCCGGAAGAGTTTGCAGGGCCCGGAGGGTTTGGCGGATTTCGCCCGCACCGGGCATGAAAACCAGGCAGTGGCCGGACTGGTTGTCCTCGCGGAGCAAGCGGGCGACTTCCTGCGCCGCGAGATCGGGCAGGCGGTCCGCCTGGCGGGCCCGGCGGGGATCCAGGTAGGCGATATCAACGGGGTAGCTGCGGTCTTCGGTCTCAATAACCTGGCAAGGTTGCAACCAGTCTTCCAGGGGGCCGGTTTCGAGGGTCGCGGACATAACGATCAGCTTGAGGTCCGGGCGGACTGTTTGCTGGGCTTTGCGGGCCAGGGCGAGGCAGACATCGCTGTAGATGTTGCGCTCATGGAACTCGTCAAAGACGACAACGTCGATGCCCTCAAAAAAAGGGTCTTCGATGATTTGCCGCAGGAGCAAGCCTTCGGTGACGAAGCGGATTTTGGTGTGGCGGGTGGTCTGGTTGTCGAGGCGGATTTGGTAGCCGACGGTATGGCCGACGGGCTCGCCCATTTCGCTGGCGACCCGTTTGGCGAGCAGTCGGGTGGGGAGGCGGCGCGGTTGCAGTATAACCGCTTCACCCTGATCCAGAAAGCCATGCTGGTGCAGGATCTGCGGCAGCTGGGTCGATTTGCCCGAGCCGGTGGGGGCGCGGAGTAAGAGAGAGGGACTGGTGCGAAGGGCCTCGACCAGATGGTTTTCGATCAGGCGGATCGGCAAATCAGCCGTGTCCGCCCGGGAATGGGGAGAAATGGGCTTTCGGTTTCCCGCCACCTAGATGTGGATAGCCTCTTTGTGGACATCGGCCGCCGCTTCGGCGAGGGCCTCGGCGAGGGTCGGGTGGGCATGGATGGTGCCGTGGATTTCCTCGGTGGTGAGTTCCATGGACATGGCCAGCCCGTATTCGGCAATCAGCTCGGTGGCTTCGGCACCGATGAGGTGGACGCCGATGATTTCACCGTCTTCCTCGGCGGTGAGGATTTTGACAAAGCCGACGGATTCGTTGGAGGCGACGGCCTTGCCGGAGGCGGTGAAAGGGAATTTCCCCACCTTGTAGGCAATGCCTTTTTCCTTGGCCGCTCTTTCGGTAAGGCCTTGGCTGGCCACCTGAGGCTGGCAGTAGGTGCAGCCGGGGAATTGGGTCACGCGGCGCGGGGTGGCGGCCCCAAACATGCCGTTGACCGCCTGGATAGCTTCAAACGTGGCGACGTGCGCCAGCCAGGGGGGGCCAATGATATCGCCGGCGGCATAGATGCCCTTGACGCTGGTTTGGTAGTTCTCGTCCACCCGGACATAATTGCGGTCCAGGTCCAGTTTGACCCGGTTGGAAAGGGACTTGTTGAGGTTGGGCACCACGCCAATGGCCACGAGAAGGCTTTCGGTTTCCTTTTTCTCCCGTTTCTCGCCTTTCACCAGTTCGTAGCGGACCCCTTTTTTGGTGACTTCCACGTTTTCCATCTTGGTTCCGGCGTGGATTTTGATCCCTTGCTTTTTGAATTCCCGTCCGAGAAGTTTGGAAACTTCCTCATCTTCCACCGGAAGGACCTGGGGGAGCATCTCGACGAGGGTGACCTCGGTGCCGAGGGCATTGAAAAAGTAGGCAAATTCGGCCCCGATGGCGCCAGCGCCGAGAATGGTGAGGGATTTCGGTTGTTTTTTTGCCTCCAGCGCCTCGCGGGAGGTCATAACTTTTTGGCCATCGACTTCGAGGCCGGGCAGGGGGCGGGGTTTGCAACCGGTGGTGAGGAGAATGTTTTCGGCTTTGAGGTATTTCCCCTTGTCGGGGCCATCAATGATCTCGACCATGCCGGGGGCGCTGATTTGGCCGATGCCCTTGAAGTAATCGACCTTGTTTTTCTTGAAAAGAAACTCGATGCCCTTGGCCATATTGTCGGCGACCCCGCGGGAGCGCTTGATGACTTTCTGAAAGTCGAAGGAAGGTTTTTCGCAGGACAGTCCGAAGTCTTCCAGGTGGTGGAGCTTCTGGTAGAGCTCAGCGCTTTTGAGCAAGGCCTTACTGGGGATACAGCCCCAGTTCAGGCAGGTGCCACCCGCTCTTTCGAGCTCGATACAGGCAACTTTTTTGCCTAATTGGCCCGCGCGAATGGCGCCAGCGTATCCGGCGGGTCCGCCGCCTATTACAACAAGATCGTATTTGGTATTTTCAGCCATGGTGAAGAGAGAAAACGAGGAATGTACCAGATCGTCGCCCCGAGGGACAGGAAATTCTGAAAGGTGGGTGGGGGGTGAATGCTCGTTGGCGGGAGAGCCGCTGCAAATCGTTTTTGGTTTTCCGGCGGGAACTTGTTTTTTCCGGTGGCGCAAGACCAAAAATATTTCGGTCTTGATATGTTTCTCTAATGTAGATACATTAAGGCCATGAAGACAAGTGTGGCACGTTGGGGAAATAGCTTGGCCTTGAGGTTGCCAAAGAAATTGGCAGCGAGCTACAATATTTCCGGAAATTCGAATGTCGAACTCATTGAAAAGCTCGATGACCAGGCTTTGGACACCGTACGCATTTGGTAAGTCCCAGAGGGACGGCAAGAGGATAGCCGTGGATAAAAATCCACGGAATAGGCATCACACCCCCAATAGAATGCCTCGCAGAGCGAGAGCAGGAGGGGATTACGCTCGGTGTTGGGCTAATGGGAATGGCACTCGGAAGACCCCAAGCCCAACCCTCTCAGGTCTCGCTCTGCGAGACATTTGGATTTTTGCTTGGAGATTACGTGGATTGCCATCCACGCCTACCTTCGGCCCGTCCCTACGGGACTTAGGTTTCTTTTCACCTCTCATGCGATGACTTGCCGGTATTCTCTCTCGAAAAGGGTTTCATTTGCCGTTTCACACGATCCATCTGAGCAGAGCCTATCGTCTTGCGCTTAAGTCTTTATTCAAAAACAACTTGAAATTTTCGATGTCGGGTTTCCGGGAAATGTGGGTCAGGAGTCCTGAGGCGTTGGAGGAGACCCTGGCCAAGCTATCAAGTATTATGCACTAGCGACTCCCCCCGGAACACTCGGGGAGGGAATAAGTCAGAAAAAGGATGGATATGATCTACAACCGACTGGGCTCTTCCGGGCTGCAAGTGAGTGCGCTTTCTTTTGGTGCTTGGGTGACCTTTGGTCAACAAGTTGGCGAGGATACAGCCAAGGCGTGTATGAAAGAGGCCTACGATGCAGGGGTGAATTTTTTTGACAATGCGGAAGCCTACGCTGGCGGAGAGGCCGAGCGGGTGATGGGCCGGATTTTGGCTGACATGAACTGGCCGCGGGAGAGTTTTGTGGTCTCCAGTAAGGTTTTCTTCGGAGGAGATTATCGTGGCATCAATGGAAAAGGGCTTTCCCGAAAGCATGTTTTTGAGGCTTGCCATGCCGCGTTGAAACGCTTGCAGGTTGATTACCTGGACCTGTTCTTTTGCCACCGGGCGGATCCGAATACCCCCATTGAAGAGACGGTACGGATTATGACCGATTTGATTCAGCAGGGGAAAATCCTGTACTGGGGCACCTCCGAATGGTCGGCGCAGGAAATCATGGAAGCCTACGCGGTGGCGCGGCAATACAATCTCGTACCCCCGACAATGGAGCAACCGCAGTACAACCTATTTACCCGCCAGCGGGTGGAGAAGGAGTATGCGCGGCTGTATAAGGAGATCGGTTTGGGCACCACCATCTGGTCGCCCCTGGCGTCGGGGTTGCTGACCGGCAAATACAATGACGGTCTGCCGCAGGATTCCCGGGCGAATGTGAAAGGGCTGGAGTGGTTGCGGGATAAATTTACCAGCGAGGAAGCGCACCGCCGGATTGAAGGGGTTAAGCGGCTTGCCACCATTGCCGATGAGTTGGGAACCAAATTGCCTCGCCTGGCGCTGGCCTGGTGCTTGAAGAATCCGAATGTGAGTACGGTGATCACCGGGGCCTCCAAACCGGAGCAGGTGAAAGACAACATGCCCGCGATTGAGTTGGTGCCCAAGCTGACCGACGAGGTGATGGAAAAAATCCATGAAGTCGTTGAGCCGTTGGCCGAGTAGGGGTTTGCCCCGCTGAGCCTTTGCGCGGCTACTGATCAAACGTTCCCAAAGGCCCCCGCCTGTTGAATGAACGTCCGCCAAGAAGCCGCACCCCAATCCGACCACTCGAGCTCGGAGAGACCCTCGCCCTCCCAAAAGCGCACCCGCTCCGTCGGGAGGGCGAAGGTCCCTCTGAGCCTTCGCGCGGTGACTGATCGATCTTTCCCAGATGCTCCCGCCTGTTGAATGAGCCCCCGCCAAGAAGCCGTCCCTCAACCAGACCAATCGACCTAGGAGAGACACTCGCCCTCCCAGAAACCCACCCGATCCGTAGGCAGGGCGAAGG
>JAFIGF010000058.1 GCA_020831535.1 Opitutales bacterium | reverse complement strand
ACTTCGCCGTCGATTTTCAGAACGCCATAATAATTTTTCATGATGTGATCGGCAACAGGGCGGGTGAAGGCATATTGGGTGTCGGTATCGATGTTCATTTTGATGACCCCGTAGTCGAGGGTTTCGCGGATTTCCGAAAGCTCGGAGCCGGAACCACCGTGGAAGACCAGATCGAAGCGAGCGGATTCCCCATGTTTAGCCGCGACGGCATCCTGGCCTTGCTTGAGGATGTCGGGGCGCAGTTTGACCGCGCCGGGTTTGTAGGAACCGTGCACATTGCCGAAGGTGGCGGCAAAAATGTAGCGGCCGCGACCTTCGAGGGCCTCATAGACGGTGAGCATATCCTCGGGGGTGGTGTAGAGCTTGTCGGCGGGGGTGTCTGCGGATCCGGCGGAGCCATCCTCTTCACCACCGACAACGCCGGCTTCGACTTCGAGGATGATCTCGTTCTCTTTACAGAGGTCCATCAGTTCCTGGGAGATTTTCATATTTTCTTCCAGGGGAAGATCGGAACCATCGAACATATGGGATTGGAAAAGGTTGCCTTTGCCTTCGGCCCGACGGTCGGCGGTTGCCTGGATGAGGGGCTTGAGGAAGGAATCCACTTTTTTGGCCGGGCAGTGGTCGGTATGCAAGGCGATCAACACATCGTGCTTTTCAGCCAGGCGATGGGCGGCTTCGGCGAGGACAATGGCGCCGTGGACCTCGTCCTTAACGTTCAACCCGGAAGCGAACTGGGCGCCTCCGGTGGAGCACTGAATAATGCCGTCCGACTTGCTGTCGGAAAAGGCTTTCAAGGCCGCATTGATGGTGGTGATGGAGGTCACGTTGACCGCAGGGTAGGCGTAGTTGCCTTCCTGAGCGGCTTTCAACATTTCTTCGTATTGTTTAGGTGTGGCTATTGGCATAGTTAATCACGAGGTTAATGGTTTTACACTCGAAGGTATATTTATTGAAGTAAATGGGAGGAATGGCAAAGAATTTTTCCCGGAAGGCCAATATTTGCCGAAAGGCGGACAAAATATCAGCGGGCTCTTATTGCGGGAAAACGGTAGCTCCGCGCCCGGTGGAGGGAAATCGCAGTCGTTCGCCGTCTTCCTCAATGCGAAGGTGTTGGCCGTCCGTCGTGGCAATGCGTACGCGCCCCTCTCGTCGCAGGGGAACCTGCATGCCTTCACTGAGGGAGCCGCGAAACAACTCTTCTCCAGTATTGAGATCGCGTACGGTTACACTAAGAATATCTCCGGTGGCTTCGAGCATAAACTCCGTACTGGTTATCACTTCTTCCTCAGCATTGTCATTCTCATCAACCACTTCAGTGGTTGGAGAGCGAAGGGCGGTCACCAAGGCGACCATCAAAATAATAAGAATGACTGCTCCGCCGAGAATTACCCCGATTTTGAGATAGAGTGTTTTGTCAAAAGGCAGATAATCTGATTCGTCCTCTGCGGCGGTCTGACGAAAGCCATGGGAGGGTTCGTGTTCTTCTTCGCGGTTAAAGTTGAACTCAGCTCTTTCCTCGGGATCGATGCTCTCAGCAGGTTCCGCTTCCGGGTCGGGTATTTGTCCGAGGGAGGTCCTTTGGCGCGACGAAGAAGAGGGGAGAGGCTTTTTGAGAAATTGTTCGTTTTGCTTCTTGACCGCCCCGAGGATTTCCCGGGGCTCGGCTTCGTAAGCCGGTTTCTGCAAGACCTGTTCGTATTCCTGGGTAATAGCTTGGGGGTCGAGTTTTAGAAAACGGGCGTAGTTTCGGAGAAATCCACGAATGTAAATTTGCGGTAAATCTATGTCGAAGTTGTTGCCCTCGAAGGCTTCAAGGTATTCACCACGGATCTTGGTGGACTCGGCGGCGTCGCGGATGGAGATACCCTTTTGCTTTCTTGCTTCTTCGAGCTGTTCGCCAATGCTGTGCATGCTATACTTTAAAAGGGTTCGGACGGAAAGAATCAACGCAAATTACGTTAGATCAAGAAAAAGAACGATATAGTCGGTCGCTGGTGTCACTCTTCCAGTTCCCGGAGCCAGGTTTTCGGGCAGGCGTCGCTGGGCATTCGCCAATCGCCCCGGGGAGAAAGAGCCACCGTACCCACCTTGGGGCCGTCGGGCATGGAGGAGCGTTTGAATTGCTGGCGGAAAAATCGGGTCAGGAATACTTTTAGCCAATGGCGAATGGTCGTTTCTGCAAATTCATCCCGAAAGGCTTCTTTGGCGAGGAAGAGGATTTTTTGTGGAGAAAACCCATGACGAACCAGATAAAAGAGAAAAAAATCATGCAACCGGTAAGGGCCAACCTTTTCCTCCGTCTTTTGTTCGATGCCGCCTTGCTGATCGAGCGGCAGAAGTTCCGGGGTTATGGGGGTGTCGATAATATCTTCCAGGGTGGCCCGGATGGGGCCGTCAAAGAGTTCCTCGGCACACCATTGAATGATCCAGCGGACAAGGGTTTTGGGAACGCCGATATTGACATGGTACATGGACATGTGGTCGCCGTTGAAGGTGCACCAGCCAAGGGCGGCTTCGGAAAGGTCACCGGTGCCGATACAGAGACCTTCGTGCTTGTTGGCCAGGTCCATCAAAATCTGCGTGCGCTCGCGGGCTTGGGCGTTTTCGTAGGTCACATCATAGGTCTCCTCGTCGTGGCCGATGGCCTGGAAATGTTCCCGTACCACGTTCTCGATGGAAATGACACGGCCTTCGGCACCGAGGAGCGAAACCAATTTCCCGGCGTTACCCCGGGTTCTCTGCGAGGTGCCGAAGCCCGGCATGGTGGGAGCGAGGATATTTTGCCGTGGCCATCCAAGCTGGTCGAAGGAATGGATGCAGACCAATAGGGCCAAAGTTGAATCAAGTCCACCACTGATTCCCAGCACCACGCGACGACAGCCCACATGTTCCAGGCGCTTGGTCAGGCCAGCGGTTTGCAAGGCGAAAATCTCCCGACAATGTTCGGCGCGGTTTTCCTTGTCGGAAGGAACAAAAGGGTTGGATCGTAAAGGCCGTCGGAGGGGAAGGTTTTGGGAAAGTGCCTTGCTCGCCGGGAGGGGCGCTTCGATCAGTCGAAAAGATTGGCTGCCTGAAGGACGATTGAAAAAGGTGTTGTTGGTGAGGCGTTCGTGCCGAAGTTGTTCCAGGTCGAGGTCGGCGAGGATTATTTCCCCGTCGCGGGCAAATCGTGTGGATTCGGCCAGTAGCGTTCCATTTTCCGCGATAAGGCAATGTCCGGAAAAGACCAAGTCGGTACTGGATTCGCCGGGTCCGGAGGAGGCATAGAGGTAGGCGGCCAGGCAGCGGGCTGATTGTTGTCGGACAAGGTCCCGGCGGTAGGGGGGTTTCCCGAGGATTTCATTGCTGGCCGATCCATTGATCAGAACGGTGGCACCGGCCAAGGCTTGCCGTCCGCTGGGGGGTTCCACGGACCAAAGGTCCTCGCAGACCTCAACTCCCAAAATGAAATCCGCACAATCGGGGGAACCGAAGAGAAGGTCGGTTCCAAAGGGCACGGGGCCTTCGGGCCCAATCATGGTCTCGCCATGGAGATCCTCTCCGGAAGTGAACCATCGTTGTTCATAGTATTCCCGGGTGTTGGGAAGCGTGCTCTTGGGAACGATGCCCAGGATCTTCCCTTCCGCCAGAAGCGCGAGGCAGTTGTAGAGCCTGGAGCGATGGTGGATGGGCAACCCTACGATAGCCCATGGGCCTTGGCGACTTTCCCGGGCCAATTGGGTAAGGGCGCGGTAGCTGGCTTCCCGTAAGGTGGTTTGGGCAAAAAGATCGCCGCAGGTGTAGCCGGTCAGACCCAATTCAGGAGTTACGACCAAGGAGGCACCTTCCTCCCCCGCCTGTTTGATTTTACGGGATAAAGCCTCGGTGTTATACGATACATCCGCCACCCGGAGGGGTGGAGTAACGGCCGCAACCCGCATGAGGGAATGGTCGAGAAAAGTCATTTAGAGTAAAATACCATTGGTCACGCAATCTTGGCAACCGACATTTACGGCCCGTATTGTGACGGCGGGATCTCAATTAGAAAGGGAACTGGGGATTATCTCCGGAGGGGTTTTCGCCGGGGGAATCATCATCGTTTTCGGAAAGAATTTTATCCAAAACCTCGGTCATGTCCTCCACTTCGTCAAAGACCTTACGGGATACGAAAACCGGGGCTCCCTGCAAAACCGCGAGGGTAATGCTGTCGCTGGGGCGGGCATCCAGCTCGATGATTTTTTTCCCCAGTTCGTTTTCCATGGAGAGGATCATGCGCGCGTAAAACGTTCCTTCCCTGGCATCGTTGATAATGACCCTTTGCACTTCAATCTGGAAACCTTTGCAGAGGGTGTCCATCAAGTCATGGGTCAGGGGTCGTTCCTTTTCCACGCCATTGAGGGCCATCATAATACTGTTGCCGATGCCTTCTTCAATATAGATGACAAAGGCTTTGTGGTCATCTCCCAGAAAGAGGGCACAGCCGTTGGAAGTCGGCAAAACCCCCTTGATTGAAACCTGCACGACATCATTTTGCATGCTTCTCATTAAATCGAAATATGGGGCTGGTGGCAAGAGTAGTTGACGATTCGGCCTTCCTTCGTAGCGTGGTTTATGGAAAACGAACGGGAAGAATCGTGTGATGTGGCGATCATCGGAGCCGGCCTGTCGGGCTTGGTGGCGGCGCGGGAGTTGCGGAAGGCGGGCTTGGGGGTTCAGCTCTTTGAAAAAAGCCGGGGACTCGGAGGGCGCATGGCTACCCGTCGGCTGGGTGAGGCCCATTTTGATCACGGGTGCCAGTTTTTTACTGTGCGCGGTGATTTGTTTCGGGAGGAGGTGGCGGTCTGGGAAGAACGGAACCTGGTGGCCCCTTGGTTCAATCACCTGGACCCCCAAGGTGAGGCTTCCTTGTTGCCGGAGAGGGAGACTCTTCGCTATCGGGTGGCCGGGGGAATGACCGCCGTGGCCAAGTTTTTGGGGCAAGGCCTGCCGGTGCGGCGACAGCATACGATTTCTGCCCTTCGGCGAAAGAAGGGGCATTGGGAACTCTCTTTTGCCGAACACGGAAGGACCTTTCGGGCGCCTTTCCTGCTCTCCACCGCCCCGGTCCCGCAGACTCTGGCTTTATTGGATGATGACGAAGCGCCCGGAATTCAACCGGCCCTCGAACCGTTGCGGCAAATCAGCTATGCGCCCTGTTTTGCCTTGATGCTCCGGCTGGATCAACAGCCCCGGTTTTCTCCGGTCGGGTTTTTTGCCCCAACCGATCATCCGGAGATTGCGACCTTGGCTGATAATGCCGCCAAGGGGGTGAGTTCCCGGCTGGGTGCGGTGAGTATTCTTTCCACGGATACCTTTGCCGAGGCAAATTTCGAGGAGGATCCGGACGATGTTACCGAAAAACTACTCTTGGCTTCCCGTCCTTGGCTGGCCGGTTGCGAGGTTTTGGAATCCAGTCTGCGGAGATGGAAATTCGCCCGAGTGGTCGTTTCTCATCCTGACCGCGGCTGGCTTGTTTCTCCACAGGGCTTGGCTTTCGCGGGAGACGCTTTCGGCGGACAACCACGAATCGAGGGGGCCTATTTATCCGGTCTCTGGACGGCAGGGGAAATACGGAAAATCTTTGCCACCCGCTAGACAAATTCCCGAAACGGACCAAAGTAGGAGTCGCTGATAAACCAAATAATGCGTATGAACAAAATCACCAAAATCAAAACTTCAGGATTACTGGCCTTTGCGTCGGTAGCCTTTTTCTTTCAACCCGCCGAAGCCAAGGCTCATAACCATGGTGGAGAAAGCTCCGATGAGGAAGTCCGTGAGCACTATAAAATCGATCCGGTTCACTCCAGCGTGGATTTCCGGGTTCGCCATTTCGTCAATCGGGTCAGCGGCCGCTTCGGTGAATTCTCCGGCGATTTGCATATTGACCGTGAGAATCTGGAAAACAGCTCGGCTGAAGTGACGATTCAGGTAGCCAGCATTGATACCAATAACAGTGACCGGGATGATCATCTGCGCTCGGATGATTTTTTCGATGCGGAAAATTATGGGGAAATTACCTTCGTTTCCACCTCTTGGGAAGACCAGGGGGAGGACCGTTTTCATATTACCGGTGATTTGACGATACACGGCACAACCCGCGAAGTGACTCTCGAGGCGGAATTGCTCGGCTTTGGGGAAGGCCGTGGAGATATTTACCTAACCGGTTGGGAAGCAAGCACCCAAATTGACCGCACCGACTACGGGGTCTCCTATGGAACTCCCGCTATCGGATCGACGGTAGACATTATCATTAGTGTGCAGGCTCACTTGCAGGATTAACCGAAAATCCTTTTCTGAGAAACGGCAACCTCCCTGGTTGCCGTTTTTTTGTTTACCTCAGGACCTTCGCCCATGTTGAATCAAGTGATGCAAAAAACGTATTCCTTTTCCGCCGTTTTCCTGGTGTTCTTGTTTGGCCTCTTTGCCGCGGCCTGTCAGCACGGGGCTCAAGACCCTTCCGATGGATTGGTTTTGCCGGAGTCGGCAATCCAGCATCTGGTGGTAGTTTGGCTAAAAGAATCCGGAAACGAAGAGGCCCGGCAAAAAGTGATCGAGGCCACCTACGGTTTCGAGCAAATTCCCGGAGTCCTCTCGGTATCCGTTGGCCCACCGAAGCTTTCCGGGCGGGAGGTGGTTGACGATTCCTTTGATGTCGCTCTGGTGATCACTTTCGCGGATGAGGAGGCGTATAACGAATACCTGCCTCACCCTCTCCATCGTCAGGCGGTCGAGGAGGTGATTCGCCCTTTGGTGGATCGTTTTGTGGTGTATGATTTCCATCCAGCCCGGTGAGGGGAGAAGAAAGTCTAAAAATCACGGTCGAAGAGGGTGCTTTTTCCTCTCGCCTTAGGGGAAGGTTGACGAATTATACTAAGGGCATGAGCATAGCACTTCCAAATTGCCGTCTTAAAGGAGGTCTTCGTGTTTGAAGATACCTTTCTGCGTTATTTGGGGATGATTCTTTTTGCGGGGGTCGTCTTTGCCTATTTAGGCAGGGCCTTAAAAGTTCCCAGTTTGGTGATGTATATGATCGCCGGAATTCTCTTGGGGCCGGTTCTGGGCTTGGTGGAGATGGAGGAGGCACTGGAGTTGATTGCCGAAGTGGGGATCATTCTTCTCCTGTTTTTGGTGGGCTTGGAATTGAGCCTGGACCGTATCCGGGATGTAGGGAAGGTGGCGCTTTTTGCCGGGATCGGACAGGTCCTTTTCACCGCGGCTGGAGGAATGGTGGTTTGTCTCTTGTTGGGCTTCAGCTTGATGCAAAGTGTATTTCTCTCGGTGGCTCTGACCTTCAGCAGCACTGTGGTGGTGGTCAAATTGCTCGATCTTAAAGGGGAGATCGACCATCTCTATGGGCGCATTGCGATCGGGATTTTTCTGGTCCAGGATTTGGTGGTGATTCTGGTCATGACCTTCCTGGCCGGGCTGGGTTCCGCGACGGCAGGAGAGGGGGAAGTGATCGCCGAGGAGGCGGCTTGGTGGACTACCGCGGCGGATATCGGTTTGGCCTTCGTCGGGATGGGGTTCTTGTTGGCCTTTGTTTTGGTGGCTTCCAAGTACATTTTGCCAAAACCCTTCTCCTGGGCCGCCCGTTCGCCCGAAACCGTTTTTATCTGGAGCCTGGCCTGGTGCTTTTTGATCGTTTTGCTGGCAAAATTCCTCAACCTCTCCGAGGAAATCGGCGCCTTTTTGGCCGGTTTGAGTTTGGCCCAACTACCGTACCACAAAGATTTGGAGCGAAGGGTTCATCCGCTGATGAATTTTTTCATTGCGGTCTTTTTTGTGACCCTGGGCGTGCAAATGGAGTTTACCGCAGCCTTTGAGAATTTGGGGGCGGTGCTGATACTTTCCTTGTTCGTGTTGATCGGGAATCCTTTTATTTTCATGCTGATCATCACCCGGATGAAGTATAAGGAGAAGACCGCTTTCAAAACCAGTGTGACGGTGGCGCAGATCAGTGAGTTTTCCTTTATCTTCGCCTATATGGGGATTGCCGCCGGCTTGATCGGTCTGGATCTTATGTCGATCATTTCGGCGGTGGGCCTGATTACCATTGCTGTTTCAGCCTATATGATTCTCTACAGTGACCCTCTGTATGAATGGTGCCGGAAGTTTCGTCTTTTGGCGCCTTTCAAAGCGCGGCAAGGAGAGGATCGGGAAGAAAAGGAAAAGCGGGTTGGTCATGTCGCCATTGTCGGGATGAATGGTCTGGGCCGTCGCATTGCCGAGGCCTTGGTGGAGCGGGGAGAGCGGGTCTTGGGAATCGACAACGATCCCGGTAAACTGGAAGGCCTTGGGGTTGAGGGGTTGATTGGTAACGTGGAGGATTTGAGCGTGCGGGAGGAGGCGGAACTGGAGTCTGCCAAAATGGTAATCAGTGCTTTGCAGATTGAGGATACCAATCTTATTCTGGCCTGGCATTGCCAGGAATGCGGAGTGCCTTTTGTGGTGAATGCCTTCGATTTGTCGATCATTCCCGACTTGTTGGAGCTGAATAGTGCCTACCTCATGACGCCTTTTATCGATGGCTTGAAAATGCAGGAGGAGATTTTGGAAAAAATGGAGGGTCTGCACAAATGATCGGTTTGGCCCTCATTCTGTTCGCGGCCGCGTTGGCGGTGACGATTTCCAAGGCTCTGCGGTTTCCTTTGATTCCGCTGTATCTACTCGCGGGAATGCTTTTGCAACCGGTTGTGGGAGGTCTTTTGGAATGGCTGGAGACCCTTGTGGTCTTGGCCGGGGGGAGCTACGCTGCGCCTGCGGAAGAGGCCGCCGGACTCGATGTTCAAACGGCCATTTTGGAGTTGGGGTTAGCTTTTGTAGTCTTTGCAGTGGGGCTTGAACTGAATCCTCGCCGGGCGGGAAATCGCAAGAAGGCCGTGCTCTGGGTTGGGTTGGTGCAATTTACGGTGTTGGCGGCGGCCGGCTTTGCGGTTGGGGTTTATTGGCGGGAAACGGTTTCCGTAGCTCTCTTCCTCGGACTGGCAATGGCCGCGAGTTCGACTCTGGTGGTCATCCGCCATCTCAAGATGAACCAGAAGATGTTCACTTCCGGGGGGCGCCTGGTGACAGGGGTGCTGGTCTTGCAAGACCTCCTGGTGATTATCGGCCTGGTCATTTTGATGCAGGTGGAAAACGGCGTGGCCGAGGTTTTGGCTGGCCTGGCCGGGGTGTTTGTGTTGGGAATGCTGAGCTGGTTTTTGGCCCGCTATGTCATGCCGACGGTGGTTTTGCGGGGCAAGTTGGGGGAGGAGCTTTTATTGCTCACGGTTCTGTCCGTTCTCTCGGTTTTTATGGCGGCGGCTTATTGGTTGGGACTGCCGTTGGTGGTGGGCGCATTCATGGCCGGGTTGTCCCTCTCCAACTTTCCCGTCAATGGGGTAGTTCGGGGGTTAATCAATTCCATGAATGATTTTTTCATGGCCCTGTTCTTCCTCGTTCTGGGCTCCTTGATTCTTATTCCTCCTCCCGAAATGTGGGCTGGCGGGGTGGTGTTTTTGGTGTTGTTGCTGGTGGTCACTCCACCGCTGGTTAAAGTTGTGGCGGAATTCAAGGGCTTGTCTTCACGAGCGTCCCTGGAGTCGGGCTTGTTGCTTTCGCAGACCAGTGAGTTCTCGCTGATCGTGGCTTTGTACGCGATGCTGCAGGGGAAGATTGAGGTGGAGTTATTTTCCCTCATTGCCCTGGTCACCATTATCAGTATGTCGTGGACTCCTTTTCTGGCGCGGGAAGGAGTGGTGCGGAGGCTGATTCATCTTTCGCCTCTTTCCCGTTGGTGGGCCCGGCGGGCGGGGCAGGGCCGTTTGCACGAGGAGGCGGAAGGGGTGGTGTTATTGGCCGGCATGGGGGAGGCGGGTGATCGTTTGGCCCGGACCATTATGAAGAAGGGAAGGGAGGTCTTGGTCATCGAGGAAGATGGGGTTTTGTTGCATCAGCTAAAGTCCCAGGGGATTCCTTTTTTGCGGGGAGATCCGAATGACTCCCATACCTTGCGCCGGGCCGGGTTGGACAAGGCCGTGGCGGTGGTTTCAACCAGTATCCGGGAGGAAGAAAACCGTGCCCTTTTGCTGGCCATGGGAAAGGAGAGAAAGCCCCTGTTGGTGCCGGTGTTTGACCGCGAAACCGGGCAACGATTTGAAGTGTATCGACAAATTCATCCGGTTGTGATCACCGACCGAACGGTAGAATTGTTTCTGCAGTGGTTCGATGACGTAGCCTCCGAGGTCCTGGCGGAGGGGAAGTAGGGGAGCGCTAACATTCTAAAAAGCTGAAAAGCTGAAA
>JAFIGF010000057.1 GCA_020831535.1 Opitutales bacterium | reverse complement strand
ATGATGGAGTTATCCAATGAGGCTCGCAAAGCAATATCTAAGCGTAGAGGAAAAACAAAATTGATACGTGCCTTCTGGATACAAACAGAACTTGATCTTGAAGGGATGAATTAGATATAAACCTTTTTAGGAATGGTCAGTAGATATTAGAATTTCATACGAATACAGGCTTAGAGTGTGGAGAGCTTCCGGTGGAGATACTGCATTTGCAGCTGTATATGGCCGAGCCTTGATATCAGGATCGGAAGTAACTGATCCTGATGAGCCTTTGATAAAGGACGCAATTGCCACGAGTAAAAATATTATATCAGTTCCTCTTTCAGTGAGTGTAGGAGGTGTCGGCACTTCGATTGACATCCCAATATCTGAAACAGGTAGCGATAAGACGGTTTGGAAACCACGCTCTATTTTAAGTACAAAAATAAGTACGGATGAAGGAATAGTCCATTCGCCTAATAGCGAATTTGTATTTACACGAAATGCGTCTGTGGTTGGCGCCTATAAAGTAAGCTCCGGTGAAGATTCATTTGCAAGAGCCTCTATGAGAGTTAGTGTTGTTGTTCTTCCTCCGGATTCAGAGAGCGAAAATGCATCTTCCCTTTTATGGAAACCCGCAATCTTAAAAACATGTAATTAAAATGAAAAAAGTTCTTATAATTAAAATATTTCTTTTGATTCATCTTCCATTTCTTTTCGCGGAAGACCGCCTAGCGGATGTGGTTTCGGAAAACCTCACTATCTACTTGGAAAGCAATTTGGCTTTAGAGAAACAACGCGGAAACGACATCGTTTTAGATCCGGAGGTGGTTCAGTTTGTGGAGGAGACCTTGGTGGAACACTACAGCCATTTCTGGGAAATGATTCCTGAGGATATGCAGAATGATTGGGTTGGCGATTGGTTCATGGAGAGTGTCAGATCTCGTTTGTTAACGAGGACGTTTAGAAAAGGTTTACGGCATATTCCCCTAGTCGATCATACGCCTGAAATGAAAAATGGAGCTTTGGGGCAATTAGAATCAATAAGAAAAGATGACAGTCGATTTACGAGAGCTATAAAGTTTGTTGTCGAGGGGAATATTACGGAGAAGGAATACCTGGAGAGTAGAGAGAATATGATTCGTTTTGGAACCTATGTGGGGAGAGAACTTGAGAATCATATCATGAACCGAAAGGTCTATTTGGGTATTCCTTCGTACCTGCAGGAAGAAACCGTGAATTTGTATGCAATGTTTACCAGTGGAATCGATGAAGATGAGGTTCCGGAAGAGCAATTGAATAAACTGAAAGGGAAGTTTGGAATCCCGGAGGAGATTCTTTTGACGGCTTACGAGGAAGACTATCCTCTTCTTTTGCAAAGATATTTCTCCAGGATGCTAGTCGGGGAGCATATCCGGCCGGTGAGTGAACCGTTGGGACATGACCCGGTAAGTTCCGTAGATGATTTCTTTAAGGAAATCGCCAAACCCTATTTGCGTATAAATGTAAAAAATCAATTGGCCTCATCCGTTTCCTATATAATGTTATCCTCCTCCATTTTTGAAGCCGATATCTTCAAGGGGAATTTGCGCCCGGTGGCGGAAGCAAAGAAAATGGTGGACAAGGCGTTGGAGGAAGTACGAGATGAAATCTATCTGATTGATTTTTTAGATATTCATGGTTCGGCAAATGTCCTCTATTCGATTTTGTATATCGAAGATGGAGAAGAGTCCCCCAATCTTTTCCGCAAACAACATGATCAGTATGAGCTAATTTATGATCCGAATTGGTTTGATTGAAAGATTCTTCTAGAAGATGCTTAGTGAATGTACGGTTTGTGTTCTATCGGCATCTGTTGATCGTGTTTGTGAAAGGCCATAAGAGAATCTCATGAAATTCAAAAATACCCTATCCTTACTTTGCCTTCTCTTTTTTGTTGCAAGCCCTGTATCGGCGGCGGAAAAATTAAGGGAGTCAATTGGTGGAGTTTTGGATGAATATATCCAAGCCATGGAACGTTACTATGCAAATTATAACGTAGAGTTTGCAGCGGAAAAAGAGGGTCGCGAATCTGTTGTTGATATTTTGGTCGAATCTTATGTGGATCTTTGGAATATGATCCCAAGTGAGGAGGGCTACGACTGGTTGAGAGATGCTTTCATCGAAGGAATCGAATTGCGGATTTTGAATTCACCCGCATTCAACATTTTTCAAAGGTTCTTGTTGAATCCAAAGGAAGAAAACGATCAAAGGCTACGTGCTTACTTGCAGTGGCAGATTGAGCATGAAAAATTAGATAGAGCGAATTTGCAGTACGTTTTAGAGGAAGGCATAACTTCTGAGGAATATGAAAATTATAAGAAAGAAAGTTATGAATGGATGCGTTTCGTAATTCGGAATACGCGGACCCTTTTCAAGGAGAACAAAGTTTACTTGTCCTATTGGGATTTAAATTATTGGAGTGATATCAGGTTCGAGGATTTTGATATGCCTATAGCGACGCAAGCCGTTAGGCCTTATCCCTTTGAGATTGCAGCATTTTATCGACGTGTCCTGGCACCGGATTTGCATCCCGAAATAAATGAATTTTTTGGCCTTCAGCCCTCTAGTAATGCTGAAGATTTTTTCCGGAAATTCGGAGATGCTTTTATTGATGAATTTTACCATTTCAGTGCTCAAGAGGTTGTCGGGTATTTTCGTGAATACTCATCTATTTTTGGATTTAAAACTTTATCTCAAAGGGAGGGTTTTTTAAATGGTGACATTGCTCAAGAAAGGTTTTCGAAATAGTGGAAGATAGGTTTCAAGGTCAAGACCTATATATTAATTCATTTCTTCAAATGGGTACGATGCTAAGGAAGCTTCACAAAATTAAGTATGGCGACAATGTGACTACATCTCAATTTAACGAATTCAGGAAAAAACCGCATGAAAATGACCTTATCCTGATTTACAATCCGGAATGGGTAGATGAAAAGTAGGGCTTCGCTGGTCAGAATTGCTTCATCTACTGTCTAGTCTGGTGAATGGGTTTAGTAGCTGGCACCACCTTTTTCAGCCTATTCCTCATCCCCCTCTGGATATCCATTGGGATGGGGGTTTTGTGACGGGTTGGAAAGAGTTTCTGCATAAGAATAGGATCAATCATGATTTTGGGGTAGATTCGGGCGGCAAATTCATGAAATTTGTATTGTCCCACTCGGGGTAACCTCCATAATGGTGTCATTGGTTTAGAGCGAAATCCTGCATTGGAAAAAACTGTGATTTAAGCAATACGATGATGCAGAAACTAGTCTTTATTTTGATCTTTTTTGGTCCCCTGCCATTTCTTTTCGCGGAAGACCGCTTAGCGGATGTGGTTTCGGAAAACCTCACTATCTACTTGGAAAGCAATCTGGCCTTAGAGAAACAGCGCGGAAACGATATCGTTTTAGATCCGGATGTGGTTCAGTTTGTGGAGGAGACCTTGGTGGAACACTACAGCCATTTCTGGGAAATGATTCCTGAGGATATGCAGAATGATTGGGTTGGCGATTGGTTCATGGAGAGTATTGGAAACCGTCTCACAGCAAGAACCCTTGGACAGGGGTTCAGGCATCTTCCTTTGAAGGAGACTGATTCTGAAGAACTGGAATACCGTGCCAATTTGCTTCTGGGACAGATTGGGGATGGTGATGAATATTTCAGGGAAGGAGTGGAATTTGTGCTAAGTGGGAAAATATCGGAGGAGGAATACCGGCACTACAAAAACGATATGATTGAATTCGGTTCCTACGTTGGCAATCGCCTTCATGAGGAGGTTCTGGGCAGGGAGATTTACATGCTGGTGCCAGAGTACATGGACAAAGATCGAAGGAAGGAGTTTCAACGTATGATCCGAGGCGCAGGAGAAGATAAAGAATCCCAGGAAGTGGTGCAGAGGTGGCGGGAAGTCTATGGTATCCCCGAGAATTTCAAAAATGAAACATTCAATGAAGATCATCCGATCCTTGTTCAAAAATTCTTAGCGAGCAAGCTGGTCGGAGATCATATTATTGCTTTAAGTGAAAACTTCGCCTTTTCTCCAGAGGCTGACGTGGATTTTGCCTACAAGAACTTTCTGAAACCCTACGTTTCCATGAATGTTCGTAACCAAATCACGGAATCCTTTTCCTATATAGTTCTATCTTTATCAATTTTCGAAGCCGATCATCTGGCGCAAAATATAGTTTCCTTTGATGAAGCGAAGAAGTCAGTTGATCGCGTCTTTGATGGTATGAGTGAAAAAATATACATTAGGGAGTTTATGGACGTTCACGGTGCAGCGGTGAATTTTTATAGTTTTATTTTCGAAAACAAAAGACAGCGGCAAGTTTTCCAAAAAGGAAATGGGAGTTACGACCTTATTTTCAGTCCCGACTGGTGAATAGGCGAACAGGTCTCTGTTGCTGGCCGGGTGCTCATTTCTAAAGTCCTTGGAAGACAAAAGGCTCAGACTCCTTAAAATGGGGCAAAGCATTGCCGGAGTAGATTTCACCACCATCCAGGGAGAGTTTTTTGACTTTGGTGGACTTGCTGAAATCAATGTCGCGTAAATCCACTTTAAAAACATTGGGGGTCAGCACATTTTCAAAATAGTACGTCCGATGTTTGTGATCGGCGACTACGCGCCAACGGGTGTTGGATATGTGCGGTTGGTCGTCGGTTGATATGCCATAGGGGACGGAGGTGTTGCGGATTACGCTGAATACGCTGGCAATGGCGATTTTCGGGTCACTGGTTTGGGGAATTGCCTGAAGGTAGTACGAGGCGCGGACAAACCGGTCCGAGGCCCGGTTCGTTCCAGGTAAGAAACTGGTTCCGGGGATATCCTGCCAATATTGGTTGATTGCCAATTGCTCGGCAAAAACGGGGTCGTTTGTCATTACCTGATAGGATGAATCGTGGTGTATGACCAACTGACCATCAATGTATTCAAAAATGGCACTGTCGCCGCTGGCGTCAGAAAGAGACAGGTGAACGGTAGTGAATTTATCGGTTCCGGGAATGAAATCCGTTACCACCACAAATGGCTCTTCGGCCAAAGCCTTTACGGCCTCTTCGACGGTGGCAAAATTGTCCAAGGCATATTGAGCCCATGCGGCAATGGTCAGTCCCTTGTGGTCACTATCGGCAGAAAAGGAAGGGTATTCGGAAGTCACCAACCAGAGCATGTTGGCCACGAGACCTTTTTCATTCATGCCATCCGGAGACGCAATATCCCAGGAACTGGCCACAATACTGCCGTAACGGGAAACCCAGGTTATCGAATTGTCCCCGACTTCGCCGTTGCGTTCCATTCCGCGGGGAAAAATCCAAAGGTTGGCGGGAATATCGATCGAGAAATCCATGGTTCGTCCCGTCAGCACCATTTCCTCCGGGCCAATATAGACAACCCGGGTGCAAGCCTGGGTGGGGATAGGGGCATTCATGCCAAGGAACAATGTTCCAAACAAGAGTGCTCGGCAGAAGAATGTGGTGGCTCTAGGGATCATTGAGGAAACGGTTGGCGGGTGGCGTAGTTTTACTTGCTGGTGGGAAAACTCTTTCGAGTTGCAGAATAAGACCAATTCGGAAAGAAAGCAAACGCCCGGATTTTTTGAGGGGAAGTTGCCGGTGATCGGCTAAAGTAAAATCGAGATCGGAGTTTGGTCTGGGGCCAGTGCGGCCATCAGCGGAGCTGGAATAGGCAGGTGAGAGACTGACAGCGGGCGGGGGCGGTGGGTCTGCGTATTCATCCTTGGCCAGGAGTGTTCCGGGAAGGGGCACGAGGCCCCCGCCCGATGCAGAGTTGGACCTTAGTCTCAGATTAGCGGGGCCACCAGCGGAGCTGGAATAGGCAGGTGAGAGACTGACGGCGAGCGGGGGCGGTGGGTCTGCGTATTTATCCTTGGCCAGGAGTGTTCCGGGAAGGGGCACGAGGCCCCGCCCGATGCAGAGGTGGACCCCGTCTGAGGGCGTTGTGGACGGGGTGCCGATTCGCCTTTATTTGGCGCGATAGTTTTCCCATCCGGAACGGTCTTGAATGGGGAAAATGGGTTGTCCCAAGCGTTTGCTCGCGACCCGTTCCATTTGTAGTAGAGCTTCAGGATACTTGGTCAAGATGCGTAGAAGATGTTTTTTTCCAATAACCAGACATTTGCCATCCTCCTTGCATACGACATCGGCTACCGCCAGCGCGTTTCGGAGGACACTCAACTCGCCAAAGTAGTCCCCGAGGCGATAGGTCCGCAGGACCCGGCCCTTAGCCTGACAGCGTAGGACACCATCATACACAATGTAGAAAAACTGGTTGGGTTGGTTCAGGTGGACGACGGTCTCCTCTTGTTTAAGGCTCATGAAAGAGGAGGCCGAAGCCATTTCACGAACCAATTCCGGAGGCCACTCTGAAAAGGGCCGGTAATGACTGAGAAAATTCAATTTTACGCCGTTACGGGCAATGTTTCTATCCCGGAGAAATTCCTCTGAAGCCATTAAATCTTTCGCCTCCAAAGACAGGATCGTAACTTTTGTTGTAGCCTGAATTGTTCTGGGTACACGGGCATCATCCCAGAAAGGGATTTGCCCAAACACCGCCCCGGACTGCAAAGAGGTAATTTTCAAAACTTTTCCGGTTGAGAGTTTGCGGCTCACTGCCACCGATCCGGACAGGAGGAGATACAAACGTTTAGGAGGTTTTTCAGTACGCGTAATGAAACTTCCCCGTGGAAATGTTTCGGTCACCATCCGCTGCGCCAACTCGTTGAGGTGTTTTGGCGGCAACCCCTGGAAGATTGCATTTCGGCTCATCAGTTCGACCCGCAAAGCGGTTGAGGGTGGATGGTTTTCGTCAAAGGAGGCCCGTTCGCGTTCTTTACGTTTTCTTTCCTTCCGCTGGTTGTACTTATGACGAAGGGTGGGAAAGACCTCGCGAAGCAAAAGATACAGCGGGTACCCTACAGCGGAAGTGATGAAGACACCGGTTAAGACATAGAGCACGAGCTTCGGGTCAATGAGTTCTGCCAAAGGGGCGAAATAATAGTGCAGGCTCAGAATGGTGGCTCCGACCAGAAAGGAAATCCAAAGGCAAAAATAAATGATTTTGAGCCCGAGATAGCTTTTGTTTTCGTATTTCAGGCCCCGGAATTTTCCGCTGAAAGACTTCTGTTTACTAAAAAAGATGAAATTCCGGTGAATATCCAGCGCGATTCGGTGGGTCATGCCTTTGAGGATCTGGTCGATGGCGCTGTAACGTGCGGGGAAGGTTGCGCACCAGAGGGCCAATAAGAGGATACCCGCGCTGCCCGGATGAAAAAGGCTGGTGACCCCGAAGAGAAACATCAGGGGCAAAAGGCGCAGGCACCCCATATAGAGCTCAACCGACGGGTGGACGACCCGCCCGTCGATCAGGTCTATGGACCAGTGCGGAAGAAAGTCTTTCCATTTCCAACCAGGTTGGTAGACCTCCCCGCCCTGCTGTACCAAAAATGCACCGGCAAGAAACTTTCCCAAACTCAGGCCAGCAACACTGTAAAACAACCCCAACAGAATATCCCAAATCGTGTCCGGAAAAACCAACGGCGAAGACCAACTTGCGAAAACAGAGAAAGGGATAGTGAACAAAACAACCAACCAAACGGTTCCCATCGAGAGTGTGGGGAAGGTGTCGCAAGGCTCTTTGAGGGCCCCCTGTTCGCTCCCAATCTCCACCAGGATGCGGTTCTGGTAGGCTTTGATGATCAATTCGAAATACTCTTGCAATCGCGGGGCCTTACCCTGCCAAATTAAGGCTTCGAGAACATTGGCGGAGGTTTTGCCTTTCCCGAATTCTTCCAGAATCCTCGATTGTTTTTCCGTTAGATTCAAATAAGTGGCTTCGGGGATGTTTTTGGCCGTAAATCCTTTTTTGCGCGAAACGCCTTTCAGCACTCTTGGTGCCATCACCAAAACCTTGTCTTTTAAGATTCCCTTTTGCAGTTCGATTTGATCCTCCATGGAAAAACTGGTTGGCAAAGTATATTTACCCAAAATTTTTTAAAAAATATAAGCGCGTATCGTCCGGTGGTGTAGAATCACCAAATGAAGATTTCACCTTCGTGTGGGGAGTCTTTTATGATGACCCGTCTCGGTGGGCCCATCGGAGGACATTCGCTGGCGGTGGATAGGTTCTTCGGGGGAAGGTATGGCCAACAAAAAGGGGGCCGGAGAATATTTGGTCTATGAGGAAAAGGCGTGTCGGCACATCGTATCATAGGGGCAAAAAGAGCATAAATTCGGCCAGATAAAAAAAATATGCAATTTTTGAAAATTGATTTAGAAAAGGGTCTTAACTGGTTTCCTGCATTCGTATGGTCTTATTCGGGAGTTGGAACGAAAGCGAAATGGAAAATGGGTCCAGATACGCTTTAAAGAGGATTGGAGAGCGGTCTTGAAAGGGGGTACTTTTTGTGTTTGGGTTACTTCAATGAAGTGCCTTGAAAATGTTCTGTTCGCCTTTCTTTTTCTTTGTTTCGGGTCTGGGGTGGCTTTAGCTGCGGCTCCGGACTTGGCGGATTTGGAGGGCGAATGGTTTTCGGCGAACTTTTTAATTCAGGAGGGGCAGCGTGGTTATGTCGATTCTGAAAACCCAACCGTTGATGACGAAGGGCGCATACAGACTCACCCAAATGGTCCTTTTGCTCCCTTTCTGCAAAAGAACGAAGGGCAACTCGTTGTTTCCGGGCGAATGCAATTGGCTATGCCGGGCGCGGAATTAATTTGGCGGGATGAACCCGAAGGCATTCTTGCTTTTGTGCTGTCGTCCACCATGGAGAGGATGGAAGGGGAGACGGTG
The DNA here is from genome assembly GCA_020831535.1 of Opitutales bacterium. Lineage (GTDB taxonomy): Bacteria > Verrucomicrobiota > Verrucomicrobiia > Opitutales > T3Sed10-336 > JAIUMY01. Next base: position 8,180 of record JAFIGF010000057.1, on the reverse strand, counting down.
ACTACCGAATCGCATTTTTATCACCTCCCTTCATCGGAAAAGCTTCCCGATGAATGGGCTGGCCTTTGGACCAATAAAAGCCATGAGGCAAGTGGGCCCTTTCTTCGGGAAAGTCTGCGTATGGATGCGGCGGGCAATGTAGGCAGCTTTCCGGGGAAAAGTTTGGGAGGATCCCTTCATCCCGTGGCGCCCGAACATCTTCTGGTCCGGCGGGGCCAGCAAGCGGCTCTGGTTTCGTATGAGTGGGAAGAACCGAATTTACGATTTGAGCTTCTGGAATGGTATGGTTATGCGCAGGATGAACCCGAAGAGTCCGTGATTGTTCTGCGGCAGTTGGATGAACGGGAGAGCGAACGGGAGAGGGTGCGGCAGAACTTGCTCTGGCTGCGTGGGGCAACCAGGCAGTACCTGTTGGATTACGGATTGGTGAAGGTCGATATCAATGATTTGTTGGTGGATTACCGAGGTTTGGTGTCAAAGCAATTTCAGCCCGGACCGGAAAAATACGGCATCGTTCGTGGGGAGGATTCGTTGGAATTGTTTCAATCGGATGAAGAAGGCCGCTTCCCTGCCGAGTCCTTTTATCTCTGGGACGATATGGAATACCTTCACGCAGAAGGGGATTTCAAAGGCTCCCCGCTCCGGATCGAGAATTCGTCCCGCTGAGAAAAGATGAAGACAACGATTTATTCACTTGTACTGTTTTGCTTCTGCGGTTTGCTCTTGCATGGTGGCGAGCAAGCTGTTCGGGCTGAGTTGGATGTGGTTTTGGAAGAGCATTTTTTCGCCTATACTGATCCCGCAAGGAAAGAGGTTGTCATTCCCGGGGAAATTCAGAAATTTCCCGAGTTACAGGATGAGTATGTGGCGTTTTTGGAGAGTACCCGGCAAGCCAAAGGTTGGATAGCGGACGAAACGGCTTTTGCCGCTAAGTAGGCTCAGGACACTTGATTCCAGTGAAGTAAAGGTGACACCAATGGAATCTTTGAGGTTGATTGAAGGCGCAGGCATTTTATTAGTCCCAGAGGGACGGCAAGAGGATAGCCGTGGATGAAAATCCACGGAATAGGCATCACACCCCCAATAAAATGCCTCGCAGAGCGAGAGCAGGAGAAGAGTCGCTCAAATAGTACTAGGTTTTTGGCTAATGAAAGCACCTCAAACCCAACCCTCTCAGGTCTCGCTCTGCTAGACATTTTGATTTTTGCTTGGAGATTACGTGGATTGCCATCCACGCCTACCATCGGCCGTCCCTCCGGGACGTAGGTTTCTTTTAACCTCTTACTCTATGACTTGCCGGTATTCTCTCGCGAAAAGGGTTTCATTTGCCGTTTCACACGATTTATCAGAGCAGAGCCTATCGTCTTGCGCTTTCGTCTTTATTCAAAAACAACTTGAAATTTTCGATGGGGGTTCCGGGAAATGTGGGGTCAGGAGTCCTGAGGATAATTTGAAGGAAACGCAGGTGAGGAGACTGGCCGATTCTTTTCCGGATTTCAACTGGGGGGAGACCTTTGCGGAAGTGGTCGGAATTTCGTTTGCCGAGTTCAATCAGTACCTCCTTGCTAACGCAAAAGTATTGCCTGCCTACCTTCAAGCTTTCAAGGAAGCCGGGTATCAATCGGCGGCTAAAAAAACCTCCTTTGCCGATCTTCTTGCCTTGAAACTGATCCACCGCACCTCCCTCAAAGAGACCATCGCCTGGGACCAGGTGAACCTCGGACTGGGGAGCCCGTTGTTCCGTGAATAACCGGCTGGAGTGAACGTCAGATCCTCCCTTGGAAAACAATCAACGGTCGCAATTGGCAAAAGGGTTGGAACAATGACGAAGTTGGTTACCTCGAAGATGCCAAATCGCTTCTTTTATCTTCTAGCAGGAGGTTCGCTCTGGAAAGCGCGTCTCGGAGGCATGATTGCAGTAGAGGAGTACACTCTTTAAAGACAATTTTTCCTTCCAGTTCATTGTTTAAATGAACGAATAAGGAAGTGAAACAGGCGTTGGCAAAGGAGTCAGTCATGTTGGTTACCCCTTTCATATTTAAAATGACCATTTTCCCCTCTTGAATTGCGGGCTCAATTTCACAAAAACGCAACTTTGCTCCATCCTCGCCGCATGAGAGAAAATGCCCGAAGCGTTTAGCCATGGAGATTGTTGTTTTCATTGGAAAATATTGGGTTGTTTGTTTGGTTTTTGGCTGATTAGTCCAAGTTCTTTACGTGCTTCCTGAATTAAACAGTATTTAGCATAAGCTTCCCCCCGACGAAATGCAAGCGAACAGGTGACTCCCGGAAAAGACAAGTCCCCAAAGTTTCCATATTCTCGATCTTTTTCCCCATCGCGAAATACCCAGCTGTGGCCTGAGGAAAGGAAGAAATAGCCATAAGTATTTGCAATCAAGTACTCTACGATGCTTAGCCCAACCCCTGCGTTGACCGGATCCCCATAGGGGCCCCGTATATGGTTTTTACTGCTTATTTCGGGTTCAATGGCAATTTCGAGAAAATCCCGATCTGAAAGCTTGTCGTGAAAATGGGGAGACCCCGATTGGCGGAAACTTTCTCTGATGCCAATCCCATTATCCGCTATTGCTAACCGGACAAAACCATCCCGAGGATAATATTGAGCTGAAACAAAGCCTGAACCGTATGAATGCTGGCAGCAATTATTGATGATTTCCCCCAGAGCATATTCTAGAATTTGAAAGAGTTCCAATTCTCTGTTTTGGTCGCCAACCACCTCGACCAGTTTGTGAATCGTCGCATTCAGTCTCGATTACTTTGTTTTGTCACTTCTTGGAGCGTAACGAAGTTGTTTTTCGCCTTTCGCCGTTGAAAATCTTCTTTGTAGCTAAGGCCGAGTTTTTTGAAAAAATCTATTCTTTGAAGATAAGAAAAGGCCGGGTTGTCTTTATGGTTTATAAGGGTTACCTGAACACCTTCGTCTACCCATTTTCGAACAATTGCTACAGTTGCAGTGATGGCTACAGGGATGAAAAACCTTACTCTGGCAAAATCAATAAAAACCTTTTCGTGCCCATTTCCCTCAGCAAGAAGCTGGAGGTACGGGGCTAGATTGAACTCAGTTACCCGTGTAGGGAGCCGTAACGTTTTTTCAATCATCGTCGTGAGGAGATAGCTTTACTTGTGTTTTGGGTTCAGTCGTAGATGAAGAAAATCAAGGTGTTTTTTTGCCCGATGTGGGCTCACCCTCACTCTGGTTCGGCGGTGCCTTCTTCGATGTGGGGGCGGGCTTCGGGGTAGCGGTCGAGGAATTGGTGGAGGGCGGCGCTGAGGTGTTCGGCGTAGCGGAAATGGGCGCCCATGCCGGTGCGTAGTTCGGCTTCGTAGATGAATTTATCGACCGTGGTGACGTGCTCAAAGGGGCTTTGGCTCCCGAGCATGAGGGCGTAGGGGTAGGCGGCGGATTGGCGCTGGAGGAGTTCGCGCAGGAGGGCTTCCTGTTTGGCCAGAAATTCGGTGGCGATAGTGCGGTCAACTTCGGGGGGCAGGTAGAAGCCGTTTTGGATCATGGGGGTGAAACGGTGGCCGGTGCGGTGACGGTTGAGGTCACGCATTTCGGCCAGGGCCATGTTGTTCCAGGCGAAGGAGATGGGGGCGCGGCGGAACTTGCGTCCGACGCGGCCGTAGCGGTTTTGGCGAAAACGCAGGGCGTCCCCGGGGGATTGGTCCTCGGGGAGAAAGGGGGGGCATTGGTCATCCACTTTGACCCAGATCTGGTCTTCCCGTTGGTCGGTGGAGAGTTGGGCCAGACCAAGGTTGAGGGAATAGTGAAAATCCTCCTCGGCCTGGGCGACGTAGCTTTCCTCACGGAAGCTGTGACGCATCAGGCGGGGTGCGGTTTTTTCCAATTCGGTACGCAGCAGGGCGGCCAGGGAGCGGGCCTCCTTTTGGGGGAGGGAGTCGAGGTGCTTGACGGTCTCGGCCCACATGCGAGCGGTCATCACCAGGCCGACGTTGGTGCGGGTGGCGAGGGGAATGAAATAACGGGCCCGGTCGAGGGCGTAGTTCTTGCGCAGTCGTTTGAGCACCGCGGGTTTGGTGCCTTCGGGGGCGCGAATGACCGAGGGGTCTTTCTGCGCTTTCTCGTCCAGCCGGGCGGATTCCTGTTCGTAGAGGCGAAAGGAGAGGGCCAGGAGTTCCTGCCAGGCAGGGGCGAGGTCTTCCGGAAAGCCCAGGGCTTCGGCGGAGGGAATATTGTCCGCCGCCATGGTGATGTAGCGGGTGCTGGATTCCTGTCCATCGGCCATTTGGGCGATTTCAAAGAGTTTGTAGGCCAGCCACATGGAGACATCGTCGATGGCCACCGCGAGGCCACCGGTAAGCCCGCCGATGGAGGCGTGTCCGTAATCGACAAATTTCAGAATGCGGTCCACCGAGGCGTCGGGATCGCGCAGGTCCACTTTTTCCAAAATGGCGGGCAGGCCATCGTTGCTGCGGGAATACCGGGCCAGCACGGAGGCCAGCAATTCCGGGTAAAGTTTGGGCTGTTCGGCGGCCGAGGGAGGAGGGGCGAGGGCGATTCCGGTAACGTTCATTGGTTTTAGTGATAAAGAAGGTTCCGGCTCCTGCCAAGGGGGAAAGTAAAGGAAGAAGGATGAGTGGAAAATTGTGGAACAATTCAAGCGGGGGTGGAGGGGGCTAGCTGGCCCGGGGGTAGAAGGGCTTCGCGCAAGGGCGCAAGGCCCTCGCTTGAGGGTGGGTTGCGAGCGGGGGCCTTACGCTTCTGAGAGCAATACTTCGGAAAACGGGGGTGATTTGTCCGTTCTCGTGAACGGGGTGGAACCCGTCCCTCCAGGGAGAGGGGAGGGATCGGAACAGGGGTTTCCGAGGGCAAACACGGTCCTTTTCTCTCAGCTGCCTCTGCTCTCTCCTGTTCTAAGATTTGATGGATTGGGATGGGTAAGATTGGATGGGCAATGGGGAGGGGTTGAAATCTTCAATATTTAGGGTTTCAACGGCTGAAATTAGTTTATACAGTTATCCGGATGAGTATTCCGAATGTTTTAGCTGATCGATATGCGTCCACTGCCATGAGCAGTTTATGGTCCGCGGAGGGGCGGGTTTTATTGGAGCGCGATTATTGGATTGCGGTGATGAAAGCGCAGCGGGAATTGGGCTTGGCGATCCCCGCGGAGGCGATCAAGGCCTATGAAAAACAGAAAGGGCACGTCGACCTGGACTCCATTCGGGAGCGGGAACGCCAGACGTTGCACGATGTGAAGGCACGGCTGGATGAGTTTTCCGCCTTGGCGGGGCACCAGCATGCGCACAAGGGGCTGACCAGCCGGGATTTGACCGAGAATGTCGAGCAGTTGCAGGTGTTTCTTTCGTTGCAGTTGGTTTTGCGTAAAACGGTGGCTTTGTTGACCCGCCTGGCGAAGAAAGCGGAGGAATACAAGGAGCTGCCGATTACCGGCCGCACGCATAACGTTCCCGCCCAACCCACGACTCTGGGCAAACGCCTGGCGATGCATGGGCAGGAGATTCTGCTGGCGGCCCGGCGGGTGGAGCAATTGTTGGCGGGCTATCCCGCCCGGGGGCTGAAGGGTGCGGTCGGGACCCAGCTTGATATGCTGACGTTGTTTGGCGGAGATGAGAAGAAGGTGGAGGAAATGGAGCGCCGGGTGGTGGCTCATCTGGGCATGCCGGAAGTGCTGGACAATGTCGGGCAGGTGTACCCCCGTTCCCTGGACTTCGAGGCGGTCAGTGCCTTGGTGCAGGTGGGCAGTGGGGTTTCGAACTTTGCCAAAACCCTTCGCCTGATGGCCGGAATGGAATTGGGGAGTGAAGGTTTCCGCAAAGGACAAACCGGTTCTTCGGCCATGCCGCATAAGGTGAATAGCCGCAGTTGTGAGCGGATTACCGGATTCCAAACGATTTTGGGAGGGTACCTGACGATGGTGAACGGTCTCGCGGGAGACCAATGGAACGAGGGCGATGTATCCTGTTCGGTGGTACGCCGGGTGGCTTTGCCGGATGCCTTTTTTGCCCTTGATGGGTTGCTTGAGACCGGCTTGACGATCCTCGGGCAGATGGAGTTTTTCCCGGGCATGATTGAGCGGGAGAACAGTCGGCAGATGCCGTTTCTGGCGACCACCACCATTCTCATGGAGGCGGTGAAGAAGGGCGCAGGACGTGAAGATGCCCATGAAGCGATCAAGGAACATGCCATTGCGGTGGCCGGGGCGTTGCGCAGTGGGAAAACCGAGGAGAATGATTTGGCGGACCGTTTGGCGGCGGATGAAAGGATCGGGCTGACGAAGAGTGAGTTGGACGAGATTCTCGGTCGCACGAAAACCTTTCTGGGCCGGGCCACGACCCAGGTTGAGCATTTTGCCAAGGAAGTTGCCGATTGGTTGCGCCGTCATCCCGAAGCGGGCGAAGTTTTGCCGGAAGCCATTTTGTAGAATCTTCTTGTCGGCGGAGAGTTCGGCTTGTTCGACAAACTCAGGGTAAACGGGATCTCGCTTTGGCTCGGCCACCGCTGGGCGCATATGGCGTCAACCTAACGCCTTTGGATGCTACGGAATAGGTCGGGCCTTCAGCCCTTTGGGCCCGCCTTCGCAAGGCTTTCGCCTGTTCTTGGGGAGGTGACAATATAAGGAGCAAGGACATTCCTGTCCTTGGGGAGCCGATCAGGCGACCTGATTAGTGGGAGAGTTTTCCGGGGATGCACCATCGCTCCCATTCTCAAGGACAAGACGGAGGCGGAGACGGAGAGGGCGAAGCAATTTTCCACAGGGAAACGCCGCAGCAGGCTGCGGCTGGAAAAAGCGGCAACAGGTTGCCGCAGTCCTAAGACGGCTTCGCCGTCGAATTGAGAACCCTGTCCTGCAGGTAGGATTCCATCATTCAATGGTGGAATTTAGGGTAGCGTTCCCTGTCTCTTTCCGGGTGCGGCAGCCCTATTTCCGATGCGAGGCCGCTTTGCTGGTTGTGATGTTTGATCGCCCGGGAAGCGAATTCCCCCCGGGTTATTTGCCGGTGCGGTTGCGCATTCTTTGGCGGCGTCGTTGGGCCCGCCATTTTTCGCGGTGCTTGCGAATCCATTCCAAAAGGGCTTTTTCGAAGCCAATGTCGTATCCAAGGCGTTCGCTTTCCAGCCATTTGTAACGGAGAATTTCCTCACGCTCCGCTAAAAATTCCTGATAAAGGCTGGATTTGGTGTAAAACTGCGTATCCGGTGTGCTCATCGGGGTAGATGGTTCCTTCGTCTCCGACCCTTTTTTCGGAGCTTTGGCTGGTTTGTTTGGTGTCGAAGGGCTAGCAGACATAGTGAGATTTAAAATGCTTTTTACAGCATCTCATTCTCTATGAATATGAAAAGCTTTGGGAATTAATGTCAATGAGATTTGGACGATTCGAGGGCAGAATCCCGAAATAATTTTGCGCAAAACCCACTTTATTGCGAAACAAGGGGGTTGGCGGAGGGCCAGACCGAAGTATCGCTCCGTGGGTAACGAAGTTCGTTTTCGGTTTGGATTTTGACGTGGCAGGGGTAAACTGTTCTTTGTGATAAAGTTATGATGAAGGAAAAGATCTATTTTGATGCCAATGCCACGACGCCAATGCAAGAAAGCGCCCTGGCGGCATGGAATCGGGTGGAGAGCGATTGCTGGTATAATGCCTCCAGCCCTTTTCGTGAGGGAGGGAGGGCCCAAAGAGTTTTGCGGGAGGCCAGGGAAACGCTGGCCCGTCTTTTGGGAGAGGGGGATGAGGCTCGTCTGGTTTTTACCTCCGGGGCCACCGAAGGCAATAACATGGTCTTGCGGTGGGCGGCCGAACAGTCTGCCCGAAGAGTTCACCGTCCCGGTTTGCTGGTGGGAGCGGTGGAGCATCCTTCGGTGCGGGAGTCGGCTTTGGCGTACTGGCCCGAGGCGGAGATTTTCTTTTGCCCGGTACAGCGTGATGGAAGGGTGGATCTCCGGCAATGGGAGGTTTTATTAGCAGAGAGAAAGCCCGGATTCGCGACTTTGATGGCCGCGAACAATGAGACCGGCATTTTACAACCGTGGCAGGATGCGGCCCGGCTCTGTGCCCAGGCGGGGGTGGGGTTTCATTGTGATGCGGTGCAACTGCCCGGCAAGGGGGCTCTGGAAGGGTTATCGAAGTGTCCTTTTTATACTTTATCGGCGCATAAATTCGGGGGGGGCAAAGGG
>JAFIGF010000056.1 GCA_020831535.1 Opitutales bacterium | reverse complement strand
ATAAGGATACGGGCAGCGATGTGTTGCGATTTTACCGGATGCTGGTTTTGGGGCAGGGACGGATGCCCCGTGACGGGAAGGGGCATCTTGACGACCAGGAGGCGCAGGAAGAGATCACCCGATTGCTGAGTGAGCAGGCGGAAAGCGATAGTGCTCGCCGGGGTCGGGCAAAGGTTTTCGCGGCTATTACGAAAGGGCAGGTAGTAGGTTCAGAGTCTTTTGTAGGGGGACTGCTTAAGGAAGCGAAGCAGTGCCTCTCGCGCAAAGTACGTCGTCCCAGTCTGACTTTTGAGACGCCACTTCCCGGATTGTTCTCGCCGAATTTCTTTCGTTTCAACAAAACCAACTCACCAGAACGGGAATGAGGAAAGGGTCTATCAGAGATTTTCAAGCAAATTAAAATTAAGTTCTATGAATTTAAATATTGACATAACAATGTAGGCCTACTTTGGCTTGCTCCGGTTTTTCTCGCCAAGGAGGCGGCTTCTTGCCAGCGTATGCTTTATGAGCATGGATGATCGGAAAAAGGAAGAATCAGCAAACCCATGGCATGCCCTCAAGCTGGAGGAAGTCCTTTCACGAATCGAGAGTTCCGATGAGGGGTTGACCAGCCAAGAGGTCCAAAAGCGCATTGAGGCTCACGGCCGAAATACCTTGCCGGAAACCAAGGGAGACCCCTGGTGGAAACGGCTTCTGCTGCAATTCCACAATATCCTCATCTATATCCTGATCGTGGCGGCGGTCATCACCGCTTTGCTTCAGCATTGGGTGGACGCATGGGTCATTGCGGCGGTGGTCATCATCAATGCCCTCATTGGCTTTATTCAAGAGGGCAAGGCGGAGAAGGCTTTGGCTTCGATTAAAAATCTTCTGTCGCTGGATGCGACGGTTACCAGGGATGGGAAAAAACAAAGTATTCCGGCGGAAGAACTGGTGCCCGGCGATATTGTGCATCTGGAATCGGGCGATAAGGTTCCGGCGGACATTCGTCTGCTCAAAGTGCGTTCCCTTGGGGTGGAAGAGGCCGCGCTGACCGGGGAGTCGGTTCCGGTGGAGAAAAATCCGGATTCCACTGCGGAGAAAATCCCCCTTGGGGACCGTCGTTCGATGGCGTACTCCGGAACTCTCATCACGCAGGGGCGGGGCACTGGTGTCGTGGTCGCCACCGGGTCGCATACGGAAATCGGAAAAATCAATGAGATGATGGCCGAGGCCCCGAAAATGACCACGCCCTTGCTTCGGCAGATCGCTCGCTTTGGCCACGCCTTAACGGTGGTTATCCTGGCCTTGGCCGCCCTGACCTATCTCTTTGGAACGTTTGTGCGCGGCTATGATACGCAGGAGGTCTTTTTTGCGGTGATTGGTCTGGCGGTGGCCGCTATTCCCGAAGGTTTGCCCGCCATTTTAACGATTACCCTGGCCATTGGGGTTCAGGCGATGGCCCGTCGCAAAGCGATTATCCGGAAGCTTCCTGCAGTCGAAACTCTCGGTTCGGTGAGTGTCATTTGCTCCGATAAAACGGGGACTCTGACCAAGGGGGAAATGACGGTTACGCATATCGCCACCGCCGAGCATCTGTATGAGGTCAGTGGCACTGGTTATGAGCCCAAGGGGAAAATAACCCGGCAGGTTGATGATGTTGCGGCCGAGGGCGAAAAAGTACTCAGTTGGATTATTCGTGGAGGGGTTCTTTGCAACGACACCCGTTTGATGGAAAAGGAAGGGCAGTGGATGGTCGAAGGTAATCCCACCGAAGGGGCTTTGATGACGTTGGGCGGCAAGGCTAATCTGGACCAGAGCAAGTGCGAGGAGGAATATCCCCGGATTTCCTCCATACCGTTTGAGTCGCAGCATAAGTACATGGCCACCCTGCACCACCAGCCCGGGAAGGAGAAGCGTGTTATCTTTCTCAAAGGGGCCCCCGAGCGAGTTTTGGAGCGATGTGTTGATCAGTTCGGCGAGGAAGACTCTGCCGGGGTGGATCAGGAGCAATGGAAAAAAGCCATGTACCTTTGGGGGGGCGGGGGGGTGGGCTTGCTGGGTTTGGCTATCAAAGTGGGCGATGTTAAAACCTATAATATCCAACACGACGATGTTCGGGAAGGCTTCACTTTTCTGGGGCTTTTCGGCATTATTGATCCTCCCCGGGAAGAGGCCTTGCTGGCTATCAGGGCCTGTCATGAGGCCGGCATTCGGGTGAAGATGATCACCGGAGACCATTCGCTGACTGCCTCGGCTATCGGCGAGCAGATCGGTTTGAAAAATGAGGGCGGCTCCATCACCGGGGAGGAACTGGAAGAGATGAGCGATGAGGAGTTGGCTGACGTGGCCGTGCGGGTGGATGTTTTTGCCCGCACCAGTCCGGAACATAAGCTGCGCCTGGTCAAAGCCCTGCAAAGCAAGGGCCATACCGTTGCCATGACCGGGGACGGGGTGAACGATGCCCCGGCGTTAAAATCTGCGGATGTGGGGGTCGCCATGGGCATAAAAGGCACCGAGGCGGCGAAGGAGGCCTCGGAAATGGTATTGGCTGACGACAACTTTTCCTCGATTGAAAGTGCGGTGGAGGAGGGGAGGCAGGTGTACGACAACATCAAGAAATCGATCCTCTTTATTCTGCCCACCAATGGCGGACAATCCCTGGTGATTGTGGCCGCTATCCTGGCGGGCTTTGTTTTGCCGCTCACGCCGGTGCAGATTCTTTGGGTAAACATGATCACCGCAGTGACTCTGGCCCTTTCACTGGTCTTTGAACCAGCGGAGGACAATCTCATGAAACGTCCGCCCCGCAATCCCAATGAATCCATTCTGCCGGTATTCTTCCTCTGGCGCATCGCCTTTGTTTCGGTGTTGATTATGATGGGTTCACTGGGGATGTTCCTGTGGAAGTCCATGATTGTGGAAGCTTCCGATGAAGTGGCCCGTACTGCGGCCGTCAATACCCTGATTTTCGGCCAGATCTTCTATCTACTGAACAGTCGTTTCATTTATGCCAGTTCGTTGCGCTGGAATATTCTGACGGCCAATCCGTATGTTCTGTTTTCCATCGGCTCGATTGTGCTGGCGCAGATGGTCTTTACCTATACTCCGCTGTTCAATAGCTGGTTCGGCACCGCCCCTTACAGCGCTGTTGCCTGGCTGCCGATTTTGGTGATCGGTTTGGTGGTGTTTTTTGCCGTGGAAATCGAAAAATCGGTCATGCGGAATCACTACGGCAAGAAATAGTCTCTCACGATTCGTCTGGCGGCCAGGAGGCGGCCACGGCCTCAAGAAACCTCGCAGGGGGCTTCTTGGGTTTGCCCCTGGGGTCTATGAAGGCATGCAAGGTATGCCCTGTGGTGCAGACTTCCCCCCGGCAAACGACTTCGTAGTCCAGTGCAATCCGTAAACCCGGGCGCTCGCGCAGAAACACCCGGACGGTGGCGCGGTCATCGAAGTTCAGCGGCTTGCGGTAGCGCAGGTCGGCTTTGAGGACGGGCAAAAAGTATCCCTCTTTCTCCAGGTCGGCATAGGGGCAGTTCAGGTCATCGAGCAAGCGTACCCGGGCGACCTCAAACCAAGTCAGGTAGTTGCCGTGATAGACGAAGCCCATTTTATCGGTTTCGGCGTAGCGGACGCGGATATCTGTTTCACTGGTGATCATATGGTTCGGTTCGTCATTCAAAAGAAAGGGCGGGTGGCGGCAAGGTTTTTATCGACCTTCTTTGGCGGAGCGGGCATTTTGCCTCTTATGGAAACTGACCCTTCATTCGCTTATCGTTATGGATTTGTTGGCGCGGGCAAAATGGCGCGGGCCATGATTACCGGCTTACTGCGTTCCGGCGTGGCTCCTGCGAAAGAGATTATCTGCACCAGCGCGGCCGACGGGACAGGTCCGGCTTTGGCTGCCGATACGGGGATTGCTTTTGCCGAGACTCCCAGTGAGGTTATTGCCCAATCCGGGGTATTGGTTTTGGCGATGAAGCCCCAGCAATTGCAGGAATTTCCTGATGAGCAGGGAAAAATGGCCGAGGACCGGCTGGTTCTGTCGATTCTGGCTGGCACCCCGCTGGCGGTTTTGCACCGCAAATTTCCTGAGGCCCGAAACATTGTGCGAATTATGCCGAACACCCCTGGCGCGATCGGGGCCGGGATTTCCGGTTGGTGTTCCCGCGATGATCTGGCCGGGGAGGACCAAAGCCGACTCACAGACTTATTGCAAAGCCTGGGCGAGTCAGTGGCGGTCGAGGAAGCGCAAATGGACGTCCTCACCGCGGTGAGCGGTAGTGGTCCGGCCTATATTTTTGAAATGGCGGCCGCCCTCATTGCTGCCGGAGTGAAAGAGGGCCTTTCGCCCGAAACCAGTGAAAAACTCGTCCTGCACACCGTATATGGCGCCAGCCGGTTGCTTTTGGAATCCGACGCCAAGCCGGAGAAATTACGCGATGATGTGACCTCTCCTGGTGGAACCACCGCCGCCGCCCTGGAACAAATGGCTTCTGGAGGCTTTCGCGAAATGATGGCCAAAACCATCAAAGCCGCCAAAGACCGCTCCCGGGAATTGTCCAAGCCCTGAGTTATCAAGGCGAGCATTCGCAAACATTGGAAGGGCTAAGGTCCTCCTAAGCTTTTGCGCGGTGACCGGAACTTTTCCCTTGGCAGCTCGGTCTTTGCTGGCTTTGATGCCGATTTCTTTCTAAACCTTTCGATGACCATATTATGAAAAAGATAAACTCTCTCCTTGCCCTTTTCCTGGGCTCACTATTCTTTGCTGCTTGTATGTCTGCTGAAGAAACCAACCAAACCAATGATGAACTCGATGAGGGCCTCTACGCTCTTATGAAAACCAACCGCGGAGATATTCTGCTGGAGTTGTATTTCGAGAAAACCCCTCTTACGGTAACCAACTTCGTTGGTTTGGCCGAAGGGAAAATCGAAAATGATGCCAAGGAATCCGGGGAGCCATTTTACGATGGCATTGTCTTCCACCGGGTGATCAGTGATTTCATGATTCAGGGAGGTGATCCGGATGGAACGGGCCGTGGGGGCCCCGGCTATCGCTTTGCCGACGAGTTTCACCCAGACCTGCGCCACGATGGACCCGGCGTTTTGTCGATGGCCAATGCCGGACCCGGAACCAATGGCAGCCAGTTCTTTATCACCCATAACGCGACCCCTCATTTGAACAACCGCCATACGGTTTTCGGTCGGGTGGTGACCGGACAAGATGTCGTCGATAGCATCGAACAGGGCGATAAGATTGAGACGGTGGAAATTATCCGTGTCGGCGAAGCCGCGGAAGCCTTTACCGCAGACCAGGAAAGTTTCGACAAATTACGCAATCGCTAGAAAAACAAGTTTTCTTTTCCTCAAAAGCGTCCCCTTGGAGGGGGCGCTTTTTTTGTCTTCAGGCCATCGCGTGGAGCCATGCTCCAATCGTTGCCGACCAACCATGGGGGCCAGGCTTTTTGTTCCGGTGTAGCGGTTCCAGCTCTACAGGTTCATGGGTCCCATCCTCCTTTGCTACCAGCACCGGAAAATCGACTGACTCCAAGAGCCGCAGATCATTTTCACTATCGCCCAATCCGATCGAGAGAAGATCCCCGCGGATGGTTTGCAGTAAGGCTTTCAAGTGTTTGTAGGCCTTGCCTTTATCCGTTTCCAGTGAAGTTACGGTATGAAAGCGTCCGCCGCATTCGAATTTGAGGCCTTGCAGACGAAGGAAAGTCTCGAGTTGGGCCTTGGTGTTTTCCTCCAGAGGCGCAGTAAGGGTCTCACTGAACAAACGACTGCGGGCCCGCAGTGCCGCAGGTTCAGAAAGTCCGGTCAGGCTGGCTAGGTTTTTGATTGGCTTCTGACTCATCCGGCCCAGATCGGTGGTGTAGGTTTCTTCGAAATTTTCAAGCACCGAATCAATTTCCGGAAACCCTGCTCCCAGCTTGATGACCAGCCAATCGCTGTCTTTTTCAATTTCTTTCTCCAGTTCGGGGAAATCCTCCCGGGGGAGGTAAATGGCACTCCCATTTTCACAGATGAAGGGGATTTTGATGCCTAGTGTTTGTTGTAAATGCTTTTGCTCGGAGGGTGTCTTGGAGGAGCAAAAAACAACGATTTGCCCGTCCGCCAAGGCTTTGCGCAACATCGGAAGGCTGGCCGCCGGGGAATAGGTTGTACGGTCCAGAAATGTACCGTCGAGATCAGTGACAATGACGCCTTGGCGCGGAACCGGCTGGTCCTTCCAGGCAAAAGCCGGATTTTCGTGCAGCGGGGGAGTGAGGTTGCCGGAAAGTGATGCTGTGCTTTCTTTGAGGGTCATGGAAAAGGTGGAATGGATATGTGGTAAAGAAAACAAAAATACCAGTCCGGTCTTAAATTCAGACCGTAACTATCGAGTAGACTCAATAAAAAACTTTATCCTTCCTTATCGGGCAATCGAAATCGGTGGGCTTGCCGCGAATCCTTGAAATAAGTTTTTATCTGAATTCTGCAAAACCTCCTCAACTAACTCGGAAAATTTCCCGAGGTTGATCTTATTGAGAGCGGGGTAGCGCTTCACCGGTTGAATTTCGCCGTCAACCAGGTACCCCTTCTCCTCCATTTCCGCCCGGAGGGCATCCTTCAGAGGTTGAGGGGTGATGTCGGAATGATAAATCGCCCGCCAGGAGGCGGAGATCATATCTTCAACGTGTTCATCGCCCTTTACCTCGTGCAAATGAGGGTTGCGCGATTGGATTTGGCAGATTTTGACGGCATTGCGCCCGGGTTCTTTCTGTTGTTCGGGGATCAATCCGCCGAAACGCTCCAAAATGTTTACGAAGTGATAGGTTTCGACCGCATAGCCGGCCGCATAATCAATATCCATGGCCAGATCCAAACTCAGGGCGTGCTCGCCTGCATTGCCGGTTTTGATAATTTCCGTTTCAAACCCACTGTACATGCTGATCAGCCGATTCAAGACCCGGTTGGTTTGCACCGTACTGCGGCCCCATTTGGCGAAATAGAGGGAGCTGTCCTGCACTTTTGGTTTACTCTGCCAGGAGATCCGGACGAAGGTATTCGTCTCCCCGCACATATTAAAGCCGGCGGCGTATTCCTTAACATACTCATTGACTGCGCCGGGGAAGTAGTTGTCGCTATCGACAAAGCCGACAAATTTCTTGCCCATCGTCTTGGCCAGGAGGGTTCCCAGGATCATCCCTTCGGCTTTCCCGTTTCGGATAAGACCCTTGTCGTCGATCAGTTCCTCGTAACCGGATTCGGTAAAGGCTTTCGCCAGAATGGGGTCCTTCTGGTGGACCAAAAGAATCTTCTGCCCGGTGAATTTGGCGAAATTGCGAATCGCTTCCTGCTCAATTTGAAAGCGATCAATCGGGCTCCTCTCGCTGTTGGAGACAACGATGGTGGTGCACTGGTTGGGGATTCCACACAGAACCCCCTCAATGAGTTTCAGCCTCTCGTCTTTAACCGGGACCACAATGGCCATCTCCTTTTCCACCTGGAAAAGACTCTCATAACTGATCCGCTGAATCACCGAGTCCTCCCGGTGAAAAATGGCCTCATGGTCCGGTCCGGAGTCCAGCTCATAGACTTTCTGAAGTCCATAAATCTGTACTGCGCCAATTCGTTCGGTTTCTCTGGGTATTTCTAATCGCATATGCCTAAATAGAGCAAGGAACGTGCCATCATTGGTAAAGGGACTTTCACCGCTCTTTTCACGGAATTTCCGAGTGCCTTTTCTTGCCGGTGGAAGGTTTGCCCTGCAGTCTTTGTGGATGGAGATTATTGTAAACATCGCCCAACTCTTGCCTTCCTTCCATTCTGAGACGGTGGTCCGCGGGGCTCCGGAAATCCGTTCACTGGAGGCCTCCGCCTTCCCTGCGGTGGTTCTTTTCAACGGGCGGGAGGATCAGATCGTGATTCCGGGAAACCCTTTGTCCAAGGCGAGGGAATTTACCTTGGAGGCCCTCTTTTTTCCTTTTGCTGAAGGCGAGGAAGAGCAACGCTTTGTCCACCTGCAAAATGAAAAGGGAGAGGATCGAATTCTCCTGGAGACCCGCCTGACCGAAGACCGCCAGCATTGGTATGGGGATACCATCATTGCCGCGGGGGAGCAGATAACTTTTCTCAATGACCCGCAAAAGCTCCACCCTACCGGGGCATGGGCCACGATGGCGCTGCGTTTCGCCAACGGCCAGATGGAGCAATGGGTCAACAGGCAACAAGAACTGACCGCTCCGGCGGAATACCAACCCTGGGCAGTAGGCCGGATCTCTCTGGGGCAAAGGCTCAACCGGATTTCGCCCTTCGCCGGATCTCTTGCTGCGCTTCGCTTTGCCGACTTCCCCCGCGCTCCCCAAGACCTCTGGCAACCCGCCCAATTTGCCCTCCCGGACCCCCGCTAATCGGGGAAAAAAGTAAGGAGACGGTCCTTTCGCAGTAGCGACCCTCGGCAGCCGAAGGTGGGTTTTGCTTGACGGATGGCTCCGGCTCGGAGGGAATAAGAGGCACTTATGAAACGATCTGAGATCAATAACGCGATTCGTCAGGCTACGGCTTGTTTTGAACGGCACCACTGGACTTTGCCTCCCCGCCCGCGCTGGGATGTGACCGATATGGGCTTGGGGGATTTCCCCTCCTATGGACTGGTTCTGGTGAACCTTTGTGAGGAAGAGGAGTACTGCGAGAAATTGATGTATGCCCGCAAAAACCAAAAAACTCCCGCGCACTGTCACAAAATGAAAAAAGAGGACATCATTGCCCGCAACGGGGTCCTCGCGGTGCAGCTATGGGCCGGCCATCCGCATAAGGTGGCCGACGGCACTCCTTTTACGGTGCAGATCAATGGCGAGGAACAGGAAGTGAAATCGGGCGAAGTGGTTCGCTTGGAACCAGGGCACCGTATTACCCTTGTGCCCGGTGTGTATCACGAGTTCTGGCCGGAAACCGAGGAATGCGTCATCGGCGAAGTCTCCACCAAGAATGATGACCTCACCGACAATTTCTTCGTCAGCGAGGACATCGGCCGCTACCCCGAAGTCGAGGAAGACGAGCCGCCGGTCGTCAAGTTGCTTAGCGATCAATAGATAGATAGGCCCCCCCCTCCGGCTCAGCGTTGGGACAGGACCATAAGATAAGGGAAAGTATCTATTAAAGGGTGGGATCGACCTTTGTTTCTATGGTCGATTCCGCCTACTTGTGCATGCCTGAGGGGATAAACTTTTGGTTTTTCCTTGCCTTGCAGAAAACCTTTTTTTAAGGTTCTTACAGTTAAATAAGAAATCTTTTCTCTCTTATCATCAGCATTTCTATCCTGCGCGGATCACGCGAGGCGCTATCGTTGCCAAAGGATTAGGATGCAATGACGAGTGGACCGCGAAATTGTTATGCTTATGCTTACACTTCAACGCTCCCTCCCTAAAAACCGTTGCGGCTTTTTGTCCGGGAATGGTAACACTGCGCCTTGGCATACAACCCTGGTTCTTCTTTCGATGGTCTTTTCGGTTGGGGTCTTGGCCGCCGACTCGACCATCAACACCGACGAACGCTACGGGTATGCGGCCAATGCGGGGTGGATCAATTTCCATCCTCAGGAGGGCGACGGAACCGTAACCGGAGGGCATTTTCTCTCCGGCTATGCCTACAGTGCCAACTTCGGGTGGATCAACTTGGGCGATGGCAGTCCTGCCAATGGATGGCGCTATGAGAATGATTCGGGCGAGGATTTTGGAGTGAATGTCAGCGGTTTCGGTGATCTCTCCGGCTTCGCCTACGGGGCCAATATCGGTTGGATCACTTTTGACTGGGCCGAGGCCAATGACTCCGAACGTCCCCGGATCGACCTGCAAACTGGTGAGTTCAGTGGGTATGCCTACGGGGCCAATATTGGCTGGATTGATCTTGGTGCCGGTCATTTGACGACGAATTCGATCCAACGGGTGGACAGCGATGAGGACGGAATGGAGGATGCCTGGGAATTCCGCCACTTCGGTAGCCTTGATGTGGCCGATGAGGAATCCGACTACACCGGTGACGGTCATCTTGATATCGAGCACTACCTTGCGGGTACCGATCCAACGGAGACTGGAGCGCCGTTGCGAATAATCTTTTTTGAGCTGGAGGAAAATGCCGGCGATGACACTGCTGAGTTTGAATTCACCTCTTCCCCCGAGCGACTTTATCAGGTGGAATCAACCACCGACTTCGAAACTTGGGAGGAAGCCACCAGCCCCTTTGCCCCCGATCCGGGGGACGTAACGCAAATCAGCCTGGACCTGCCGGATATGCCTGAAAAGAAGTTTTTCCGTATCCGCGCTATGCTTCCGCTGGAAGAATAAAGGTCAGGCAAAGGAAACGCACCATGAACCACCAACCCGAACGCTGACATGAAAACAATCACGACAACTTTTTTAAAATCCACGAGTATCACCTTGGCTTCCCTGCTGGCGCTCCCCGTTTTGGCTTTGGCCCAGGGAGGGGATCTGGAGCCCCCCGGCGCTCCGGAACCAACTATGCGAACTCTCGATGAGGTGGAACCCCGCACTCCCATCTCCGAACTTCCCTCCGAGATCGAAGAGCCGGGATCGTATTACCTGACCGAAAACCTTACCAGTGAAGAGGGCGGTATTACCATCAAAGCCAACCAGGTGACTCTGGATCTCAATGGCTACAAGCTTCTGGGTTCCGGAGACGACAGCGGCGATGGTATTCTGGTAGAACCTCTTTTGGTTTTTAATCCGATAACCGAAGAAACTTCCGATGCGCCTCGTCGCGATATTGTCATCCGCAACGGCCATGTCTCAAGTTGGAGCGAAAACGGAATTAATGCCGAATGGGCGGAGAATAGCCGCTTTGAAGGGCTGAGTGTTTCGAACAACGATGCAGATGGGCTCGAGACCGGCGAATCCTGTGTCGTGGAAAATGTGGTGGCCTCACTCAATGGCGATCACGGAGTCGTAAGCCCGAAAAGCACCGTGAAAACCGTTACTGCGAAGAATAATACCGGTGTCGGAATCTCGGCGGATGGCGGCAACGTCACAAACTCTGCCGCCAGCGACAATTCCGGTAGCGGAATCATCGCCGAGAATGGCAGCGTGTCGGATTCTACAGCGCACGACAATGGGGGAGTTGAAATCCAGGCCTTTGACGGCAGCGTGTCCCACTCCGTGGCCACGAGTAACAGCGAAACCGGCATTAGAAGTCCCGGAGGAACCGTGGCGAACTCGCATGCCAGTGACAACGAGGAACTCGGCATTAACGCTGACAGAGGAGCCGTGACGAACTCGCAAGCCAATGACAACGGCGAAACCGGAATTAACGCTATTGGCGGCAGCGTGACTCACTCTGTGGCCACGAGTAACGGCGAAATCGGCATTAATGTTTATGGCTTGATTGTGATCGGCTTTTCACCTGAAACTATCAGCGGGAGCGTAACTCACTCGGTGGCCAACCAAAATGAAGGAACCGGTATCTACGCCTCAGGAGGCGTGGTCGCTTTTTCACGAGCTGGTCTCAACGAGGACGGTGATATCATAGCGGCAGAGCAAACCGGCAATTGGTCGGAAGACTGAAAATTCACCGCACCAACAGGCAACGCTCCCGGAAGAGATCACCGTCTTGGGCATCCCCGCCGAATTGTCCGACGCCGCCAAAGCTCCGGTCGAGTACGGTAGAGACCTTTATCGGGGTTCAGTAACAGAGGCACTACACACTTGGGCGAGCAACGCATGGAGGGTCTCTAGACTATCGGCCTCGCGGGAGGGCTTGTCCTGACGCCAGCGAAGAATTCGGGGGAAACGAACCGCGAGGCCGGATTTGTGGCGTTTGGAGGGGTAAATACCCTCGAAACCAATTTCAAAAACCAGTTGCGGCTCCACTGTGCGGACGGGGCCGAATTTTTCCCTGGTGTGTTTTTTGATCCAGCGATCGACTTCCAGGATTTCCTTGTTGGTGAGCCCACTGTAGGCTTTGGCGAAGGGAACCAGCTGATCGCCGTCCCAAACGGCAAAGGTGTAATCGGTGAACTGCCCGGAACGGCGACCATGGCCGCGTTGGGCATAAACCAACACCGCGTCGGCGGTGAGGGGATCGACTTTCCATTTCCACCAAAGCCCTTTCTTGCGTCCGACGGAGTAGGGGCTGTCGTTTTTTTTCAGCATGAACCCTTCGGCGCCAATGGTCCGGCTGCGGGATCTCTCCTGGGCCAGCCGGGACCAGCTTTTCTGGTGTACCAGGGGGGATAGACGCAAGGGCGATTCCCGAGGATTCTTCGGGAACAGCGTTTCCAATATCTTTCGGCGTTCACAGAAGGGTTTTTTGCGGATATCCTGACCATTGTGTTCAAGTAGATCGTAGGCCATGAAAATGACCGGAGTGTTGCGCACCGTGTTGGCCCCGGGCTTTTTGCGGTTGAGGCGCTTTTGCAAATCCTGAAACGTCAGAGGGCTGGTGGCTTTTTCCTGCCAGGGAAGGATCTCCCCGTCCAAAACGGTGCCGTCGGGAAGATGACTGGCCGGTGGAAGCAATTCGGGGAATTGGGGGGTAACCAATTCCTCTCCACGGGACCAGAGATAGGTTTGCTGCCTCCGTTGAATCAGCTGCGCCCGGATGCCATCCCATTTCCATTCACAGGTCCACTCGCGCAGATCGCCGGGAGGATCATCCACGGGGTCTGCTTCCAGGGGATAGGCCAAACAAAAGGGGTAGGGACGGGAGTCCTGGTCGGTGGCTTGCGGCTGGACCAGATCTTCCCAGCGAAATTCCCGGGGGTTCCAATCGCCCATCAGTCGGTGGGCGAGTTGATCAGCGGGCTGCTCCAAGGCCCGGGCCAAGGCGCGGAGAATGATTTTTTGGGAAATCCCGAGGCGAAAACCACCGGTGATCAGTTTGTTAAAAACAAACCTCTGGTCGCGGTCGAGTTGCGCCCAGCTGTGCCGCAGGAAGTTTTGCTTTTCTTCTTCGGAGGCGTTTCCTGAGTTTTGGATATGTTTAATCCAGCGGGTTAGGGTGTCGTCGGAGCTTTGCGAACTTGGCGGCAGAAGAAGCGCGGCAGTCTCGGCAAGGTCTCCGACCTGGGCATAGCATTCGGCAAAAAGCCATTCCGGAATGCCGGTTTCCGCCAAAATGACTTCCCGGAAGAGACGGGTATTGATCTGCCGCCGGGGACGGCGTCCGGTGAATAGGGCGATGGTCCAGATCCGGTCCTCGGGTGGTGCTTCGGCAAAAAAACGGGCCAGGAGGTCACTCTTTCGATTGAGACTGGTGGTTTGGTCAAGGGTGAGCACCAAGGCGGCAAATTGTTTCATCCTTCGTCCTCCTCTCCGAAAGGGGTTTGTAGGTTGTCCGCGTGGTACCCCTGCTCCCGGAGCCAGCGGACCAGGACATGGGTTTGTCCATGCGTGGCGAGAATGTTTTCCGCGCCCGTCGCCGCAATGGCTTGCTGTAAGCCGGGCCAGTCGGCGTGGTCGGAAATGACAAAGCCGCGGTCCAGCGCCCGTCGTCGTCGATTTCCCCGAACGGTCATCCACCCCGAGGCCAAGGCCTTGGAATGGGCCCCGCATTGGCGCAGCCACTGGCTGTCCTCAACCGCTGGGGGTACCAGATAAAGGCCTTCGGCGGCCCCCTTGCGGGCCTCGGTGGGCCAGGGTTCGGTGGCGGGCAGAGCATACCCGCTTTGCCGGGCAATGGCGTTCATCCGGGCGGTGGCCGGATGGGCGTAAAGGGGGCCGACGTCTCTCGGCAGCATGGCCAGAAGGCGTTGGGCCTTGCCCAGAGAGTAGGCGAAGAGAACCGCCTTTTGGTCGTTTTTCCGGCATTCCAGCCACCACTGGCTGATTTCTTCGGCGACCGTGTCGGGATCGGGCCAGCGGTAAATGGGAAGGCCAAAGGTGCACTCGGTGATGAAGGTGTGACAACGAACGGGCTCAAAAGCGGCGGCCAAGGGGTCGGGTCCAACTTTGTAATCACCCCCGGCCACCCAGACTTCGCCACGGTACTCCACGCGGACTTGGGCGGAACCGGGAATATGCCCGGCCGGATGCAGGGAAAGGGTGACGCCCCGATGCCGCAGCCTTTCACCATAACGGAGTGGCAGGAGATGAATATCGGCGCCCAGCCGCCCGCGAAGAAAATGCCCGCAGGAGGTTTCGGCAAGGTAAAGTTGATGGCCGGCCCGGGCGTGGTCGGCATGGGCATGAGTGATGACTGCCCGTTTGACCGGGCGCCAGGGATCTATATGAAAATCCCCGGCCTCGCAGTAGAGACCTTCCGGTTGTAAGGAAAGAAGAGGGTTCTTGGTCACGGGGCAAGTATAGGGTAAAATGGATTCTTCGCGAGGTCTTGGCAGAGAACGGGCCTCACTTTTCCGGGGAATCAGTCAAATCACCCTTGCCGCGAAAAGAAAAACAGGAGAGAACAAAGGGATGGATATTCCCTTGGAGATCACTTGGCCAGCCGCGATATTGTGTTTGTTTCTTATTTGGTTCCCTTCCTGGGTTCTCTACACCAAAAAACAAAAAAATATCCTCTTTGATCTGTACCATGCGCCTGACGGACGTCTTTTTTGCAGCTTCTTAAATTGGCAGAACGCCCTGGATTTGCTGCGGGCCGCGGTTGGGGTTTATTTGCTGCTGTATGTGGTTCTTCCCGAAAATGCCCTCACCTTATCGCCCAAAGATGAAGCTTTTCCGTGGTTCGTGGGGATTTTGTTTGGGGTGTTGGGAATAGGGGTGTTTCTGCAAACGTTTTTGCGGTTTGAAGGGTATTTTACCCCGAATTATCCTTTTCACTATCAGCTCGGGGGCTGTTTGATCCTGATGGATCCCTGGGCCGGACTTTTTGCTCTTGTTTTCGCCAGCTCCTTGGTGAAAGCCTTCCGGCATTATGAGTGGTTTGCCCCTGGGTTTGTCGTTGGGGCGGTTGGATATGCCTATCTGTTCGGGGGATTAAACCTGTTGCTGGGGGCCGTTGTTCTTTTGCAGGGGCTGCCTTTGCTGCTGGCCCTTCTGGTGAGAGATCACCTACGACTCCTTCGGTTTCGGTCGGCCTGATTGATCCGCGGAGTTTGGACTATCAATTCTTTTCGATATCGCCGTCCTCCAATCCGCCTTGGAGTTGGTTGCGCAAAAGAAGCTCAGCAATCTCTTTTTCCGTGAGCCGAATCAGCTGGCGCAAGCGTTCTTCAACCTTTAGATTGGCCAGGAGGGCAAGCCGGTCCGATACTTCCGGGCAAAGGGAGAAGGCGACCAAGTCGGCGACGACTTCGGGATCCTTCACGTCTTTGAGAAATTGCATGATTTCTTGCGTCACCGGAGCCCCGAGGCGCTGTTTGCGGTGAAGCCCGCCCAGCAAGCGGCTTCGCAGAGAGGACAGGTCGGCCTCCGGAGATCCGGTGGAGTCTGAACTCAGGGGGCGAATGGCGATTTTGCGGTAAGGCTCCTCTTGCAGAATCCCTTCCACCCGGATGCGGCAGAGACCCTGAACGATGAGATTGGAGTGACCGTTTTCGAGGTCCTGACAAGCTCTGATGATTCCCGCGCTGGCAATGGAGTAGGGTGGTTCCAGATTCGGCATGTCATCCTCGTCGGGCTCTTCCTTGAGCGTCAAAACGGCGAAAATCCGATCCCTCTCAAGACTGTCCCGCACCATTTGCTGATAGCGCTCTTCAAAAATGTGCAGTGGCAGGATGACCTGCGGAAAGAGTACCGTGTTGGGCAAAGTTATGGCGGGCAAGTGCCGGGGGATTTCAATGTCGAGGGATTCGTTCATTTCCAAGCTGAAGGGTGGAGGCGCTTGGGATCAGGGCTGGAGGTTTCAGCATAATACACCAACATACGGAGGTATGGCAACTGGTGGGCAGGGGTTTCTGGTTTTTTTGCCTGAATCTCCTGCCAAAGACTTTCCGGAGAAAGCCCCTGCAGTTCGTAGATCTTTTGGTATCCAGTGTCCAGCAGGCTGCGGGCGACGTCCGCCGACATTCGGGGAACTTTCATGAAGTCCGAGGAGAGGGCCGCATAGTCGGTTTTTTTCTTACGGGGAGAAAAGGGCTCCATCAGCGGTTATTCTTTGATGGTTCCCGTTCCGTCCACGAGGTATTTGTAGCTGCAAAGTTCCCGCAGCCCCATCGGTCCCCGGGCGTGGAGCTTGTCGGTGGAAATTCCAATCTCGGCGCCCAAGCCGAATTCGTAACCGTCGGTGAAGCGGGTGCTGGCATTCCAGTACACCGCCGCTGCATCGACTTGGGTCTGAAAAGTCCGGGCGGTGGTGGCATCTGCCGTTACGATGGCCTCGCTGTGACCGCTGCCGTACTGGTTGATGTGCGCCACCGCAGCTTTGGTGGAAGCGACGGTTTTTACCGCCAATATCATGTCGAGGTATTCCTCGTCCCAGTCGGATTCCTGCGCCGGGGCGAAATCGGTGAAACCTTGGGCGCTCGCTTTCTTCGCAGTTTCAGGATCGAGACGGAGGGCGACCCCTTGCTCGTGAAGGTCTGTGAGGATCTGCCCGATAAAGTCTTCCGGGAGTTGGTCGTGCAATAGGAGTTTTTCAATCGCATTGCAGACTCCGGGGCGCTGGCATTTGGCGTTGATGGCAATCCGGCGCGCCATTTCGGGATCGGCTTTTTCGTCAAGGTAAAGATGGCAAACGCCCTTGTAATGCTTGATCACCGGGATGGTCGAATTCTCCACCACAAAGCGAATGAGGCTTTCGCCTCCGCGCGGGATAAGACATTGCACTGAATCGTCTTTTTTCAAAAGACAGCTCAGGGCATAGCGGTCTGTGGTCGGGATCAGTTGCAGGGCATAGGGAGGGAGATTGGTGCGGGCCAAGGTCTTGGTCAAAACCTCGGCCAAGGCCCGGTTGGTGTGTATGGCTTCTTTCCCGCCCCGGAGGATTGCCGCGTTTCCAGACTTCAGGCAGAGGGCGGCACAGTCGATAGTTACATTGGGGCGGGATTCGTAAATTATTCCCACCACCCCCAGCGGAACGCGAACTTTGCGGATGAGCAGACCGTTCGGGCGTTTGATTTTGCCGATGTCTTCCCCCACCGGATCTTCCAGGGCCGCCACTTGGAGAACCCCTTCAATCATTTGCTGAATGCGCTTTTCCGTCAGCTCCAAGCGATCCAACAGGGCCGGGGTAAGATCCATCGCCCGGCCCGCTTCCAAGTCCTTTTGGTTCTCCTCAATCAGGGTGGGGCGGGCGTTGTCGAGTTCCTGGGCGAGGAGTTGCAGGAAGGAGTTCTTCTCTTCCATTGAGGCCGCCGCCAGTTGAAGCGAGGCTTGGCGGGCCTCCCGACAAATTTTATCGATGAGTTGGGTGATTTGGTCGGTATCCATGGAATTAATTCTGACCTTTGAGTTGTTTGAGGAGGGATTTGAACTGCGGATGCTTACGGATAGGATCGAGGTCGGGATCCATTTGCAACCATTCGACATCGGTGTAGCCCAAATCGACTGCCTTGGCGAGGGCTTTAAGCGCATCGGTCGATCTCTTTTTCAAAGCCAAACTACAGGCGAGATTGTAGTGGGCCGTCGGGTTTCGCGGCATCAGGCGAACCAATTTACGGTCCATTTTCAACCCGTCATCGATGCGCCCTACCTCCGTATACAGCCCCCCGAGGATTTCTATAACTTCGGCATATTTCGGATTTTTGCGGAGGATGTCCTCGAAAAATGAAATTTCAAATTGATGTTGCTTGGCCATTGGGTCTAAACAAAAGCCTCTCTTCGCCGGAAGGCAAAATTTTTCCGTGGCCGGAGAAAAGAACGGTGCCTTTCAGTTTTGGTCTGACCGCCTCAATACACGTCCCGCTGGTAGCGTTTTTCCTTTTGCAGACCCTTCAGCCATTGCTGCGCGTCGTCCTCGGAAAGCTTGCCTTCGGTTTGCGCGATTTGCAAAAGCTCGGCATGGACATCCTTGGCCATGCGACTGGCGTCTCCACAAACATAGAAATAGGCTCCGTCTTGGAGCCACTTCCAAAGATCGGCGGCGTTTTCGCGCATCTTGTGCTGGACATAGACCTTGTGGTCCGTGTCGCGTGACCAGGCGAGGTCGATCCGATTCAACGAGCCGTCTTTCAGGGCCGCTTGCCATTCGGTTTGGTAAAGAAAATCGGTCACCATGTGCTGGTCGCCAAAGAAGAGCCAGTTTTTGCCTTTGGCACCAATTTCCCGCCGTTCCTCCACAAAGGCCCGGAAAGGGGCGATGCCAGTACCCGGGCCAACCATGATGATGGGAGTGTCGTTGTCGGAAGGAAGACGGAAGTTCTTGTTATGGTGCACAAAGACCGGAACGGTTTCTCCCTTGGCTACCCGATCAGCCAAATACGTCGAGGCTACGCCCTTGCGAATCTTGCCGTTGGCTCGGTACCGTACTGCAGCTACCGTCAAATGAACTTCCTCGGGGTGGGCTTTCAGGCTGGAGGCAATGGAATAGAGGCGGGGAGGCATTTTCCGCAGGAGAGAGACCAATTCCTGTGGCGCCAGGTCACTAACCGGGAAATCCGCCAGCGTGTCGGAGATCTCCCGACCATAAAGATAGCTCTTGAGGTTGTTTTTGTCTTTCTCTTCGAGTAGAGCATCCAAGTGCTCGGATTTGGCTCGGGCCGCATATTTGCGGAGAAAAAGCTGGGTGAGACCAGTGATGTCCAGTTTGCTCAGCAAAGCCTGCTCCAGAGGCATTTCATCCTCGTCGACCGAAACGATGGTGTCTCTGGGGAATTTCGTAAGCGAAAGGATGTCTTCCACCACCTCGGGGCAATTGGCGGGAAAAATCCCCAGCGAATCACCGGGCTCATAGACCAAGCCCGAGCCTTCAAGGGAAAGCTCGAGGTGCCGGGTCTCTTTGGCCGAGGCGGGGAGGGTTTCACTGCCGGGACTGTTGAGGTTGATGTTCTCTAAAAGGGGCGCGGGGAAAGGGTTCTTGCGGTCGTATACCGTAAGGGCTGGAGTGGAGGCTACCGCCGTTTCCGCAGCTACCGCCCCACCACTTTCGGAGGCCGCCCCGGAGGTTGTTCGCAAAGCTCCCAGAGCCCCTTTGAGCCAATCCTGGAAGGGTGGCTCAAAATCCACATCGCAGTCTTGCCGCGGGAAAACTCGAGTCCCTCCGAGCTTTTCGAGCCGTTCATCAAAGTCTTTCCCGATCTTGCAAAAATGTTCGTAGGATGTATCGCCCAGAGCCAGAACGGAGAACCTGGTGTTGGTGAGCTTTGGCGCCTGATCGCTCATGAATCGCTCGTAGTAGTCTTCCGCCGGGGAGGGAGGGTCACCTTCTCCCCAAGTGCTGACCAGGACCAAAAGATTCTCCGCTTTGGCGAGATCCTCGACGTTTGCCTCCTCCATGCCTTTGACAACCGCCTTGAATCCTGACTTCCTCGCAGCTTGTGCGGTTTGCTCCGCCAAACTCTCGGCATTCCCCGATTCCGAACCAAAAAGAATCTCCAAGCGTTGCGCGGCACTGGGTTTGGATACGGGTTGCGCACTCTGGGGCAAGGTGGCCGGTTGCGCGCCCGCGAGAAAACCACTCAACCAGAGCGCTTGAGTCGAATCCAAGGTGCTCAGG
The DNA here is from genome assembly GCA_020831535.1 of Opitutales bacterium. Taxonomy (GTDB): domain Bacteria; phylum Verrucomicrobiota; class Verrucomicrobiia; order Opitutales; family T3Sed10-336; genus JAIUMY01. The sequence goes on along the minus strand of JAFIGF010000056.1, from coordinate 10,289 downwards.
ATCGGCTCAAGGGTTTTTCTTTGTTCCGCGGAAAAGGGCGCGTGGTCCGGGAGTTGTGGCAAGGCTGGGTTCATAAAAGGATTAGTTTACTAAAGATGTAATAAAAACCGCATCTGGCTTTGGTGCAAGGCCAATGGAGGCAAAAAACAACAATTAACAAATCTGAAAAACCAGAAGCAAGTGGTTTCGTAAAACTTATGACCTATTTCTTCCCGGATCCTTCGCGGATGGTGGCCAGAAGAGCCTCCACATTTTCAATTTTTGCCCCGGGTCGAATGCCGTGACCCAAGTTGAAAATGTGACCAGGATAGTCTTCCAATTCGTCTAAAATCCTTCTGGTGGCTATTGCCGTCAGTTCCGGACTGGTCTCTAAAATAAGAGGGTCCAGGTTGCCTTGGATCGCCACTTTTCCCGCCAGCTTGGGCGCCAGCGTGCGTAGGGGAGCGGTGTAGTCCAGACTCAGCGCCTTCACCCCGCATTGAGCCAGGGCTTCTGCCTGCAGACTGAGCCCTTTGGCAAAAAGTATAACCGGGATCTTCCCTTTCAGATGAGCGACAATCCGGCGAATCCATTTGAGCGATGCCTCCTCGTAATCGTTGCCGGGCAATACCCCACCCCAGGAATCGAAAATTTGAAATGCGTCGGCTCCCGCCTCGGCTTGCATGCTGGCATACTGAATAACCGCTTGGGTGATTTTTTCCAAAAGCTCCTCATACAGGGGACGATTTTCCCAGAATAGCCTTTTGGTGGTGAGATAGTCGGCCGAACTTCCTCCCTCTATCATATAACTCGCCAGGGTGAAGGGTGAACCGGTAAATCCCAAGAGGGCTTTCCGTTCCCCGAGTTCCTTCCGCAGCAACTTTAGCGCAGCGGGGACATAGGCCAGATGCTCGGGTACCTTTTCCGGGGTGAGAGCCCGAATCTGCTCCGCCGAACGGACCGCAAAATCCATCCCGATTCCTCCCTGATCGCGGAAATGATAGGGTTGCCCCATCGCTTCCGGGATCACCAGAATGTCCGAGAAAAGAATCGCCGCATCAAAATCAAACCGCCGGATCGGCTGCAGGGTAACTTCGGTCGCGAGGTCAGGCGTTTGCACCATTTTCAGAAATCCATGCTTTTCCTTCAAAGCTCGGTATTCGGGCAGATATCGCCCGGCCTGACGCATCAACCAGGCGGGTACAGGGTAAACCGCTTCCCCATGCAGGGCTTTAAAAAATCTTTCCCGGGAATTCATCCTTTTGATTTACGGTCACTGGTCTTTTTCAGCAATGGCAAAATATTGGTCTGACCCAATACACCCCGGCCGCCCGGGAATCTTTCTGTTGGGATTCGCGTTGACAGAAGAGGGTCCGGATTGAAACTCATTCTATGAGCTTGGATAAGACTTCTTCTTTTGATGTTCTCGTTGCCGGAGCCGGAGCGGGAGGGATTTGTGCGGCTTTGCAGGCCGCCCGACAAGGGGCGCGGGTGCTCTTGCTGGAGAAGGCCGAAGAAATAGGGGGCACCGGGGTTCATTCCCCGGTTTCGCTGGTTTGTAAATTTCATGGGACCGACCACCGGCCCATTAATATCGGCATTCACAGCGAGTTGTACCCCGAGATTTATCCTTTTTCCACCAGGGATCACCGTCCCACCGCCAAAAGGTTGACCTACGATGAGAAAATCCTCCTTGAGCGCTATCAGAAACTTCTGGCTGCCGAAGCGAATCTAACGGTCCAAACCGGCGTTGCCGTTGAATCCGTGACCAAGGAGGGGCGGAGATTGACCTCCGCAACTCTTTCCAATGGCAAGGTTGTCGAAGCCACATGTTTCATTGATGCCACCGCCGATGGCAATCTTGCAGCCCTGGCCGATTGCTTTTCCCTGAAAGGCCGTGAAAAAGACGGTGCATTGCAAAGTGCGACGCTGACCTTTGCCATGAAGAATATCGATAAAAGCAAATTACGGAAACCGGAATTTCTTACCCGGGCTGGAGCCGATTCTCTGTGGAAAGAACTCACCGAGCTTTATCGGAAAGCGAAGGAAAAAGGGGAAACCCAAAATCCGAAAGCAGGAGTCGTCGCCTTCCCTTATCCTGATGGAGAACGCCTCCTTTTTAATTCCAACGAAGTGATTGGGGTCGACCCAACGGTGCCGGGAAGTGTCGAGGAAGCTCGCCAAAAAGCCCTCGAAATGGTGGACGAACTGGTTGCGATCTTGCGGCATCATCCAGCCTTCGCGGAGGCGAAGGTTTGCTTCGTTTCTCCGAAAATGGGAGTTCGGGAGGGACGACGCATCGTCGGCGAGTACGTACTTAACGAAAACGATTGTCTCGGCGAAGCCCGTTTCCCCGATATGGTTGCCGCCTGTGCCTATGAGATCGACATCCATGACCCGGAGGGAGGAGAAACCCGCATGGTCGATATTCCCGGATCAGGGTATTATCACATCCCTTACCGAAGTCTCATTGCCCGTGATGCCGACAACCTGCTTCTCGGGTCCCGTTGTATAAGTGGAACCCACGAAGCTCATTCGAGCTATCGGGTGATGAGTGGGGTCACCGCCATCGGTCAAGCTGCCGGTTGTGCCGCAGCCCTTGCGACCAAACTTCAGAAAAACAACGTCAGGCAGGTGAGGGCAGAGTGGATTCGCCACGAACTGCGGACCAGCGTTCAGTGGGTCGAGGGTACTTGCGAAGCTCCTCCGGTCTAACGACCTTTTTCTTCCTCTGTCAATTTGGCCTCCAACTCCTTTAGGAGGCCAAAACTGAATAGCCCTGTGTTGTGCCCGTCGCTGAAAGAGAACTTGATGGCATAATTCCCCACCATACTCCAACCAGTGATTCTTACCCCCGGATGCTCAGAAGGTGTCTGGCCTCCGTATTTGTTTCCAAATATATCATGTTCCCCCACATTTTCCGCTGAAGGCGAATGCTTCCGCAAAAAAGGCATCGGAAAAAAAGACTCCGATCGATCACTCCAAGCAATAGCAACCTCCTCCCCAATCGACTGAATATTTACCGGCTTAACCATCCCCATCTCTTATCCATTTATCGCAAAAGATCAACCACTCAGGGGAAAACCAGCGAAAATTACGCGTTCTGGCTCGGGCTGTGAACAATGCGGGCTAGCACAAAAAAACCGGCCAAAGGCTTTGCCTTTGGCCAGTTTGGGAGAGTTTAGATGGTTCGCTCTACTAGCGGTTTTCGAAGGAACTGGTCGCGGTGAGTTCCCGTTCTCTTTCCAGTTGTTCCCGGGTGACTTCGGGTCCGGTGAAGTCATCGAGTTCAAACTTGGCTTCGAAGACCTTGCCTCCGGCCTCAACTTTGAGATGGCCTTCTTTCCAGCCCAAGCTGATCAGATCCTGGTCGCCGGTGGTACGCCAGAGGGCCCATTCCGCCGGATCGTCCCAGTCGCGGGCCTCGCCGTCACGAAGGAGGACCGGCAGATCATTCTCGCTATTGTAGTGAGTTTCCAGCACCCGGCCATTGGCTCCGGTCAAAACGACTTGGCGGTTTTCGGCGTCAACCTCGATATTGCCTTGCTCCAACACCGCCTTGCGGAAATCGGCAAAGGAATCGAAGTCGCCTTCCTCGGCGTATTCCACGCTGATAAAGTTCCAATCCGCTTCGTGTTCAGCGGTCCACCATTGTGCCGACGGGTTGCGTAGATTCCGGCGATCTGTGGGCTCATGCTCCTCAAAGTCTCCGACTCCGTGCGTGCGGAGGGCTAGCCAGGAACGATCACTTTTGATAAAGGTGATATCGTCCACTTTTTCGACTTTGGTACCTTCGGTCCGGTACAGGTGCCATGGGCGATCCCGTTCATCGCTCATCCAAACCACCAGGTTTTTGTATTGGGCGGTTTGCGAGCCACGGAATTTTCGATTCATGACGCGGTCCGGTGAGAGGGCAAAGACTTCGGTGCCTTCATCGCCGGAGTGAAGAATGGAACGGAAGGGAGCCAAATCGCCGTTCCCTCCCGGATCCAGGGTGCTGCCGATACCGCCATGATTACCGATGTAGATGGTTTCAAAATTGCGGGGACGGTCACTTCGGCCTTCTTGCCAATTTTCGTACTGAGGTTTGGTGGCAAGGATTTCGACCGGACGGTCAAACTCCCTGGCCGCCAAGGCGCGAACCGCTGGAGGCGGGCGGTATTTGCTGGTCATGGCATGAACCTGATCGGGTTCGAAATGAACCTCATCCGAATCCTGAAAATAGAGATTGAAGAAGTGGGTAAACCCATTGCCCATTTGGTGGTAGCTTCCGCCTCCATAGTCGCGTTTGGAAGCTCCGAGGAAGGTGGCACGTTCCCACTTGAGCGCCGCGGAAGTGAAGAAATGATCCAACGCCAGCTTGGCGGCCATTTTCACTTCCGGGTCCTCGGCAAAGTCATAAATATTCAGGAATGGGGCTACAATATGGGAGTGGTAGGCAATACTATCCCACTCGCCGTGTCCGATGTTGTAGAGGGCCCAGACGTACCCCAGAATCTCGCTTTTCGCTCGCTTGCGGGTTTCTTCGTTCCCGCTGGCTTCGGCAAACAAATAGATGGAGCCGGTGGACATGGCATACATGTTATCCGTACGGCGTCCATCGACCTGGCGGTGACCGAAACGGTTGGGTCCCCAGCCTTGGGCGTCAGGGTCGTAGCTTCCGTATTCCGGATGGGGGGTGAAACGCGGGTGGGATTCGGTCCAAAGGTTAATGGCCTCGGTCATGCGTTCGAAATAGTCCTCTTCCATAAGGTGACCAAACTGGAAGTACTTGCGGACCTGCCCCTTCAAGGTGAAGGCCCAATACAAGTCGATTCCCTTGGTGTGGACATTGTCGCGCGGGTTTTGTGGCTGGTCCTCGGCCTGGAGAAAGTCCATGCCGGTTTCGACGTTGCCCGCCAGAACATGCATTTTGGCACTCGGGTAGGAGCGCTTCTCATTCTCCGCATAGCGGTTGCCTCGGACGCTGCCGAAGGAACCGTCGTCACTACGGGTTTCCTTGTAAAGAATTTCATTATAAAATTCCCGGAATCTGGCTTCGATTTCGTCGGTGGTGGGGTTCTGGTATTTTTCGTCCACCTCAAATTGATTGATGCGGACGGTGCCATCGTCGTCGACAATGGAGACCGGATCCACATGGGAATAGGCTCCAGCGGCCAACCAGCTCAGGGCGAGGGTTGCGAGTAAGGGTTTTTTAAACATAGGGATTGCTTGTGTTTGATAATAGTAGGGAAGTCCTTGTAGAAATGGGTTCTGCTAACTTGTTCCTTGTCCCTTCTTGTCCAGGCAGAATTTATACGACGTTTTGCCTTTCAATAAATTATTTTTTCTTGAATGTATTTTTAATTAAGGGTTTACTCTACGTATGAAGTTATGGCTTGTTATGTTTTTTGTTGTTCTTTTTCACCTTCAGCTCGCTGCTGGAGATTGGAGAAGCTTGGAAAGCAATGACGGGCGTGAGTTGGAGGCGAGGATCCTGTCCTTTGACGGGGAAACAGTTCGTATTCAAACAAGGAGTAGGGATGTTTTTCCGGTACCCCTATCTCGATTTAGCGAAGAAACCATTGCGAAGGTTGAAAAATGGCAGAGGGAGATAGGTAGCCAACTGACTACTCCTGACGATTTGCGGGATAATTTTGTAAAGTCTTTGGAAGAAGGTATCAGAATACGAGAAAACGATTTACCCCCTTTTACAGACTATTTTTCGGAGCCCCGGCCTGTGTATACGGGTTCGAGCCGAAGAGCTTGGCGAAACTTTCGCCGGGAAAGGGAAACTTGGCACCGCCGGAGAGAAAGCGCGGCCAGCGAATACCGAGAAATTTTAACGACCGCTTTTCCTGGGTTGGAAATCCGAAGGGGTCATTCAACCACTGCGAGTTCGACTTGGCACGACCCGAGACCGGTAGTGCGGAACGAATTGACGATGAAGGGAACGGATTTGTTTGATTATATTAGAAAGAGAGGCGATGGAGAGGATTTTTTTCTGAAATGGTTTAGAGGCAACCCAAGGCCTTACCGGGAATTGAAAGAAAAGTTTTCGGACTTCAGAGAAAAGCTGGGTGAAAATCCTGCGGATGATCCCCAAGCAACTAAGTATCAAACTCACATTGATCAAATTTTGGCGGCCATGGACGATATCGTGAGGGTAGGAACAAGTGATGTTGAACGGCAACTTCTGCGAAACCGGATCAATAAAAATCTAGAGGCAATGGGCATTGAATAAAATGGGCGGGACCATCTTCCCGTTAGTCATGTGGTACGACGCCGCGAAATGATTTGGGTCATATAGTAAAGAGCATCCATGGTTGTGTCATGGAGGAAGTGAATTGTTGGCAAAAATCGGTTGTTGAAAGGCCGGGACATGTTGTTATTTTGAGTGAATGAAATTATTCTTTTACTTTTCCGTTTCGTGGTTTGTTTTTCTTGGGCTGGTGGCAAAAGGGGAGGTTTATTTTGCCACCCCGGCGGAGGTGGAGTGGGCGGGGGAGCGACCGGATCTGGAGGAGAGGTTGAATTGGGAAACCGATTGGCTGACCTTGCGGTTTGCCGACGAGGGGGCGGAGGCGTATTACGGCTTTCTCGTTCCCGAGGAAAATTTTTTCCTGCCCCGGCAATTGCGGCAATTGCGGATGGCGGTGCGGTTTTCGTCGGCGGAGGCCCCGCGTGAGGCAGAGCTATTGGTGCGGCGCGGGGAGGAAGAGATGCAGCGTTATGCCCTGTACTTTCCCGACGAGACCGTAGGGACGGAGGCGGATTTTCTGCGGGGCCAGATGTTTCATTATTTGCGTTTGGCGGAATTGCCCTTTACCGGCCAGGTGTGGTTTGCCGAGCAGGCCCGCCAGGCGGAGGAGGCTTTGCGGGCGATGCCCGAGGAGGAGCGAGGCCTGGTTCCGGATGGGGTTCAGAGTCGGCCACGGTGGGGGCGGCAAAATACCGAGCCCCTGGCGCTTTTCTCCGGGGGACGGGCGATTGCCGAGAATTTGGCCCTGAATGAAACCCTTTGGGAGCGGGGGGAAGAGGATCTGGAGGCGACGGTTGATCTCGCCGACATCCGGGGGATCACCATTGAGGCCATCGACTGGGGGCCACTTATGGAAGGGGAAAAGCCTGCTTTGGATGGCTTGGCGTCCTGGGTGACGGCGGATCAGCACTTTGTGTATTTCCCGAATCGGGCCGCCGTTCAGCTGGCGCATCATGGGCTGACCAACGAATCGGCGAGCTTTCTTGACTGGAACCCGTTGGTTTCCGAGGTGCGGGAACGATTGGATTTCTATTTGGCGCAAATGGGGCTGGAGGCCTGGCGGGAAATTTTGTTGGAAGAGGAAGACGGGCCGGAAATCGAAATGGCGGTGACCGGTGGGGACTGGCATTTCCTGATGGGCACGGATGTGGCCTTGTTGGTGCAAAGTCCCGCGGCGGAAACTTTGTTCGACCGTTTACAAGACCACGGTGAGACGGTGCGGGCCGGGCTGGCGGAAGAGGAGCAAAGGCAGTCGGAAGAGGAGGCTGCGGCCTGGTCCGAAACAATGGGTGGCCTTCCCGTGGGCGTGTTTCGCTCCGGGGACCGGAGAGTGTCGGCTTATTTTGTTTTGCTGGATGAGACCACCGTGATGGTGGCGAACTCACCGCGGCAGCTGAGGCAGCTCCAAGCCGTTCGGGAAGGCGAGTTGGTCGCCCTTTCGGAGGAAGAGGAGTATCATTATTTCCGCCAGGAAATGAGTAAGTCCGCGGAGGAGGTGGTTTTCGTGATGCTCACGGATGACACCATCCGCCGCTGGTGCAGCCCCGAGTGGCGCATCGGGGGTATGCGGCAAATACATGCTTTGGCGCGCATGGAAAGAAAGACGGCGGGTTGGATGGATGACCCGGAGGCTTCGGTGGAGAAAGACTTTTTGTTGGGAGAAGTGGATCGGGTAAACGGCATGCTTCGGAGCCCGCTGTACGGGAACCCTTTGTTTCTTACGCCGGTGGGGGAGTTGGGATTGGAAAAGGTGACCGAGACCGAGCAGCGGTTTTACCAACGCTGGAGAGGTCGCTATTCCCGCCAGTGGACCATGTTTTTTGATCCCATTGGCTGGCAGGTTCTCCGCCAGGGGGAAGGTTTTGAAAGTCAGTTGGCGGTCATTCCCCTGACCGCTACCAGTGAGTACCGGACGTTGATCAATTTTACCCGTGGAGGTCAATTGGCGGAGGGTACCGGGGGGTATCGCGGGGATGATTTTCTGAATGTCTCCTTCGCGATTGATCGGGAGAGTCAGGGCTTTCGGTCTTTTCGGGGGCAGGTGGCCGCCTTTGTTCCGGATGCGGCCGATCCCATGGTGCGGTGGGTTGGCGATTCGCTCACCGTTTTTGTCAAAGATAAGCCTTTGGTGCGCGTACTGGCCGAGCAGGAAAATCCGTTTCGGTGGTTCGATGATTTCGAGACCGTTTTCATGCTTCCGGTGGGGGCCCGGGTGGAATCGCGTGATCCGGTCAGTCTGGCAATTTTTCTGACTTCCCTGCGTAGTCTCTCCGAGAGTGCGGCGCCGGGGCTGCTGGAGTGGAAAACCAAAACCTACGAAGGGAAATCCTATGTCCAGGTGGCGTCCACGGGAGGCATGATGTTCTCTCTCAGTATTTACTATGCGGCGACTTCGAAGGCCCTGCTGATCAGTTTGAATGAGTCGGTGATTCAGGAGGAATTGAGAAACCTTGATCGGGAGTACCACCCTGAAAGGGGAGTTTCCGGCGATCAGCTGAAAACCTATTTGAGTGGTCCGGGCATTCAGTTTTTAACGCGGATGTCGCTGGCCGAGAGGCCGAATCGGGAGCGACTCGGCCCTTGGCAGGATCTCCCCTTGCTCACCGAGTGGCAGAAAAAGTATCCCGAAGAGGATGCCTTGGCGCGGTATGAAAAGTTCTTTGGGCGGACTCTGCGTTGTTCGCTGGGCGGGGATTATCAGTGGGATGAGGAGAACCGGGTCATGCGGTCAACGGCGGTCGGTTCCTTGCTCGATCCGGTGGCGACGCCGTCGGCGGCAAGGGTCATGGAGGGCGATGTGCGCTTCGGTCTGACCTTCGAGCACGACGGGGTGTTCATAAACATGAACTGGCAGCCCCGGAAGCCCGACGAAGGAGCCGGTGAGGGTATCGATCTCAGTGAGTATATTTCCCCGATTGCCGAGGGGGTAGAGTGGGTTTACACCGAAAATGATCCCGAGACAGGCCATGCGAGGATTGAGGAGAGGATTGTCTCGGTCGAGAAAACCGAAGAAACGATCGAGTATGCCATGCTCTCCGAACGCTTTTCCGGGGAAGAGGAGTCGGTGGAAATGATTGAGTCAGTCTGGCGCCTTGGGCCTGAGGGGCTGCTGTCCCCTTGGTTTGATTTTGATGGATGGGTTTTGACCTATGAGCCGGCTATGGTTTTTTTACCACGGTCCTTGTCAAAAGACTCGGTGGAAACGCACTCCTTTGAGGTGCTTTCCGGAGAGCAGGATTCGGATGGGGATTGGGTTGACGAACCATCCCGTGGGAAGGTAACGAGAGGATTTGTTTTCGGAGGTTATGAAACCGTGCAAGTTCCGGCTGGTCGTTTCGAAGATTGTTTGCGTATTGAAAAGGTCATCTATGACGAGTTTGATAAGTCAGTTCAATTGATGACCTATTGGCTGGCCCGTGGCATCGGGGTTGTGAAGATCGAGTGGACCCAAAGCGGTGTCCCCGGAAAAAGTTCTTCGGAGCTTCAATCGTATTCGTTTCCTTGAGACGAAAGGAAGGGACTTTCGCGTAGCAAGGGTTGGAGAGGATCGGTGATCTCTCCGATCTCGGGTCGTCGGTTCCTTGATTTTCTCGTGCCGTAGGCACCTTGGACTGCGGCAAGCCCCTTGCCGCTTTCTCCAGCCGCAGCCTGCTGCGGCGTTACCCCCTTTGAAACCCTTCGCTTGTTTTCCCCGCGACGGCATTGCGCAAGCGCAAGCCCTACAGGAAAGATGAAACGAATTTTCCAAATTCGTGTTCATTCGTGTCTATTCGTGGTTCCCGTCTATTTTCTTCTCCTTCGCTTTTTCCGGCAAAGCCGGAGACCGCTAATGTACGCTGATGAAACGCTAATAAACAGCCCAAAGAACCACCAATTCCCGTTGCGGAAGGTAGCTTCTGTAGGGCCTTCGCTTGCGAAGCGACGCCCAGGAAGGCTTACGTTCTGGCGAGAGATTTCCGCCGGCCAACGGAAAGGGGCGTTACCCCTTTGAAACCCTTCGCTTGTTTTCCCCGCGACGGCATTGCGCAAGCGCAAGCCCTACAAGAAAGATGAAACGATTTTTCCAAAT
>JAFIGF010000030.1 GCA_020831535.1 Opitutales bacterium | reverse complement strand
GGCGGCGGCGGCCGGGGGGGGGCGGCCCCCCCCCCCCCGCCCCCCCCCATCGAACTGCGGCTAAAGACCGCAGCTACTTTATTTCCCCGGCTGTTTTCCTCATCCCTCAACCTTCACCCCTCATCCCTTTTCCTTCCCTTCCCCTCCATTCCCTTGGGCTGCACCCTTCTTTCTTTTTGAAAAACGTGGAAAACGTGGTGGTGTTTGCATACCCGCAATGCTCGGAGATCCGGGCGATGGGCCAGGTCGTTTGGCGCATCAATTCCTTGCCCAACTGGATTCGCATCCCCGCCACCAAATCGCGGGCGGACTGCCCCAGGTGTTCCTCAAAGCGCATCTCCATGCTCCGCAAACTCATCCCCTTTTGTTTGGCCAGATGGGCAATCGGGGTTTCCTTTCCTCTCCGCAATCCCGTCCAAAGCTCCCGCACGACCTGGGACACCACCGAATCCTCACAAGCCTGGCCCGCGGTGGAGGCCCGGGCAAAAATCTTTTGCGGCGGAATCCGCAAAAGAAGTCCCGCCGGATCCCTCCCCTCTTGCACCGCCTTAACCAGAATCCGCAACCCCTTCGCCCCCATCTGGCGAAACCCCGGCAGGATCGAGGACAAACCCAGCGTCCGCCGCGGGTCAAACAGGCGATCATGCAAATTGTCCACCCCCAATAGGCCGGTCGTGAACGCCCGCTCCGGGTAGCGCTCCTCTAATTCCAGCCAAATCGGCCAGGCCAGCCAATCGTTCGCGACAAAGACCCCGGTGGCCAGCGGGCATTTCCGCAGATGCGGTTCCACCTCCTCCCATAAAGCCTTGGCATAGGCCTCCGGGGAAGGTTCCGTTTGGCGACTGGCAGGGTCCGTCTCTACGACCTCAACCGGAAAACCGTGTGCCTCCACCTGACCAACGAAACCCCTCAAACGCTCAACGCTCCATTGCTTTCCGGTATCCCCGACAAAAAGAAAATGACGGTATCCGCGTTCGATCAGATGCTCTGCGGCCAGCCGCCCCACGGAGGTATCATCGCTAAGCACGTTGGCCATACCCTCAACCACTCCCTGGGTATTGGAAAAATTGATCAGAGGGATCGACAGCTCCCGCCATTGCTTCGCCTGCCGTTCCGAACCCGCTAACCCCATCAGCCCCAATCCCCGGCTCGCCCTTTCGATATCCTGCACCTGTTGGAGAAAAAAGGGGCAATCGATCGCCATCGCCTCATCATACACGCCCCGAATGATTTCCCGGAGAACCGCCTCATTGCCCGCCGTTTCCTTACGTCGAAAAAAGAGCCCCAAAAACGATCGCATGGTCAAATTCTCTCGCAATAGAGCAAATCACGCAAGCCGAATTTCGCTTCAACTAAAGTTCTTTTTCGTTTCAGGTTATTGCTAGAGGAGTTTGGGTGTGATATTATCATTCTGTAAATTCTAAGGTTCCCTATGAAAAAACTAATTCTCCTTCTCTCTCTGACACTAACTGCTGGATTGGCCTACGGTCAGCAAACCGTGTTAGTTGATTTTGAAGATGTTAATTCGGACCCAGGAGGTAACTGGAATACGATCGGTTCAAGTTCCGCCTCTAACGTAAGCTTAATCGACACGACAGGAGCTTCCAGCGGGGTTCAAATAAGCCTGAACGGTTGGAGCGGCTCAGGACAATCGGATGCCTTCCAAGGACGGCTCGAAGGCCCCAGTTGGGCAACCTCTGGACAGGATGAATTAAATGACCGTTTTTTCGTTGGAAATAACAGTACCGGTTTCATTACGCTTAGCGGGCTAAACCCGAACTTGGTTTACAATATTGAACTGGTTTCCTCCTCTACCTCGACCACGGGACAAGGAAACTTTAACAGCGCGGGAGATCCCCCCGGATATCTACGCATTGTGGACGCAAACGGTGTGGTAAATGCCTTCAATGGTTCAGATGGCACCTTGTTAACGGGCAACGATCCGGATGCCGATGATGCGCCAGGAGTTGATAGTTCTGAAGTGGATCAGTGGGCCGCATGGAGTACAGCCTATTACGGAAACGACTTTCCGGAATCAAGCTCTTCAGATTTCAGCGTTGAAGGATGGTTAGTTTGGTCCAGCATTGCGCCCGACGGTTCTGATTCGATTACCATCGAATTCGCGACGGCCGCCGACGATTCGCGTGCCTCCATCAATGCCATGCAAATCACCGCCATTCCCGAACCTTCCACCTACGCCGCCATCTTCGGCCTCGGGGCCTTGGGGATGATTCTCCTTCGCCGCAAGATGCGAAAATAAACTTTCCCTCCCTCCCAAAGGCGGCCCTCCGGGGCCGCCTTTTTTGTGCCGTGGGAACTTCCCCGTCCACCCGATCCAAAGACTTACGTTTTCGGCTACCCTCCGTGCCTTCGTTGAGCCACAGCGAAATCCCGCCAAGCGGTGATGAGAACCCCGGTTGTTTATTTTGAACCACGAATGAACACGAATAGACACAAATAAAGAAGTAGAACAGGCTTCCAGCCTGTTTTCCCCGGCAGCCAAACACAGCCAAGATGGCTGTGCTACCCCTGACCCCTAACGCCTTAACCCGACGCCGGGGACGCGCACAACTCCGCGATGGCATCCCCGCCACGGATAGGGGGTTGAAACACCCCGACTACGCAAACAACCCCAACCAACCCCCGACTAACGAAATTTCGCTTCAACTAAAGTTCTTTTTCGTTTCAGATTATTGGCAAAGCCATTTCAACATGGTATTATCATAATGTAAAAATTTTCCACGCGACCCCTAGGCAACTCAGCAAAAGGCACTTAAAATGAAGAAAATAGTAAAAACTTTTTCCATCACAATCCTATTGGCTCTTCCGGCTGGAATGATACATGGCCAGGTACAAACCATGCTAATCGATTTCGGGACCAATGCTGGAGTACCCAATTCGCCAGACGGAAACGGCAACCACTGGAATAGTGGTATTACCGGCACCGACTCGGTTCAATTGCAGGATACTGCGGGCAACAACAATGTCGCAACAGCCACTCTTTCAGGAACTTTCCGAACATCAGACAATGAAGAAGGCTGGACAGATCGTAGCGAAGTGCCCTCTTGGGCCAGTGGCTCGGTCTCCGAGGCTTTAGATGATCGACTTTTCCAAGGGAACAACCAATCCGGAACACTCACTTTAAGTGGTCTGAATACCGCACTCACCTACGACATCGAATTAGCGGCCGCCTTCCAGGCACCTGCCGGAAATGCGGGGGAAGACCCCGGATTTGTCTCTCTTACCGCAGGAGGTGGACTCAACCCGGTTACTCCGGTAAACGCCCGGGCCAACCCAAATGATAACAGCGATTTGATTTTCAACAGTACCCAAAACGCCTACGAATGGACGGTTCGAACAGGAGGTGATACTGAACTCCAAGGCGGTGGGTCAAGTGGTGCTGACTTGAGTCCCAACAACGAAGGCTGGATAGGTTGGTACGGTATCTCCCCGGATTCCAACGGGGATATTTCCATCACCTTCTCTGCGATCGGAGGGGAGAGCCGAGGTGCTTGGAACGCCATGTCCATCACCGCCATTCCCGAACCTTCCACCTACGCCGCCCTCTTCGGCCTCGGGGCCCTGGGGATGATTCTCCTTCGCCGCAAGCTGCGAAAATAAAAACTTTCCCTCCCTCCCAAAGGCGGCCTTTCGAGGCCGCCTTTTTTATGGGAAACACTTGGAGTGGCGGCAATGTCGCAACCAGAAGTAGAACAGGCTTCGAGCCCGTTTTTTCCGATACCGAAAGCACCGCCAGAATGGCCATGCTACCTCAAACAGTCCAGGAACCTCATCAATCCGTGCTTTGCCCAAAAGTCGCACTCCGAGCCATCGAACTTTTCCAAGGAATTGCTATCCGCTACCTGCAATCGCAAGGGAATCTGATTGGGGGCAACTCCCTTGCCGAAATTAATTTCACCGGGGAACGAATTTCCTTGCCAAGGGCGAAAAGCCCATCATTGTCTGGGTGTGTAATCGGGAAATTGTTCCGAGTGCATGGCAATCCCGATTTTTCGCTTCGTTGTGTCTGGCTTGCAGGTTTCTCACAACGAGGCATGTAGAAAAGTATACAATGGACATCTATGTGGGCAATTTGCCCTTCAAAACAAGTGAAGACGGGTTGCGCGATACATTCGCTCAACACGGGACAGTTGGTAATGTGAAAATCATCACCGACTTTGAAACTGGCCGATCCAAAGGATTTGCCTTCGTAACAATGGATGATGCGGATGAGGCGAATAACGCCATCGAAGCATTGGATGGAGCTGACTTTGAAGGTCGCCCCTTAAAGGTTAACCAGGCCCGTGAAAGGACTGAACGACGCCCCGGCGGCGGCGGTGGTGGTGGCGGAGGTTTCCGTCCCCGCAGCGGCGGCGGCGGTGGTGGCGGAGGCGGCGGTGGTCGCCGCGAAGGTGGTTCATTCCGCCGGGATCGCTACTAATTCAACCAGGGGGATTTCATTCCCTTGAAAAAGGAAAAGACCGCTTCAGCCGAAGCGGTCTTTTTTTTAGGTACAAGCAAAACATATCAAGATATTCAGATATGTTGATATGGCTTTGACAAGAGGTTGGTTTTCTGAAAAACTGGATTTACGATTATGGCAGTTAAAAAGAAAAGCAGTGCTTTCCCGGAATTGGAAAAGCTCCTCGCGGAGCGCATTGTCCTGTTAGACGGGGCAATGGGAACAATGATCCAGGGATATACCTTAACCGAAGAAGATTTCCGCGGAGAACTCTTCACCGAAAACGAGGGCGACTTCAAGGGCAACAATGAGATGCTCTCACTCACCCGTCCGGAAATTATCCGCGACATCCATTTGGATTTCATCCGGGCCGGAACCCGCATCATTGAGACCAACACCTTCAGCGCCAACCGCATCTCCCAGGCCGACTATCACCTGGAAAAGGAGGTGTGCCGCCTGAATGAGGCCTCAGTCAAGGTGGCCAAGGAAGCCGCGGAGATTTTCATGAAGGAAAATCCCGGCGAAAAAGTCTTCGTTGCCGGAGCCCTCGGACCCACCAACCGGACCGCTTCCATGTCGCCGGATGTCAACGACCCGGCCTACCGCGCCATTACGTTCGACCAGTTGGTGGACGCCTACTACGAACAAGCCGAGGCCCTGGCGGAGGCGGGCGTCGATCTCTTCCTGCCGGAGACAACCTTCGACACTCTCAACTTGAAAGCGGCCCTCTACGCGCTGGACAAGCTTTTTGAAGCCCGCGGCGAAATCATGCCGGTTATTTCCTCGGTCACCATTACCGATGCCTCGGGCCGGACGCTGAGCGGACAGACCGTCGAGGCTTTTTGGAACTCCATCGCCCCCTACAAACCTTTTGCCATCGGCATTAACTGTGCCCTGGGGGCCGAGGAAATGCGCCCCTACATTCAGGAACTGTCCGGACTGGCGGATTGCTACATCAGTTGTTACCCCAACGCGGGCTTACCCAACGCCTTTGGCGGGTACGACCAAAACCCCGAGCAAATGGCCGCCCTGGTGGCGGATTTTGCCAAAGAGGGCTGGCTCAATATTGTCGGTGGGTGTTGTGGTTCCACGCCGGAACATATCGGGGCCATCGCCGAAGCGATGAAGGACCTCCCTCCGCGAAAAGTCCCGGAGGTCAAACACATCCCCCGCTACAGCGGCTTGGAGCCCTTGAATATTACTGAAACCACCGGCTTTTTGAATATCGGGGAACGAACCAATGTTACGGGCTCTCCCCGCTTTAAGAAGCTCGTCATCAAGGGAGACTTTGACACCGCCCTGAACATCGCCCGGCAACAGGTCGAAAACGGGGCCAACATCATTGATATCAACTTTGACGAAGCCCTGCTCGACGGGGAAGAGTCGATGCGCCACTTCCTCAACCTCATCGCCTCCGAACCGGATATTGCCAAGGTTCCGGTGATGATCGACAGCTCCCGTTTCGGCATTCTGCTGGAGGGGCTGAAATGCCTGCAGGGCAAATCCATCGTCAACTCCATCAGTCTCAAGGAAGGAGAGGAATCCTTCCTTAAACAAGCGCGGGAAATCCGCCGCTACGGCGCGGCGATGGTCGTCATGGCCTTCGATGAAAAGGGTCAGGCCGCCACCAAGGATGAAAAGGTCCGGATCTGCAAACGCTCCTACGACCTTTTGACCGAGGAAGCCGGGGTTCCTCCGGAAGACATCATTTTCGACCCCAATATTTTAACCGTCGGCACCGGGATGGACGAGCATAACAACTATGCCGTCGACTTCATCGAAGCCATTCCGGAAATCAAAAAGGCCTGCCCGGGCTGTCTGGTCAGCGGGGGACTGAGTAATATCTCCTTTTCCTTCCGCGGAAACAACCCGGTCCGCGAAGCCATGCACGCGGTCTTCCTGTACCATGCCGTGAAAAACGGCCTCGACATGGCCATCGTCAACGCCGGAATGCTCGGTAATTATGACGACATCCCGACCGAATTGCGGGACAAAGTCGAGGATGTCATCCTCAACCGCCATCCCGAGGCCACGGAGATTCTCATCGACTTTGCCGATACCGTCAAAGCCGGGGCCAAGAAGGAAGTGCAAACCCAGGAATGGCGCAAGGGCACGTACAACGAACGCATTACCCACGCCCTCGTCAAAGGGATCGTCACCCATATCACCGAGGACGTGGAGGAAGCCCGTCAGGATTTGGATAAGCCGCTGGAGGTCATTGAAGGCCCCCTCATGGACGGCATGAAAGTGGTCGGAGACCTTTTCGGCGCAGGCAAGATGTTTCTCCCCCAGGTGGTCAAATCGGCCCGCGTCATGAAAAAGGCGGTCGCCCACCTCCTCCCCTACATGGAAGAGGAGAAAAAGAAAAACCCGAACACCAAGCCCAAGGCCAAATTCCTCATCGCCACGGTGAAGGGCGATGTCCACGACATCGGCAAGAACATCGTGTCGGTGGTTCTCTCCTGTAACGGCTATGATGTGATCGATCTCGGCGTGATGGTCCCCTGTGACAAGATCCTCAAGGAGGCCAAGGAAAACAAGGTGGACTTTGTTGGTTTGAGCGGGTTGATCACCCCCTCGCTCGACGAGATGGCGCATGTCGCTTCGGAAATGCAGCGGCAAGGGTTTGAAACCCCACTCCTCATTGGCGGGGCTACCACCAGCCCGGCGCACACCGCGGTGAAAATCGCCACCCAATACAAGGAACCCGTGGTTCATGTTCTGGACGCCTCCCGGGTCACCGGGGTGGTTTCCAAACTTCATTCGGACACCGCCAAAGCGGCCTATGTCGAGGAATTGGAAAAAGCTCACCAAGCGGCCCGTGATAAACACTACGGACGTATGGAGGAGCGGAAGCTGCTGACCATAGAAAAAGCACGGGAAAACCGTTTTCAGGAGAATTGGGAGGAATACACCCCGCCCAAACCGTCTTTCCTCGGGGTCAGGGAATTTTCCATCGATCTCCAGACCGTGGCCGACTACTTCGACTGGTCCCCGTTCTTCCAGGCATGGGAACTCCACGGCCGCTATCCCCGTATCCTCGAGGACAAGGTCGTCGGCGAGCAAGCCCGTGAACTTTTCAAGGAGGGCACCGCCCTGCTGGATAAAATTATCGCGGAAAAATGGTTCACCCTCAAGCTGGCCGCCGGATTTCTTCCGGCCAATAGCCAGGGCGACGACATCATTTGCTACACTGATGAATCCCGCAAGGAGGTTGCCGCCACCTACTACACCCTCCGCCAGCAAAGCCAACGGCGCAAAGGCTCTCCCAACTACGCCCTGGCGGACTTTGTCGCCCCCGTGGAATCCGGCAAAGCGGACTACATCGGTGGATTTGCCGTCACCTCGGGCCCTGAGGTGGACGAAATCGCCAAAACCTACGAGGAGAAAAATGACGATTACACCTCGATCATGATCAAAGTCCTCGGGGACCGTTTTGCCGAGGCCTGTGCCGAGTATTTGCACCACGAGATCCGTAAGGCCTGGGGCTTCGGAGAAAACGAGAATTTGGAAAAGGAAGACCTCATCCGCGAACGTTACCAGGGCATCCGCCCCGCCGCCGGCTACCCGGCCTGCCCCGACCACACCGAAAAACAAAAGCTTTTCGATTGGCTCGAAGCGGAAAAACGCAACGGTATGAAGCTGACCGAGAACTTCGCTATGTATCCCGGCGGTTCTGTTTCCGGTTTGTACTTCTCCCATCCCAAGGCCCGCTATTTTGACGTTGGCAAAATCGGCAAGGATCAGGTCGAGGAATACGCCAAGCGCAAAGGCGAGTCCCTCGATTTCATCGAGAAATGGTTGTCCCCGAATCTCAGCTACGAACCCACCTCACCGGAAGCGATCCCGGCGACTACCTGATTTACCGGGATCACATGAATGGATCTGAGTTGACGGCCCCCAGGATCGCCGTCAACTCTACCTTTCTCGCAAGACCTCATGAATTTGGATCTCCCTACACCCTATGATGAAGTAAAGCCTTACCTTCTTTCCTTGCAGGACCAGTGGTGCGATACTTTACGCGAGGAAGATGATTATGGCGATTTCCGGGAAGATTTATGGGAAAAACCCGGCGGTGGAGGCGGGCGCACCCGGGTTTTGGCCTCGCGGGGACACCTTGAAAAAGCCGGGGTAAATTTTTCCCATGTCACCGGAAACCAGCTACCGCCCTCGGCCACCGCCCGACACCCCGAACTGGCGGGGCGCCCCTTCCACGCCATGGGCGTTTCCCTGGTGGTCCATCCGAAAAACCCCCACGCGCCCACCAGCCACGCCAATTTCCGGTTTTTTTATGCCCCCGCCCAGGACGATCAGTCGGCCCGCTGGTGGTTTGGCGGAGGCTTCGACCTCACCCCGCACTACCCCTACCCCGAGGATGTCGTACACTGGCACCAGACCGCCCGGGAAGCCTGCCAGCCCTTCGGCGAGGACCTTTATCCCAAGCTGAAAAAGTGGTGCGATGACTATTTTTTTCTTAAACACCGCAACGAAACCCGCGGCGTCGGCGGCTTGTTTTTCGACGATTGGGACCAACCCGATTTCGCCACCGCCCTGGCTTTCTGGAAAAACGCCGGCAACCATTTCATGCCCGCCTACCAACCGATCCTGCAAAAACGGAAAAACACGCCCTACCGGGGAGGTGAAAGGAATTTCCAACTCTACCGCCGGGGACGGTATGTGGAATTCAATCTGGTCTATGACCGCGGCACTTTGTTCGGCTTGCAGTCGGGAGGAAGGACGGAATCGATTCTCATGTCCCTTCCCCCCATGGCCCGCTGGGAATACGACTGGCAGGCCGAACCGGGCTCCCCCGAGGAAGACCTGCAAAAGAATTATCTTCGCCCCCGCGAGTGGCTGGAAGAACTCTCCCCGTCGAGACCGAACCCAACCGGTTGAAAAACAACCCTCTGTTGACATTACTGACAGAACCCTCTTTTAACTTAACACCAAACCAATATGAGCTATAAATTATTCATCCCCGGCCCCGTCGCCGTCTCTGACAAGACTTACGCCGCCATGACCACCCCCGTGGTCGGGCACCGCAGTCCCGACTTTGTCGAACTCTACAACGCCGTACAACCGGGTTTGCAGAAACTTTTCTACACCAAGGACCCGGTGTACATCAGCACCTCCAGCGCCTGGGGCGTCATGGAAGGCTCTTTGCGGAATCTCTGCCGCAAAAAGGTACTCAACTGCATGAGCGGTGCCTTTTCCGACAAATGGAATGATGTCTCCAAGCGCTGCGCCAAAGACGCTGGCGCCTTGAAGTACGACTGGGGCACACCCCTCGACCCGGAGGATATTCGCAAGGAACTGAGTACCGGCGAATACGATGTCATCACCTTCATTCACAACGAGACCTCGACCGGGACCATGAATCCGATTGAAGAGATCATGGCCGTGGTGCGCGAATTCCCCGAGGTGATTTCCGTGGTCGATACCGTCAGCTCGTTTTCCGTCCTCCCGATCAAGAAGGACGAACTCGGCATCGACGTTATGTTGACCGGCTCCCAGAAAGCTCTGGCCCTACCGCCGGGTCTTTCCCTGATCAGTGTTTCCCAACGGGCCCTGGACCGGGCCAAGGAACTGCCTGACCGCGGATATTACTTCGATTTTCACGAATTTCAGAAAAACCACGAAAAGGGCATGACTCCCAGCACCCCGGTCATTCCCCTCATCAATGGTCTGCGTTCCAAGCTCGAGGACATCGAAGCCGAAGGAGTCGAAAACCGTTATGCCCGTCACCACGAGCTGAATGAACTGGTTCGCGGCTGGGTCCGCCAAAACGGCTTTACCCTTCTCCCACCCGAGGAATTCGGTTCCCGTTCCCTTTGCTGCGTTCGCAACGACCGCGACATCGACTTGCCCGCTCTCAACAAGACCCTCAAGGCGCGCTATCAATGCGTCATCGACGGAGGCTATGGAAAAATCAAGGGGCAGACCTTCCGCATCTCCAATATGGGGGATGAAACAAAGGAAACGATTTCCGGTCTTCTGGACCAACTGACCGAAATCCTCGGCGAGATGGGCAAACTTTGAGTTTGCCTACCGCTCCCCTCCTCTCTCCCCACCGCCACTGCGAATGAAAACTCTTGTTATTGCCGAGAAACCGAGCGTTGCCCGCGACCTCGCCTCCGCCCTGGGGAAAGTCCCCAAAAAAGGCGACTATTACGAAAACGACCAGTACCTCGTGGCTGCCGCCCTAGGGCATTTGGTCGAGCTGGAAATGCCGGAAGACATCGACAAGAAGCTCAGCTACTGGCGCATGGAATCCCTTCCGATCATTCCGGAATCCTTTGGTCTCAAACCCATTGAAAGGACCAAGAGCAAGTTTCAGGAACTTAAAAAACACCTGAAAAACAAGGAAGTCGGAGAAGTGATCAACGCCTGTGATGCCGGTCGCGAGGGGGAACTCATTTTTACCTACCTTTGCCAACTGGCCAACAATAAGAAGCCGGTAAAACGACTTTGGCTCTCCTCCATGACCCCCGCAGCCATCCGCTCGGCCTTTCAAAAGCTGCGCCCGGGGGAAGAAATGGAACCTCTCGCGGACGCCGCCCGGTGCCGCTCGGAATCGGACTGGTTGGTCGGGATCAACGGGACCCGCGCAGTCACCAAACGCATCTTCGGCTCCCGAGCCGGACAAGTCGCCACCGTCGGGCGGGTGCAAACCCCGACCCTGACCATGCTGATGGAACGGGAAAAGAAAATCCGGGAATTTGAGCCCCGGACCTATTTCCGCATCGTCGGCCAGTTCGGCATCACCTCCGGCCAATACGAAGGGGTTTACCAAAAACCGGATTTCAAAAAAGGTGATGATGAGCACAACCGCGCCGACCGCCTCTGGGATCGCCAGACCGCGGAAAAAATCCTCGCCGAGGTCCATGAGACCCCGGAAGCCGAAGTGTCCGAGGAGAAAAAACGCACCACCCAAGCCTCCCCGCGTCTTTATGATTTAACTACGCTGCAACGCGAAGCCAACAGCCGTTTCGGCTTGCCCGCAGGCAAAACCCTGCGGATCGCCCAGGCGCTCTACGAGCGGCACAAAATGATTACCTATCCGCGAACCGACTCCCGGGCTCTGCCGGAGGACTACCCGCAGGTTTGCATCCGAACCCTGGGCAATCTTGACGCTCCCTGGAAAGCCCTGGCCGCCAAAGCAGTCGAGAACAAATGGATACGCCCCAACAAACGCATCTTCGACAATTCCAAGATCAGCGATCACTTTGCCATCATCCCCACCGAATCACCCGCCCGCAAACTCGATCCGGATGAGGCCAAGGTTTACGATCTGATTACCCGCCGCTTTATCGCCGTCTTTTATCCTTCGGCCGAATTTGATGTCACCACCCGGATCAGTGTCGCCGCCGGGCACTCTTTCAAGACCGAAGGCAAGGTTCTTGCCAAAGCAGGTTGGCTGGAAGTGTATCAAAAGGGTCCCCGCGCCGAACAACCGGCCGATACCCTGCCCCCAATCACTCCCGAGGATGGAAACAACCCCGCCCGGGCGGATATTGTGTCCCTCGAACTGGCCGAGGACCAAACGAGACCGCCCCCACGCTACACCGAAGCTACCCTGCTCTCCGCCATGGAGGGGGCGGGCAAACTTCTCGACGACGAGGAATTGGCCGAGGCGATGAAGGAAAAAGGTCTCGGCACCCCCGCCACCAGGGCCAGTATCATCGACCACCTCATTCGCGAGAAATACCTCGAACGCCAAGGCCGCGAAATCGTTCCCACCGGCAAGGCGGAGACCCTTCTAGGCTTTTTGCACGAGATCAAAATCGATGTCCTTACCGACCCCGGTATGACCGGAGAATGGGAATACAAACTCCGTCGCATGGAGGAAGGTGGGTACCCCCGCGACACCTTCATGAAGGAGATTGTCGATCTGACCAAGACCATTGTCGAACGCACCAAAAACTACGAGGAAAAGGAAGAAGACGCCACCGAATCCTCCATCATCAGCCCCACCGACCGCAAACCGATGCTGGAGAACTTTCGCTCCTACCGCTCCCAGGACGGCGAAATCACCGTGTACAAGGTCATCGGCAACCGCCGCATGAAGGAAGAGGAAGTCCAACAGATCCTGAATGAGGGTAAGATTGGTCCCATCGACGGGTTTTTGTCCAAAGCCGGCAAACCCTTCAGCGCCATGCTGCAATTTGATGCCGAGGAAAAGAAGGTCAAATTCCTCTTCGACCGTGGCCCCGGCGAAGGCGGTGAGGATGAGAAGGACCTCGACCTTTCGCAATTCCCCGTCATCGGCAACTTCCCCCTGGACAACTCTCCCATCCACGAAACACCCAACGCCTACATCTCCGAAAGCTACGAAAGGGGCAGTGGCAAAAAACAAAAAGGATTTCGCCTCAGCCGCACCATGCTCGGCAAAACTCTTCCGGCCGAGGAGGTCAAAAAACTTCTGACCGAAGGCAAGACCGGCCTGATCGAAGGCTTTCGTTCCAAGCGCACCAAACGGTTGTTCTCCGCTCACCTTCTCTTAAAAGAGGACGGCGGAATCGGCTTTGAGTTCCCTCCCCGGGCGCCGAAAAAGAAAACCGCGAAGAAGGTTGCCGCAAAGAAGACCGCCAAAAAGAAGACCGCCAAAAAAACAACCAAGCAGGATTGAATGTAGCCTGAACCGGACTATCCTTCTCCATGACGTACTGGGGATACCATCTCATTTTCACCCTGCCGGTCCTGGTGATCTTGTTTCATTTCGCTTCCAGCCGAATGAAAACCGGCCACTGGGTCTGTCTTCTATTGACCTGTTTGATCGCCTTCCTGTTCACCACGCCCTGGGACAACTATGCCGCCTATCTCGGAATCTGGGGCTTTGGGGAAGACGTCTCCCTTTGGTACCCTTTCCTCTCCCTGGCCGAGCGCACCCCTTTCCTCGGCCACATACCGGTGGAGGAATACGCCTTTTTCATTATCCAAACCGTCATGGTCATTCTCCTGGCCACCCTTTTCCTGCCCAAGCGGGAGAAGCTGAAGGATGAATAAAAATCCCGCAGTTGAAACGATTGATATCCATTATTCAATGGCGGCATTTACTTAGAACAGTAGTCGGACGAGGCAAATCATTGTCTTCAACCTTCTTTCTTCACTTCATTTCCCTGCTTCTCAATCACAGCGGCGCCAAAAGGCGGCAGGGAAAGGCTCTCCGCCACTTCTTGACCCGTGAGCAAGTCCCGTCCCCGCAAAGGACCCAGAGAAAAGGCGACGGTTTCTTTTTGATGATTCAGACAAAAGAGAAACTCCCGATCCCCTTTGGTCCGAACCGTCAATTCAACTCCCTCCGGAACTTTCAACGGGGCTTGGACCCCGATCTCGTCGGCGAGTTTACCCAACCATTCGCGCTGAAGATCGGCCGAAAAGCGTGCGCCCTGATAGAAAACCTTCCCTTGCCCAAAGTCATTTACCGTGAGCACCGGGGATTCCTCGAAAGGTCCTTCGGTGTAGCGCGCAATCGAACGTGCCCCTTCCAAATGAATTTTCTCGGTGAAATAAACCGCTTCCTCCCGGCGGGCGCTCTCCTCAAAACGGAAGGCTACCCGCTCGTCATCGTGCAAAGGTTGCCATTCCTCAACCCATAGGCCAAGGAGATCACGAATGGGACGACCGTACCCTCCGAGATGAATATGTTCCTTCTCGTTCACCACCCCACTGAAAAACGTAACAACCAAAACTCCGCCAGCATGCACCCAATCCCGCAGCCATTCCGCCCATTCGTCCCGGAAGAGATACAATGAAGGCACAACCAAAAGGCGATACTTTGCCAAATCCTCTCCGGGAACGACAAAATCCACCGGAAGATTTTCCCGCCAGAGAGAGGTGTAGTTTTCCTTTAGTAAAGAAAAATACGAAAACGTCCGTGGCTTGGACCCTGCCTCCAGGGCCCACCAGTTTTCATAGCTCAAAACGATGCCGCATTCGGTGCGTATCCGGGAATCAAGGACATCATCCAAGCGCGACAGATCCTCCCCCAGTCCTTTGATTTCCTGAAAAACCCGGCTCTTGGCAGGTTCCACATGAGGCACCATCGCCCCGTGAAATTTTTCTGCTCCGGCACGACTGGCTCGCCATTGAAAGAATAAGACGCCCTCCGCCCCGTGAGCCACCGCCTGCAAACTCCACAATCGCATTTGCCCCGGGGCCTTCAAGGTGTTGACTCCCCGCCAGTTCACCTGCGAGGACACCTGCTCCATCAAAACCATAGGAACCGACTTATTGAACGAACGGGTCAGGTCATTGGCCAGCGCCCCTTCAATTTCGCCTTCCTCTCCGGGCTTGGGATCGGGGTAGGCATCATGGGACGTGAAGTCTTGCAAGGCACCCCACTCAAAATAATCCAACGGCTTATGCCCTGCCATAAAATTGGTGTTCACCGGCATCTCAGGCGTCACATCCCGTAAAATCTCCACCTCCCCTTTATACAGTCGAAGAAAAGACTCGTTCATAAACCGCTGGTAATCGAGTAACTGGGTGGGATTCGGGTGAGTCGGCATTTTCCTCGGCGGAAAAATCTCCTCCCACTCTCCGTAGGCCTGACTCCAAAAGGCTGTTCCCCAAGTTTCATTCAACGTCTCGATACGCCCATAGCGACGGGCCAACCAGTCCCGGAAATTTTCCGCACAGACGTCGCAATAACAGGCGGGAAAATGGCACCCGTATTCATTGTTAACGTGCCACGACACCAGGGCCGGGTGCTGACCATAGCGTTCGGCCAAAGCTCTGACCAAAGCCCGGGACGACTCTTGGTAGCTTGTACTGTTCGGACAATAATGCTGCCGCGAACCGGGATAATAGGTTTGCCCATTCGGATCCTCAGGCAAAACCTTCGGGTCTTTCCGCACCAACCAGGCCGGGGGAGATGCGGTCGCGGTGGCCAGGTTCACACCAATGCCTCCCTGGTGCAAAAGGTCCAGCAATTCGTCCAACCAGGCAAAATCAAAAACCCCTTCCTTGGGCTGCAAGCGCGCCCAGGAGAAAATCCCCACCGAAACAAAGTTCACCTTCGCCTCCTGCATCAAGCGGATGTCTTCGCCCCATACCTCACTCGGCCATTGCTCCGGATTATAGTCTCCGCCGTAAAAAAGATGAGGGATTTTTTTCGAAATCATCCCTCTACAAAGATGGGAAACCTTCGTTTCGACAACCCAAAACGATGGCCCGCGACAACAGATCCATGGCGAAACAATTTTCCCTCCCCCTCGACAAAGCGGTCCTTTTCTCCCAAAATCCTACTATGACTCGTTCCCTTCGCAACCTTGCGCTCCCCCACATCCCCGGCC
>JAFIGF010000043.1:2500-31098 GCA_020831535.1 Opitutales bacterium | reverse complement strand
CAGAAACTCCTAATCGTACTCGTATTCGTAATCCTCCTCGTAATCGAGATCGATACCCTTGAAATTAGCGAAAGGGGACGGTAGCAAAGTAGCGGCGTTTTTCAGATGGCGTTGGAAGGAGCGCAAAAGGACACCTTCTGTTGTCTGGTGTTTTCCGTGTTGGGGCCGGTTGACTCGCATTCGGTGGACGAGGGGGAGCCGGGGGCCAAGGGGGCAGATTTCGTGTCAATATGTTAAGAGACTGTCCCTTGAAAACGGGGTGCAGGTCAGCCGATTAGGATTAGGAATTAGGATTAAGATTACGAATTAGGAATTGAGGGCGGGGGACTCAGAAACTCCTAATCGTAATCCTCCTCGTAATCGAGATCGACAAAGATACTCCTGAAGCTAGGGGAGGGAAACGGGAAATTTACCGATAAGTTCCCACTCCTCAGTTATGGAGTTTAGGTAAAAACGCCTGTTCTGCCGCAGGTGGTGGAGGAATTCTTAGCTCAGGAAATGTTGGGGTAGCTGCCGAGCCATTTGACGAGGGGGCAGATGCGGCGCAGGTCTTGCAGGGCTTCCTGGACCTTCGGTTCGTCGTGGTGGCCGATGAAATCGATAAAAAAGTAGTAGTCCCAGGGGCGTTTGCGACTGGGGCGGGATTCAATTTTGCAGAGATTGAGTTTCCGCGAACTGAAGGGGGCGATGGCTTTTTGCAGGGCTCCGACTTCGTCGTTGATGGAGATGACAATGCTGGTCTTGGATTCGGTGGAGGTGGGGGCGGTGGGTTGTTTGCCGACGATGAGAAAGCGGGTGATGTTATCGGATTTGTCCTGAATGCTTTCCCGTAAAACGGGAACCCCGTGCATCTCTCCGGCAAGGGTGCTGGCGATGGCTGCGCATTCGGGGCGGTCTTTGACCAGTTGCACCGCATGGGCGGTGCTGGCGGTGTCCACCAGGCGGGCCTGGGGCAAATTCGTTTGCAGCCAGTGGCGGCATTGTCCAATGGCCTGGTCCTTGGAGTAAACCTCCTGGATCTTGCTCAAGTCGGTTTGTTCGGTGAGAAGTGCGTGTTTGATTTCCAGGTACAGCTGGGAGACGATTTTCAAATCGGAATCGACCAACATATCAAGGGAGTGGAAGACCGCCCCTTCGGTGGAATTTTCAATGGGGATGACGCCGTAGTCTGCTTCGCCGCTTTCGACCAGATGGAAGACATCGGCGATCGAGGGGAGAGCTTTATAGTGGAGGGAAACGCCGAATTTTCTCAATGCGGCCTGGTGGGTAAAGGTCGCCTCGGGTCCGAGGAAGGCAATAATCGTTTCCTTTTCCAGGGCGATAGCGGCGGACATGATTTCCCGGTAAATCGCGCGGAGGGCCGCGTTGGGAAGTTTTCCCTGGTTGTGCTGACAAACTTTGCGGAAGACCTCTTCCTCGCGTTCGGGCACATAGATGGGAGCCCCCTGCTGTTTTTTAATTTCGCCGATGGCGGCCGCCGATTCGAGGCGTTCGTTGAAAAGTTTTACCAACTGCTGGTCAAGGGCATCAATTTTCTCGCGGTGCGGAGTGAGTTCGTCGGACATTGGTTGAGAATAGTTTGAAAAGGTTAGGCTTTGGAAGCGTTTTCCTCGGGTAAGCCCATGTCTTTATCCGACATATCGCTTTGTTTGGAGGCGCGGACAATCCATTCGTCGACCTGCCGGGGTGATAAGACGTCGGAGGAGGGGAGCTCTTCAAGGCTCTGCAGGCCAATGAATTCCAGAAAATGATCGGTCGTACCATACTGTATCGGTCGACCGGGAAGATCGGCACGACCTTTGATCAAAATGAGGTCTCTTTCGAGCAGCCTTTGTACCGCTCCATCCACCGAGACCCCTCTGATGGCTTCGATCTCGGCTTTGGTCGCTGGTTGACGGTAGGCAATGACCGCCAGGGTTTCCAGCGCGGCCTGGCTCAGTTTAATTTCCCTTGGTTCATTGCGGAGAAGTTTGACCCAAAGGCTGTGTTCCGGGCGGATGACCATGCGGTAGCCGTCGTGGGTTTCGTGAATATCATAGACCGAGTCCTCTTCCCGGAGGGATTTCCTCAGGGTCTCCACCGCTTCACGGATATTGGTGGAGGTAATCAAAGAGGGAACATCCTCCGGCCAGGGGTCGGCGGTTTCCTCCGCGGCTTCTTCAATCGGTTCCGAACTCCCGGCCTTTTCTCTTTCCCGGCGTTCCTGTTCTTTTTCCTTCTCCTCGTGGAAACGCGTGAAAACCTTTTGGATCTCCTTTACCGAAAGGGCATCGGAAGAGGAGAAGAGCAGGGCCTTAATCACCGTTGGGAGATGGAAACTCATGCAAAAGGTCTTGCGCACGGCGAGCTTATTGTCAATAAATTGGCGTTATCCTAATGGAAACAAGGGCTTCCCGAAGTCCGCAAACCCCTTTTGTTGTATGAGTAACGCTGATAATAAACGCCAATATTCCTCCCAAGTGGTGGATGGACCGGATCGCACCCCCAATCGCTCGATGTTGCGCGCGGTGGGTTTTACGGATGAGGATTTCCAGAAGCCGGTGGTCGGGGTGGCCTCCACCTGGAGCATGGTCACGCCGTGCAATATGCACATCGACGAGCTCGCCCGGCACTCGGCCCGGGGGGCTGACGACAATGGGGGCAAGGCGATTATTTTCGGAACGATCACGGTGTCTGATGGCATTTCCATGGGAACATTGGGCATGCGTTATTCGCTGGTTTCCCGGGAGGTCATCGCGGATTCGGTGGAAACGGTTGCAGGTGCCGAGGGCTTTGACGGTGTGGTGGCGATCGGGGGGTGTGACAAAAATATGCCCGGATGTCTGATTGCCATGGCTCGTCTCAACCGACCTTCGGTTTTCGTGTATGGGGGCACTATCGTTCCCGGTATCCATAAAGAGAAGCCGGTTGATATTGTTTCGGTTTTTGAGGCGGTGGGGGCGCATGCCAACAAGAAGATGGACAATCAGGAGCTGAAGGCGATTGAGTCTTGCGCCATTCCCGGGGCGGGTTCCTGCGGAGGCATGTACACGGCCAACACCATGGCGTCGGCGATTGAGGCCATGGGCATGTCGTTGCCCAACAGTTCGGCGCAATTGGCGATTTCCAAGGAAAAGGCGCTGGACTGTGAGAATGCGGGGCGGGCGGTGATGAATTTGATTGAACAAGGGATTCGCCCCCGTGACATTATGACCCGCAAAGCCTTTGAGAATGCGGTTACAGTAGTTATCGCCCTCGGTGGGTCGACCAATGCGGTGATGCATTTGATCGCCATGGCCCATGCCGCAGAGGTTGAGTTGACCTTGGACGATTTTACCCGGATAGGCAAAAAGGTGCCGGTTTTGGCTGATTTGAAGCCTTCCGGAAAGTACAACATGGCTCATTTTACCCGGATCGGGGGCTTGCCTCCCTTGTTACGGATTCTCCTCGACGCGGGTCTCCTGCACGGGGATTGCCTGACCGTTACCGGCAAAACCCTGGCCGAGAATTTGGAGGGGGTGAAACCTTATTCGGAGGATCAGGATGTGGTGTATCCGATCGAGCGTCCGATCAAAAAGGACAGCCATCTGAGGATCCTATACGGCAATTTGGCGCCGGAGGGCGGGGTCGCCAAGATTTCCGGTAAGGAAGGTCTCCGTTTTGAAGGGGAGGCGATTGTTTTTGAGGCCGAGGAGGAAGCCATGAAAGCGATCCTTGATGGGCGGGTGCAGAAGGGCCATGTTATTGTTATTCGCAATGAAGGCCCCAAGGGCGGCCCTGGTATGCGGGAGATGCTCTCGCCGACGGCGGCGGTTATGGGCAAGGGTCTGGGCAAGGACGTTGCGCTTATTACAGACGGTCGTTTTTCCGGTGGGAGTCACGGCTTTGTCGTTGGCCACATCACCCCCGAAGGGGTAGTCGGAGGACCCATCGGTTTGCTCAAGGATGGGGACAAAATTGAGATTGATGCCGATAAAAATGAGATCAACGCTCTGCTGGCCGAAGAAGAGTGGGAGGCTCGCCGCAAGGCTTGGACTCCCCCTGCGCCGAAGGAACGCCGAGGGGTTCTCGCCAAGTATGCTCAACAGGTTAGCTCTGCGTCCAAGGGGGCCGTAACCGACGGGCATTTTTAAAAGTCACGTTCGTCTCTTTACTCATCAAGCTCAATACTAACCTTATCAGAAAAGAATCCATTATGTCAGAAAACTGGAAGAACTTCCGCACAACTCTTTATCGTGATGAGTCCACTGGCTTCGCCCTCGATGTCAGTCGTATGGGCTTGCCGGACAATTATTTGAAATCCCAGGAAAAGGCTTGGCGCAAGGCTTTCAGCGCGATGGAGGCATTGGAGGCTGGAGCGATTTCCAATCCGGATGAAGAGCGCATGGTGGGGCATTATTGGCTACGAAACCCCGAGCGGGCACCCAGCAAGGAAATTACCCAGGCGATTGCATCCACATTGGAGGCTATGGAAGCTTTTGTATCGAAGGTTCACCGTGCGGAATTGAGTGGGGAGTCAGGTCCTTTTATCAATTTGTTGGTCATCGGGATTGGTGGTTCTGCCTTAGGGCCGCAGTTTGTCAGCCAGGCCTTGGGGCGCGATGACAAAGACAAGCTGACCCCGTGGTTTTTCGATAATACCGATCCGGAGGGAATGGATCGCGTTTTGGGGCATTTGAACGGGCAGTTGGGGCGAACGTTGGTTTTGGTAATTTCCAAATCCGGAGGGACTCCGGAGACGCGCAATGGCATGCTGGAGGCGGCCCGGGCCTACGAGCGGGCGGGGCTGGCTTTTGCCCCCCATGCCGTGGCGATCACTGGAGAAGACAGTGCTTTGCACCAACGGGCCAAGGAAGAGAAATGGCTGGCCACTTTTCCCATGTGGGACTGGGTGGGTGGAAGAACCTCGGAGACCGGACCGGTGGGGCTCTTGCCAGCGGCTTTGCAAGGTATCGACATCCGGGCCTTCTTGTCCGGAGCGGCGACGATGGACGATCTTACCAGGGAGTCCGAGTTGGGGAATAATCCGGCTGCTCTCTTAGCGTTTTCCTGGCTGCACGCCACCAACGGCAAAGGTGAGAAGGATATGGTGATTCTGCCTTATAAGGATCGCTTGGAGCTTTTTTCCAAATACCTGCAACAGTTGGTAATGGAATCCCTCGGCAAGGAGAAGGACTTGGACGGCAAAGTGGTACATCAGGGGATCGCGGTCTACGGAAACAAAGGTTCCACCGATCAACACGCCTATGTGCAACAACTTCGCGAAGGAGTGCCTAACTTCTTTGCGGTTTTTATTGAAGTCTTGCTTGATCGCAATGGTGATTCCATTGCGGTGGATGAGGAGGGGATGACCTCCGGGGATTATCTCCATGGGTTCTATTTGGGAACCCGTCAGGCTTTGTCGGAAAATGGGCGGCCTTCCCTAACCATTACCTTGCCTCAGGTTGATTGCGGTGGGGTTGGTTCCTTGATCGCTCTTTTTGAGCGGGCTGTAGGTTTTTATGCCAGCTTGGTAAATGTCAATGCCTACCACCAGCCCGGAGTGGAGGCTGGTAAAAAAGCGGCCTCCTCGATCCTCCAACGCAAAAAGGAAATACGCACTCTTTTGTCAACACAGAAGGAAGCCTTAACGGTGGCGCAGATTGCCAAAAAGCTTTCCTCTGCGGACGAGGAAACCATTTACCGCTTGCTTTGCCATCTGGCCGCCAATCAGGCAATAGAGGTTGAGAAATCCGCCAAATGGTGGGAAAATAAGTATCAAGGCAGAAAATCCTCTTGAAATAAGCCGGTTTTTTCGTTGTCTTAAAGAATTCCCCAACATAAGTTTCACTATCCCAATCCCTAAACCCAAACGATATGAACATTACCTCACTCATTTTACGTGTTCTGGCTGTAGCCGGAGCTATTGCGGCTGTAGTCCTCTTCATGCAGATCAAAGATTTCCATGAAGAAATTGAAGGCGAAATTGCTACCACCCGTGGCCAGATTCAGGAATCTGAAGAAAATCTTCGGGTGATGACCGATGACCGTGACACTGAGCGGGCTCGGGCTGATGGCTTGCAAAGTTCATTGGAAGATGCTCGTGCCGAAATTGATGTTTTGGAAAGAAATCTCGCGCAAACGGAGCGTGATTTGCAGGAAGCCCGTGGAGATCTTCGGGACGCCCGTAGAGAAGTTTCCCAGTTGGAAGACGAAAGAGACGAATTGAATCAGCGTAACGCTGAGCTAGATCGTCGAATCGCCCGCATGGAAGATGAGCAAGAGCGGACCTTGGCGGGATTGCGTCAGCAAGTAAGGGCGCTTGAAGAAGACCTTGAAGAAGCCGAAGCTGCCCGCGATGAGCAAGAGGTAGCGGGTATGGATTGGGATGACATGGATGCCGATACGGAGGAATCTGACGAACCGGATCCAGTTACCACTGAAGGCCCCATTCGTGGTTTGGTTTCTGCGGTCGGCTCGGAATCTTCCTTTGTAATTCTCGATAAGGGTTCACAAGCCGGTGTTCGGGAAAACATTCAATATGCGGTTTTTCGTGGCGACCGGGCGATTGCGCGGGTTCAGGTCAGTGAAATCAGAGATAACTTGGCTATTGCCCAAGTGCTTCCTGGCACTTTGAGTCGGTCCATTCAGCAGGGAGATGCCTTCCGTTCGCTCGACTGATGACTGATTGGTTTATTTTATGAAACGACTCATTCTTATCGGACTCTTTTTATTTGGAATGCTCATGGGCGGTTGTCAGGCCCACGATCCCGATGAGGCTTCTGTTCCCTGGAGTCGGCCGGCGTCCTGGCAGGACGAAGCGCCGGTAATGGGATTCTGAAAACCTTTGGCCCGCTGGTGAAAATCAGCGGGCCTTTTCTTTGTGGAAACTGCGGGCAAATTAATCATCGTTGGAACACCCATCGGAAACCGTGGAGATTTCTCCACCCGCGGGGCAGAGTCTCTGGAAGCGGCTGATGTCTTACTGTGTGAAGATACCAGGGTATCGCGGCGCCTGACCGATCCCTTGCAGATTGAAAAGCCCATGATCCCCTTTCATGAGCACAATGAGAAATCGCAAGCTACGGTTTGGGCCGATGCCATAGCTTCGGGAAAAGTTGTGGCCTTGTTGAGTGACGCCGGGATGCCCGGTATTAGCGATCCCGGGTTTCGTCTGGTAAGGGAATGCCGACGACGGGATCTGCTGGTGGAGGTGATTCCCGGGCCAACTGCTTTTGTTTCTGCTCTGGCGATCAGCGGTTTACCGACCGATAGCTTTTATTTTCGGGGGTTCTTGCCCCCCAAAAAATCGGCGCGCCAGAAGTTCTTCCAGGAATTCCGTTCTTTTGGCTCAACCCTTTGCCTCTACGAGTCCAATCACCGGATCGAAAAATTTATTCGTGAGGCCTGTACCGAACTGGGGCCTGATCGGTGGGTTTCGGTGGCCAAGGAGATTACCAAGATTTACGAGACGGTGATAACCTTAAGACTAGGAGAAATGAAAAAGCGCTTGGAAACCAGCAGTGCTCTTTTTCGCAAAGGAGAGTTTGTCGTTATGATTGCCCCGGAGGGGTACGAATTGTAAGGCGGCTCAAAGATTCAATACTTTTTTGATGCAGCGATTCAGTTTTTCGACGGTAACCGGTTTGGAAAGAAAGAGTTCCCCGGCACTGGTAAAAGGCTCTTTGGTACTTTCCGAAGAGGAAACCATGGCGGTTAAATAAACAATCGGGGTCGACTTCAGTTTTGGATCATTTTTTATTTCGGCGGCCACATCCCCGCCATCTTTTTCCGGCATGACAATATCGAGGAAGATGAGGTCAGGCTTGAATTGTCGGGCTGCAACCGCCGCCTTGGGGCTCTGGTTTTCGACTCTGACCACATAGTGTCCGGTTTCTTCCAGATTGAGTTTGACCATTCGGGTGAACGCAGGTTCGTCGTCTACAAGGAGGATTTTTAATTTTTCCATGGGGTTTCAGGTTGGTTTTTTGGGGGTTGTTGCACGAAAGGAAATACTGACTCGAACGCCACCCTCCGAACGATTCTCGATGGTAAATATAGCATGGTGAAGATCAAGAATACTTCGGCAAACACTTAGTCCTAATCCGGTGCCTTTTCCGGTGGGCTGAGAAGTATAAAAAGGCTCACATACTTTAGCAATCTTCTCTTCGGGAATGCCTATCCCGGTGTCTTCAAACTGGATCGTGACTAATTCGTCACCCACGCGAAAGGAACCGGGGCGCTCCGAGGCAACATTGGAGCCAATTCCCGTCAAACGATGACGAAAACTTTTGATTTTCAGCGCTCCGCCGTCAGGCATGGCATTCATGGAGTTTATAATAATATTTACAAACACCTGATCAATCTTATTCGGATCGACTTTGACCGGGGGAAGATTTTGGGCTAAGGATTTGCTGACCTTGATATTGGCTTTGCGGAGGGTATGGCGCAAAAGCAGAAGGGATTTTTCGATAATGTGGTTTAAATTATTGGGTTCGAGATCCAATTCCTTGGGGGAGGCAAAATCCAACATCTCCAGAATCACTTGATTGGCTTTATCGATGGCCTCAGCCATGTCGGTGAAAACTTCCTGAAGTTGTGTATTCTCCGGTATTTTCGTCTTTAAATATTCCATGCCCATAGAGAGGACACCGAGTGGATTTTTAACCTCGTGTGCGACTCCGGCGGCAACTCGGCCAAGAGATTTTAACTTCTCGGACTCGATCAATTGCATTTGCATGGAACGCAAGTTATCGAGTGCGTTGCGGAGTTTTTGTTCTTTTTCCTCCAAAGCCTTTTTGGCTTCCAGTAATTTCTGTTCGGCATGTTTACGGTCGGTAATATCGCGACTGATGCCGACGAGCCCACGGACCGTTTCGCCCTTTCCGCGAAAGGGGACTTTACTGGTCAGACTCCAGGTTTCCCGGCCTTTGTTATCGGTAATCTTTTCTTCTACATTGATGAGTGGAACCCCTTTGCGGAGAAGGGTCAGGTCATCTTCATGGAATTTTTCGGCAATTTTCTTCGGAAACAAATCTTTCGCCGTTTTGCCTTTCACATCCTTCTCGTTTTCCAGATTGTTGGCCTTCAGATGGGCCGGGTTACTCATCAGGTAATGTCCTTTCTCATCTTTGACGAAAATCTTATCAGGCAAGGTATCGATGATGGCTTTGAGGAGATTGTGCTCTCTTTCGAGCTTTTCTTCCATATGGACGATGTGGGTAATATCGCGGGAAATCCCCATCGTTCCAATGACTTTCCGGTCCGTATTGAAAATGGGCATTTTGGTGGTATTCACCCAACCGACTCGTCCATCGGGATAGGTTTCCTTTTCAATGGTGGCGAGAAGGGGCTTTCCGGTCCTCAGGATTTTTTTCTCATCCTCAAAAGCGGGTTTGGCATGTTCCTTGGTAAAGAAATCAAAATCAGTTTTTCCCACCGCTTGACTGGGATCTTTCAGGCCAAAAGCTTTGGCCAACGCAGTATTGATACGGACGAAACGGCTTCGGGCATCCTTGAAATAAATCCTGTCCGGAATATTGTCGGCCAATAGATGAAAGAGGCCGATCTCCTGATTAAAGTAGTTGTGTCGGTATTGACGGGACTGGAGAAGATGGATTGTTTTTTGCAAGCCCTCCACTGAGGGAAATGGATATTCGAGCCAATCCTCGACGCCGCTGATGGAAGGTTTGAAGATCCTCTTGGGAGGGTTGCGACCGCCGATAAAGAGCAAGGGCACTCCTGAAAATCTCTGTCGCAGTTCCTGTAATACCCGGCTTCGGAATTCCAGGGGAAGGGGCGATAGAAAGAGTACGCAGGTAGGCACTTTCCGGGGGAAGGGAGGCAAGTCGTCGAGGGTAGAGTTTGCCCGGGGTTTGAGGAAACGAATACCACATTGCGGAAAGGCTTTCCGTAATGACTCTTTGATCTTTGCTTTCTCTTTATCATCCCGGCTAACCACCAAAAAGAGGGATTTCGTGGAAACAAAGGTATAATCAGTCAAGAGTTGACCGGATAATGAAGGAATGGGGGTATTAGGGATCTCTTCCATGGTTGGGATGAGGCTGAGTTAGTTATATGAAAAGAAATTTTTTTTGGCAAATGATCTTTGCGAAAAAAGGCAGCTTGCCGATGGACCAGAATTTGCTAGCGTTGTCAGTGATGTTTTTTGAGAACTACAACAGAGGAGATTTTTTTGACGAAATGTTCGACGGGAAGAGTAAGCCTCGTCCTCATTACCGGAGGTTGTACGAGCGCTTTTGCAACCTTAGCGAGGAAGAGTTTGAACAGAAGCGCCAAGCGGTGGATGTCTCCTTTATGCGGCAGGGGATCACTTTCACGGTTTATGGGGATGAGCAGGGAACGGAGAGAATCTTTCCTTTCGATCTTTCTCCCCGGATCATTCCCCGGAGCGAGTGGGAATATTTGGAAAAGGGGTTGGCTCAGCGGATCACCGCCTTAAATTTGTTCCTGCATGATGTGTATCACGAACAGAAGATTTTAAAGGATAAGGTAGTTCCGCGGTGGGTGGTTGAAACAGCCTCCCATTTCCGTCCGGAATTTATGGGGAGCCGGGTTCCCAGAGACATTTACATTCACATCTGCGGAACCGATTTGATTCGTGATGACAAGGGGCAGTATTTTGTTCTGGAGGACAATGGCCGCTGCCCTTCCGGGGTTTCGTATGTCTTGGAAAACCGCCTGGCCATGAAGCGGGCCTTTCCGAATTTTTTCCACCAAGCCGGGGTTCGTCCGGTGGACTTGTATTCGCAGGATTTGTTGGCGACGCTCCGGTATGTCAGCCCGGATGGGCGGGAACGCCCGGTTTGCGCGGTTTTGACGCCGGGGGTTTTTAACAGTGCGTATTTTGAGCATTGCTTCTTAGCTCAGCAGATGGGGATTGAGGTGGTCGAGGGACGTGATTTAGTGGTTGAGGACGATACCGTGTACATGCGCACCACCAAGGGCTTGACCCGAGTCGATGTTCTCTACCGTCGGTTGGATGACGACTTTCTCGATCCGGAAGTATTCCGTTCCGACTCCCTCTTGGGCGTTCCCGGCCTGGTGCGGGCCGTGCGGGCGGGTAAGGTGACGTTGGCCAATTCCATCGGTACCGGAGTCGCGGATGATAAAGTGACCTACCGGTTTGTGCCCGATATGATCAAGTATTACCTGGGCGAGGAGGCGATCATTCCCAATGTGCCCACCTTTTTGGCCTCCGACGATAAGGAGCGTTCTCATATTTTGGAGAATTTGCCTGACCTGGTTGTTAAAGCGGCGAATGAATCAGGGGGGTATGGTATGTTGATCGGACCCAAATCAACGGCGGCGGAGCGAGAGAAATTCGCCCGCATGATTAAGGAGAATCCCCGTAATTTTATTGCCCAACCGACGCTCTCACTATCCCGCTCGCCAACGATGTGTGAGGGGAACTTTGAGGGCCGCCATATCGATTTGCGGCCCTATATTCTCTATGGCGATAAGATTCGAATCATGCCCGGAGGGTTGACCAGGGTTGCCTTGCGCAAGGGCTCGTTGGTGGTGAATTCCTCCCAAGGGGGAGGCAGTAAAGACACATGGGTCTTGTATGGGGATGAATAAAGAAAGGAAAAAAGAATGATTTTATTATCCAGAGTAGCCGATTGTTTGTATTGGATGAGCCGCTACATTGAAAGAGCGGAGAATGTTGCCCGTATCGTCGATGTGAATTTACAGCTTTTGCTTGATTCCGAGGATCTCAATGATTCCGGGATGGCTTCGCATTGGATGCCCATTGTGAAAAGCACTGGAGATGAGGCTCTTTTTGCCCGCTTGTATGATAAGCCGGATAGTGGTTCGGTTACCGATTTTCTGACCTTCAACCGCGAGAATCCCGGCTCGATTCTATCCTGTATTTTAGCGGCCCGGGAAAATGCCCGGCAGGTCCGTGATAAAATCTCCACCGAGGTATGGGAAGAAGTAAACCGGCTCTATCATTTTGTTCGCGCCCAAAATATTAAAAGGATTTGGGCTTCGGGCCCCTACGAATTTTATAAACAGATCAAACAGAGTTCCCACCTGTTACAAGGCCTCAGCGACGCTACGGTGGTAAGGGATGAAGGATGGGAGTTTATTCAGGTGGGACGTTACTTGGAAAGGGCTGATCAAACCACCCGGATTTTAGATGTGAAATATCACATTCTCTTGCCCAGTCCCCGGGATGTGGGGGGAGCCCGGGATACTTTGCAGTGGATGGCGGTTTTGCGTTCGTGTAGTGCCTTCGAGGCCTATCATCACATCTATGGGGCCGATGTACAGCCTTGGAACGTTGCGGATTTCCTTATATTTTCGGAAACATTTCCCCGCTCGATCAGTTTCTGTCTGCGGCAACTCAGCGAATCCTTGCGCCGCATTAGTGGAGAACGGCATCGCTATTTCTCCAACGAAGCTGAGCGTTTGGCGGGCAAGCTCCAGGCGGATTTGAATTATACCAGTACCGAGGAGATTTTCCGCCGCGGCCTGCACGAGCAACTTCTGGAATTGCAGGACTGTCTGGCAGACGTGGGCATGGAGCTTTTTGAAGCGTATATGTTTTTTCCTGTAGTCGATCCTTCCAAGGAAGACGAAGAGCAAGGGGAAAAGTAAAGTAAAAGTTGAGCGCATGTGCGTCAACCTAAGAGATAGAGGTCGGGCTATTTAGCCCCCCTCTCTCGTAGCGAAGCGCTTTTATAAGGAGCAAGGACATTCATGTCCTTGGGGAGCCGATCAGGCAACCTGATTGATGGGAGAGTTTTCCGGGGATGCACCATCCCTCCCACTCTCAAGGACAGGAATGTCCTTGCTCCTTGTATTGTCACCTCCCCAACAACAGGCAGAAACCTTGGTGAAGTCGGACCCCAAGGATTGAAAGCCCGGCCTATGCGGTCTCATCCAAAGCCCTTAGGTTGACGCATATGCGCTGGTTGGGACAAATGTCCTTGCTCCTTACGCGGCGCGGGTTAATCGTGCGCTTTGGTATGCGGTTTTATGTATCGAGGATTCTTCTTGGCGTAGTTCTGGTTTTGCTCGTGTTGGGCCTCTGGGTCGCGGTGGAAGAATACCGTATTTACCGGGCTCAACCTGATTGGAATGCCGTTGTCTTCAACGCTCCCACCAATCCGTGGATGCCGGTCCATAACGATCATTGGCATCAGCGCCGGGAGGCGTGGAAAAGCTCCACCACGCAAGGGCAAACCGGCGAGAGTATCGGGGATTTTCGGAATCGCTTTTCGTTTTCCGAGGAAACAAAAGGGCTGGACGCCCTTCACGAATATCAACGTTTTGAGGAGTCTGAGGACTGGGAGGCCTTTGTGGGCTGGGCTCTTGATAATGAAGAGGAACTTCTCCGGTTGGCTGATGAATTGCCTGACTTTACCGACCGGGGGCCTTGGTTTTTCTTTTCCAGCTATCCAGCGGAGCCCACCCTTCTCCCGGATTTTGGCCTGGCCAATCTCCGTTCGGCAACGGAGATTGCGGACCTAAGCCTACGTTTTGGAAAAGTTCTTTGGGAACAGGAAAGAGGAACGGAGGCTATTACGGTTTGGGCGGCCGGATTCGATTTTGTCTCCACCGGTCTCTCCGACTTCAGCTCTATGGGCGTCCGGTTTCGAACCAATCGTCAGGAATCGTATCTAGCCCTCTGGACGGAACACCTTCCGGCTTTGCGGCAAGAGCCCGGCTTCTCCCAGATCGAAGAGAGCCTGCAAAAAGCCTGGCAGGACGGTCGGAGTAAAAAGCTAATTTTCGCCGAGGCTTTCCTGCCTCACGTTATGCTGATCGACTACGCGGGCGCCGCCATGAACTTCGCCGAAGCTCTTGGGCAGGGTGAACTTTCCCGCCGCCACCGGTTTGCTTTTCGCTGGACCGGACAATACCGCCGTTTGAAAGAAGACGCGATCGATCTCTATCGGGTCGCCGAACCTTCCCTGGCCCTGGAGTCACCCTTCGCGGTGGGGAGAATCCAGTCCACCTATCGGACCCTGGACAAGGAAGGTTCTCTTATTTCCCTATTCATTCCCGCGCGATTCACCTTGGGAGAACTGGAACGGGAACAAAGCGCCAAAGCCCATCTGCAATATGTTCTTCTGGCCATCGAAATCCTTCGGGAGTTTCCTCCTGAATCACCGGAAGATTCGTTCGCAGAGTGGTGGGCCGAAGGGTCGGAGGAATCCCCCTTGGCTCAAAATCCTTTTGGTCTGGGACAACTTCGTGCCCTCCTCTCGGAAAACAAACTCCGGATTACCACTCCCCTTTCTCCCCCGGGGCAGACCAGAAGAGAGTTTTCGGTCGATTTTCCCCGTTAGATTCCCCGTCTCTGGAAAGTATAATTTAACTTTTCGTAAAACCCGGGCTTCTTTGTTTTGTTTAGGGCGGCCACCGCTTTGGGAAGGTGAGCGTTACGGGAGAGTTAAATCTGTGGAGAGAGGGTTTTGTGCGATGGAATTTTCGCCATGATCGGAGTACTTTGGTATATCGAAGGAGCTGAACGTCCGCCTTTCCATTTGGAATGCTCTATGCTCTAAAGACTGATATACGCCGATGACTGCTACGCTCTTCCAACACCGATTTCTTTGTCACGGGAACCTTCCTTCCCGGAAGGCTTTTTCGTTGTTCGAGTTGTTGCTGGTTATGGGGGTTCTTGCGGTGCTGGCCGGAATATCCTTCGCGGCTTACTCCCGGAGTACGGAAAGAGCCCGGGAGGCGCAGGCTTTGGCGGAAATCCAACGGCTGGGTATCGCGCTGGAACAATACCGCAATCATTACGGGGATTTTCCGGTGATCTCGCCTGAAACCGAAGGAGCCGCAATCCAACTCATTGAGACCCTTCTCGGGGAACGCTCGCCAACCGGGGAACCTTTGGAGCCTGCGGATCGGCGTTTCCTGGATCTCGGGGATTTCACCAAAGAAAACGGAAACGCCCGGGAATTCGCGGCCCAGGACCCTTGGGGCCACGATTGGGTGTATGTGTATGATCCTTCATTGAGCAATTGGTCGTCGCCACAATTTATTCTCTATTCACGTGGGCGCTCTGGGGAGCACGAAGCTCCCGCCGCAACCGGGGCCTTCGAGCCCCAAAGCCCTGAAAATCGGGATAATGTCTTTTATGAATGAGTTTACTCCAGCACTATTGACGAGTTCTCGACGATCCGAAAATTGCCCGGTCCGTGGCTTCACCCTGGTTGAGTTACTGGTGGTCGTCGCGGTTCTGGGGATTCTCGCGGCACTCAGTTTTCCCGTATTTTCAGCGGTACAGAATCGCGCCCGGGTTTCGCAAACCAAAACTCAATTCACCCAATACATCACCGCCATGGAAGGGTATCGGTCGACGTACGGCTATTACCCGACATTCCGGTTCGTCACTGAAATGAGTGGTTCTCTGTCCGGAGACCACCATGTGCGTCTGAACGAATTTCCCAATCGCCGGGAAATCTTTTCGGTAAGTTTGACCGGTAGAATGCTGAATGGTGATCCCGTTGCCAATGGTGGTTTCTTTGATCAATCCGGGGCCAATCCTCAACGCCATCAATTTTTCGATTTTTCGGAAAAGGAATTCAACGAAAGCGGGCAAATTGTGGATGCCTTTGGCAATCCCGACATTCGCATCGTCATTGATACGGACTATAACGGCCAAATTTCCGCCGATGCCCTCGACGGACTCGATCTGGATCAGGATTTTATCCGTACCGGGGTGGCGATTTATTCTGTGGGAGATCCGAATGCCGGTTTTCCTGAAATACGTAGTTGGTAAAAACTTTTGCTTATGAAACCGAGACACGCACCCACCAAAGCCTTTACGCTGATAGAACTCCTAGTCGTCATGGGACTGATCGTGCTCCTTCTTGGTGGCATCGGTCTGGCAAACCGCGGGGGAGGTGGACAACAACTCGATGCGGCGCAACGGACCGTAGCCTCACTCTTGCAAGCAACCCGGGGCCAGGCGATTTTGCACCAGACGGAGGCCCGTCTCCTGGTGGCGGCCGAGAACCCCTCGGTGGCGAGCAAAAGACCGAAAAAGCTTAGTTTTTTCCTCATCGTTAGGCAGAACGATGGGGGGGAATGGATCCCGGTGAACAGTGGGCATCACTTGGGCAATAAGGTCTTTTTTGTTCCGGAAAACAACGGCGACAATGCCCCGCTCTTTGCCCACTGGAATGGGGTCGCCCGCTACTCTAATGTATCGTCGGAAGAATTGATTGTCGAGGGTTACGAACACATCGAACGCTGGTATAGCTTTGCCTATAACGGAGCCGGGGTATTGCAAAACGCTCCCCCTGATTTAGAAATTATCCTGGGCGAAGGACGCCGACAAAGCGCTCAGGAGATTGTTTTTGCCGATGAACGTTCGACGCGGGGAATCATCCTCCGCCGGGTGGGTACCTACAGTCTGTTTCGTCCGGTGGAGTAATGAGAATTTTCATGGGGAAGGAACCAACAGAATGCACGCAAGGCGGTTTCTCTCTCGTTGAGGTGGTTCTTGCCCTAGGCATTTTCGGAGTGATGGTACTGGCGGTGGTGGCCCTTCTGAGTCCGACTCTGCGAACGGTTCGAGAAACGACCGAAGCGGACAATATTCCCCGACTGCCCGCCCTGATCCGGGGCGAACTGCAAAAAAACCCGGAATGGTGGACCAACTGGAGCCCGGGGAGTGACGACGAATTTTTGCTCTTCTTTGTGGACCAAAGCGGGGAATTTCTCTTCCAGAGATCGTCTTTCGACCTTTCCGATCCCCTCACCAATTTCCGGGATCGCTTCTACGGGGTGAAGCTTGAACCCGCGCCGCGGGAAGATGGCAGTCCGGAACCTTTTTTTTCGGACGACACCTTGCGCCAGTTTCAAGTGACCTTGTACTGGCCCGCCTCGCAACTGACCGGTCCTCTTCCCGGAGACCCCGAAGGACGACAGGGATTTGCCCTGGATGAGAATGGTGAGGATGTAACATCCCTGAATCGTCGGGGCTTTGTTCTCGCTTTGCGCCGATGAAGATTTACGACACAGAATCGCCACGAAGGGGGTTTTCGATTATCGAGGTTCTCATCGCGACGACGATCACGGCGGCTCTCGGCGTTATTCTGGTGGCCCTGACCAGTGACATTCTGCGGGTCTGGCGGCAATCCGGAGGACAACTCAGCCTGAATTCAGAAGCCCGCCTAGCACTTGAAATTCTGGATCAGGATATGCAGTCTGTTCTCCTGCGCAACGATGGACGCCAATGGATTTTCCTCGGAGCACAAAACGAAAAGGACTGGGAACCAACCGCGAACACCTCACCTTTTCCGGACAGCGAAAACCAGGTGGTCGGATTTTTCCGCAACACCTCAGCAGGACCGCAGGCCGTCCTGTATCGTCTCATTGAACAACCCCTTTATCGCGGAGGAACCACCGCGGTTTTCCAACTCGTCCGTACTGAAATGTCAGCGGCGGACACCCTTTTCACCCCCATGGACTGGCGGGAGAACGCGGTGGATTTTTTCTGGCCCGAAGGCTTTTGGGCACTGATTGATAAAGGAGATATCGAAAACGACCACTATGATGGGGAGGAAGAGGACGAACCCTTCGTAACCCGGGATATTATCGCCACCAGAGTCATTTCCTTCGCGGTGGAGTTTTTCCCCGAAGAGCAGTTCCCGCGGGAAATCGTTATCCGCCTAACTTTTCTTTCCTCGGAGGGAGAGCAGGCCCTGGAGAATCTGGAGGCCGGCCGCATCGCGATTCCTTCGGATACGGATGAAACCACATTCCGCGAAGAGCTCCTCTCCCGCGAAAGCCAAACCTTCCGCAAGGTCATTTATCCAAAAACCGAGCTATGACATTTCCCTATTCATTTGGCACCAACCAACAAAAACGATCCCGAAGAGGTATCGCGCTCATCCTGGTCGTCTCTCTGTTAGCCTTTCTTATTTTGATCGTAACCGCCCTCTCCGCCCTCCTGCGGGTCGAGCCCCAGATTTTGAATACGGCGGAAAAACAGGCTATCGCCCGTCAAAACGCGCTAAACGGATTAGAAATCGCCATCTCCGAATTACAAAAATACGGTGGTCCCGATCAACGGGTAACGGCCAGGGCTGATCTGTTTGATGATCCCGAGGACTTGCCCAACCCATGGTTGACCGGCGTATGGGATACCCGAAACGAAAACAGCTTGCCCGCTTGGCTGATTTCTGGAAATGAGGAATTTGATCTCCGGGGAACGACCAGGCCCTCCGGCCCCTTATCCGCATCCACGTATCCGGATTCGTATGTGACTCCTTTTGATGATTTGCCCACTCCCGACACTTCGGATCAAATAATCTGGTTACTTCATCCTCCGGAAAACGAGGGAGACCTTATTCCCCTTAGTGCCATTTGGGCACCGAAAAGACCACTTTATGCCAATAACCTTCCCGGACAAGCTGGCCAGGAACGAGTAGTGGGTCACTATGCCTACTGGGTCGGCGATGAAGGCGTAAAGGCCAGTGTGGGCCTTTCGGATACCTTCAACCAAAGATTGTCCGAACTTTTGGACAGCGGATGGCCCGAAGAAGGAGAAGAGTTTTCCAATAGCGAAGTTCGAAGAATCGGGCAAAAGATTCCCAAGCGGCCTGATTTGGAAACCATTTTTCCGAATGAAGAATTTTCGG
Source organism: Opitutales bacterium (assembly GCA_020831535.1). Taxonomy (GTDB): domain Bacteria; phylum Verrucomicrobiota; class Verrucomicrobiia; order Opitutales; family T3Sed10-336; genus JAIUMY01. Next base: position 12,505 of record JAFIGF010000043.1, on the reverse strand, counting down.
GAGGCTACAATCCGGCTTGGGATGACCTGCCTTGGATCAACCTTTCCTCCTTTGACGAGGCGCGGGGATTGGATGAGGAGTTCCAGTCTTTGCCGGAAGAATTTTGGCAAGAGCGCTCTCCTCACTTCACCGCGACCAGCCTAGGTGTTCTGGCCAACCCCCACCCTTCCAGCGATGGAGGATTAAAGGTAGATCTAAGCACCAACCCGGAGGAGTATTTCCGCAGTAGTGAAGCCACTGTAGTCAGCCAATTTCTGGATTTTTCCAGTGTTCAAGAGAGTTTATCCTTTCCCTCGGCTGATCTTGAGGGGACCTTGGATATCAACGCTTTTAGCACCGAACCAACCAGGAGAGGAGATTTCCGCCGTCGGTATCATGTTCGTCCACCGGTCACGGGAGGAGAGGTAAGGGATTCTATAAGTCCGGTCCTGACTGAATTCTATATGATTTTCACGCTCCGCAAAGCGAACTCCGGAAGTGATATCATCGTCCGAAGCCGGTTTTACGCGACCCTCTGGAATCCCTATTCCAGCGCCTTGGTCCCGGCCAACTTATATCTGGATATCGCTGGGTTGCCCGAAGTAACCATGGTTATCCCTTATGTTCCTCTGAATGAAGATGACAGCGGCGATGATGTGGAAATCGAGATTGACCTTCAGGAAGCGATGACCAATGCGACCAATGGTGCGGGTGAGTCAGTTTACCGGGTCAGCTTGGAATTCCCTCCCGAGGACTTCGAATTTCCCGGGTATGATGCCGCCAGCTGGTTGCCCGGCCGGGTGTACTCCTGGGTGGGGCCAAACAATGCTTCCGGAGCAGGCCTCTCTACCGAGGAAGGCCAAGCCCAGTTTTACAACAACCGAGTCGATGATGGGATCTGGCAACAAACGATAGAAGACGCATCCTATCCCAGCCCCTTTGCCCGCTACCCCGAGTTCGGGTTGGAAGGAGAAGAGGCCAGTTTATCTCTTTCGCTACTGACCTCAGACACCCCGGGTGACCCATTGGTGCAAATCAATCCCATTAACTTTGAGTCATTTGAATCCTCCGAGAATGCTTTTGGCCGGGAAAATAATACCCTGCAATTTGGCTTTAGAGTCAGACTGGGGGAGGCGGGCGATGAAGCCGATGACCCTTGGTCCAAGATGCAATGGTTTCGCCTGAATGATCCGCGAAGCCCCAATCCCTCTTATACCCCTGATGCAACTGACATTACGCTCCCCTACTTTACTCCGGTAAATGTTCCCAATCCCCTGCTTCATACTTCCACTGCAGTGCGCCGAAGAGAATGGCTTTTTGACCGCACGATGGGCGGCACCGGTAAGCGCCCGATGGAAGATATTCCCCTCTTTGAACGACCCGGGCAACAGGTCCTTTCGATTGGGAGTTTGCAACACTTGCAGTTTGCCAACCGCGAGCCTCTGGCCATTGGCAACAGTTGGGGAGGTGAACTCAATCGTGTTTTTGATCATCATTTTCTTTCTGGAAAAGAAGAAGGGAACTCGTACGCCTTCAATGGAAGCCGCTTACCGCCGAACCACCGGCTCGTCCCAACCCGAACAAATGCTACAGATCCTGATTCGCTGCCGAATTCGGCCAAGTATCTGGTGAACGGTCATTTTAATGTAAACAGTGCTTCGGCCCAAGCATGGCGATCCATTCTTTTGGGATCGGTCTTGCGGTCGGGAGATCCCGAATCGCTGGAAAAATTTTCCTATCTAAACCTCTACAATCGGGAGAGTGGCAGCGATGGTACCCGTTCCGGGACTGTTCATACGAATTCTCCTCTGCGTGAAATTTCCAACGACCGTTTTGGTGTTTTTTCCCGCTTTGCGAACACGCTGGAAGAAACCTACTTCGTTGGAAATGTCCGACAAACGGGTGGACACAGTGGCTTAAGAGACCAGCGGCGGGCCGAGTTCTTCCGTCGCGGAATGAATGCGCTGAGGGAAGGCGATGGAATGAGCTTTGATGTCAGCCTGGAAATAGCCGAAAGCCTACGAGATAATATTCGTGCCTTTGCCCAGGCCGAAGGGCGTCCCTTTTACTCTATGGAAGAATTTCTTAACCCTCTCGACAGTCTTTCCGTGAGCGGAAAAGATATCCCCTCCAGTCGGCCTGTCAGCGTATTGGAGCACGCTCTGTTTTCGCAGGAGGATCTTTATTTTTTCCGCGCTGACGATATTGATCGCAGTGAAGAGTCTAATGGATTTCAGGCCAGTAATAACGATGGGACTCGCCCGATGTGGCCCATGACGCCCGGTTTTCTTTTGCAAAGTGACGTGATGACCGCCTTGGCCCCTATTACCAATGTACGCTCCGACACTTTTGTGATTCGGGCTTATGGAGACTACACCAATCCTGTCAATGGGCGGGTGGAAGGGCGGGCCTGGTGTGAAGCGGTGGTGCAGCGGGTACCTGATACGGTAACCGGTGAATCGGTCGAAGCGCCCGACCCTGAGGGTCCCGGTCGCCAGTTTCAAATTATATCCTTTAGATGGTTACAAAAAGACGAGCTATGAAAAAATCTTTTTCCTTTTTACTTGGCGTCGGTCTTATCTTTTCTGTTCTCCGCACCGATAGTCAGGCTGAGGAAACGCCGATGGGACCAGGGCCTCATGCGTTCCGGGTATTTGGTGACCGCACCTATGCGGGAATCTATTTTTCTTCCCCGGGCGAAATGCCGGAAGAACTGAAATTCTACAGTACCTTTCGTTCACCCGAATACCATCTCTGGGAATCCAATATAGTGACGTTTTACACGCTCCCCGACGATTTTTCCGAGGAAGCTTATGCCCTTCGGCAAGAGGAAGACGGTCCACTTCCCTATCCTCCTGAAGCCGAAGTTCTCTATCAAGTCGATATCACTGAGAACTGGGAGCTTCCCTTGTTTATCTTTCTGTCGCAGTCTGGTTCGCAAACTCCCTCCGTTCTCGGCATCGAGGATTCGCCGGATACTTTTTCGTGGGGAGAAGTGATGCTTTTCAACGGAACCGAAATGATTTTGGAAGGAGAGTTCCTGAACCGACGTAGTCGCCGCATCGATTTTGGTCTTCACGGACCCTACCAAATCAATCGCAGGGCAAGCGTTCAACTCACCACCCAGAGAGCAGGTTCTACCCGCACCGTTTTTGATGGAAGTCTAACCGTGGCCGCAGACGAGCGCCTGATATTTTTTCTATTACCTCCCCTCCGACCCGGATCACCAGAAGCGCAGTACCGGTTGGTTCGTGATCGAAAACCTCAAGAACCAGAAAAAGACAAAGAAGAAGAGCAAGAATAAGCATTCCTCCAAACATAGAAAGACCTCCCCCACCTTACCCCATGCAAAGATTTACCGTATTTATTTTTTCCTTACTTTTCCTTTTCATTCTTGGTGCCTGCCAGCATAAAGGAGTAGAACCTCCAGTTGAAACGACTGATCCGGAATCACCACCGTCATCCGACTTAACAATGGAGATGAAAACTTCTCCAGTGCTGGAAGAGGATGATATCAGAACTGGAACAGACGAAAATTTTGCCGAAGAGTCGCGAGATGAAAAAAACCCAGAGCCAGATGGTCTTCTTTCAAAAGAGGATCATCCTCCCGGGGAAATTACGTTTTCCGTATTTTTGTACCAGCCTTGGTATCGGAAAGAGATCCAAGTGGGTCTTTTTGAGGGCTTGGAAACAAGTGAGGCCCTAGAGGTTCTTCCCGAGAACCAATGGCTCCAGCTAACGGCCCCTAAGCCTTCCTTTATACTCAAATGGGAACGTATCCACTCATCGAAGGAAGATTTGGAGATGGGGATGCTGGGCATTACCCCGGATGATTTTGCGGAAGAATCAACCGCCATAGTCTACATCTTCCAAAACACCAATGGAAAGGCCAACGATCTTCTGGCCTTGCCTCCCCGAAAAGAGCAACCGTCCAATCATTTTCTTCTGGTCAATCTCACCTCAGAGAAACTGACCTGGCAAGCATCCGATGCGGCTCCACCGATATCCCCCAGCTCTTACCTTTCCGCTCCTCTTCCCAACACCAACATTCGCTTTCAAGGCAGCACCTCCGGCAGCAGCCTGATTTTGAACCGACGTTCCTTTGCTTCCTCCGGCGGAATCGTTTTGATCATGCCTCCTTTGCGGGGCACACGGGGAGAGTTTCAATACCGACTTCTCCAATGGCCAAGGGCCTATTAAGCCTTAATCCGGCCGAGGAAACTATTGTCGGAGGGGGTTAATCCCCCGACTCAAGCGATTTGGAAAAGAGTTTGACGACTCAACCCGCTCTGGATCGGGGCATAAAGCCCCTCCGACAAACCAGTTCGGGACGTGAAGTCCCTCCGACGAACGGCCGGATCGGGGCGTAAAGCCCCTCCGAGAGGAAAGTCCCGGCAAAAATTGCTACTCCCTTCGGAAGGAAACTTTGTCCACTTGCAGAACCTCGCCCTCTTGGTCTAGCCAACGAACGGAGTAATCCCCGTAAAACCCGCGAAATCGGGTGGCATCATTGCCTTCCAAAGAAATCTCTTTTTCTGTGTGAAAGTCCTTTTCCATCAGGCGAATGAATCGTTCCCCAGCGGGTAGAACTTCAAAATCCTCATCAAACAAAGGTGCCTTGTCCCCGAGAAAATGAGCCCGGCGCCAGAAACCCCACAGGAGGATGGCCTCCACTGCCTCATGGGCAAACATAACATGGAAGAAAATATCCAATTCCTCTGCCCGACGATCCGGGCATTCGGTCGGAAAACTGACCTCGGTGATATGTATCGGTAAACCAAATTCCGCCAGGCGATCCAAACGATCCCAAATCACAAAAGGGTCCAACCTGGGGTGGCCATCCTCGGTATCGGTAAAGCGGGCCGCTTGGTGTTCCTGAATGCCGATTCCTCCGACCGGAACACCATTGTCCAGAAAGTTCTGGATCTGCTCAAGGTACGCCGCAAAGCGGGGAGTATCATAGGAACTATCTGCCAGCATGGCGTAGTCGTTGACAAAATACGTGGCTTCCGGATCAAGCTCCTTGGCCCGGCGGTAAAAGTACTCACGAATTTCACTGCCCAAACGGCTCTTATAGAAATCGCCGGCAATCATTTCGTTGTTCACATCCCAAGCCCAAATCCTTCCCTTGAAGCGGTTGACCGTATTGTCCAAATGCGTCTTCACATGCCAACGCAAATCCTCGTCAGAAAGTTCCTTCACCCAATCATCGACCCATTGCTCCTTGGCCCAAAAGAGAGTATGTCCCCGCACTTTCATATCGTTTTCCCGGGCAAAATCCATGAACCGTTCCGCCGTCCGGTAATCCCGAAGGTGGCGTTCGGGCTCGATGGTGTACCACTTCATTTCATTCTCGGAAACAACCGTATTGAAGTAAGTGCGGACAAAATCGAGATAGGGCTCCCGCATTGGGTGGTCGTCCCGCATGACATGGTTGGCCAACGCCGTACCGAAGGCAAATTCATGTCGGTCCAGTTCAACGAAAACCTTAACGGCACCTTCGGGGCCATCGTTAGGCAGGGTAAAATCCCCCTTGCGGTGTGCTTCGATGCGCTCCTCGGCCATCGTGCGCCAATCGGGAATAGGCGATTCCGCCGGAAGACAGGCAAAAGAGCCGAGTAAAGGGAGGCAAGAAAGAGGTAACCAGAATCGGGTTTTCATCATTACCCGTAATGATAAATGCTTTCTTCCCCATAGGACAATTCCTAAAAAAATCCGGGATGGCTTTTCCCGGGGCTTTCTATCCTTCATGTCTCAGTTGAAAGAATTTAAATTATCAAAGGCATAGGGCTCCCGGGGCGGCATTCCGCAAGCGGAAGCCCTACCAAAGACAACCGCCAACGAGAGAAACGGGGTTTATTAGAACTTCAGGGGAGACACCTAGGCTTTGGTCTGTTTTTTCTCCCCGAAGGTTGCGGTCAACCGATCAAGGAAGATGGCCAGGATGACGACCGCCAAGCCGGCCACAAAGCCGTTTCCGACATCAACCCGCTGAATGGCCGCGAGCACTTCCCGCCCGAGGCCCTGGGCGCCAGCCATCGCCGCGATGATGACCATTGAAAGGCCGAGCATGATCGACTGGTTGACCCCGGCCATGATGGTCGTTCGGGCGACGGGCAGCTGAACCTTGAAAAGTTTCTGCAATTCCGTTGCCCCGAAAGCCTCACTGGCCTCCACCAAGTCCCTGGGAACTTGCCGAATGCCCAGAGAGGTCAGACGAATCAAGGGAGCAATGGCAAAAATAAGGGTTGCCACCGCTCCCGGCACCATGCCGATGCCAAAAAACATGACGGCAGGGATGAGGTAAACGAAGGCGGGAAGGGTTTGCAAAAAATCAAGGACAGGCCTGAGCATGGTATGCACCCGGTCATTCCGTCCGGCCCAAATTCCCAACGGAAGGCCAAACAGGAGGATGAAAATTTCGGCGGTCAGCACCAGGCTCAGGGTTTGCACCATTTCCGGCCACAAGCCCGCATTGAGGATATACCCGAAGCCGAGCAGCGTAAAGAGCCCCATCCGCCAACCCACGATCACGAAGGCGAGAATCACCAAAAGGCCAAGGAGGACGAGGGGGTGTCCGATACTGAGGAAACTTTCACTGTTTCCCAGTACCCAGTTGAGGCCGTTGCGAATGCCGTCGAAGAGCCAACGAACATTGCCCCGCAAAAAGGCGACAATCCATTCGACCCACTCGTCCAGCGGGAGTTTTGGTATGGTAAGAACAAAATTCATTGGTCTTCTCCTTTCGTTTCATCCGTTTCCGGATGGGAGGAAAGCGCGGCAATAATCGCCCCCCGGACAATGACCCCAACCAGGTGTTTCTTTTCGTCCAAAACCGGCAGTGGTCCGGGCACCTGTTGGATCTTCACCATAACCTCCTGCAAAGGGGTCTCTTTGCTCAAAGGGAGGGTCTTTTCCACCAACTCGGCCGGAACTTTCCCCGCCACATCGCCTGAATTTTCCTTCAAGTAAGCCGCCAGGGGATCCGCATCAATGCGGCCCACCAGAGCCCTCTCCGTATCGATCATAAAGATACTCGAAAGGCCTTTCCGCTGCATTTTGCGAAGAATCGTGCGGGGGCCATCATTGCTGTGGGCGATCTCCCGCGGCTCTTGCATAATACTGCCCGCCGTATACACCTCGGAGCGGTCGATATCCTGGATAAAGGCTTTGACATAATCATTCGCCGGCTTGGCAATGATCTCCTCCGCCGTTCCCAGCTGAACGATCTCCCCATCTTTCATAATGGCGATCCGGTCGCCGAGGCGCAGGGCTTCATCGAGATCGTGCGTTACAAACACGATGGTTTTTTGCATCTTTTGCTGCAACTCCAGCAGCTCATTCTGCATATCCCGCCGGATGAGTGGGTCCAATGCACTGAAGGCCTCATCCATCAAAAGAATATCGGCATCGACGGTAAGGGCCCGGGCCAAGCCCACCCGTTGTTGCATGCCTCCGGACAGTTGCGTGGGATAGCTCTGTTCGTTCCCGGAAAGTCCCACGACATCGATCATTTTTTGGGCCCGCTCAAACCGCTCTTCCTTGGCAACACCTTGAATTTCCAAACCAAAAGCGACATTTTCCAAAACCGTCCGGTGGGGAAGAATGGCAAATTGCTGAAAAACCATTCCACAGAAATGTTCTCGGCGGACCTTGCGCAGGCTGTTTTTATCGAGTTTGGTAATATCCTTTCCATCGATCAGAATACTGCCGGAAGTCGGTTCCCAAAGGCGGTTAAGGAGCCTTTGCAAGGTCGATTTGCCACTCCCGGAAAGCCCCATAATGACGAAGATTTCCCCATTTTGAATGGAAAAGTTCGCATTTTGGACCCCTACCACCGCGCCCGTTTTTTCCTGAATATCTTTTTTGGATACTCCTTTCTCCAAAAGATCCCTGGCCAGCTTGCTACGGGAGCCAAAGATCTTGTAGAGGTTTTTAACAACAATTTTTTCCATAAACAAAGCAGGGGCGGGAAGAAAGCCCCCGCCCCCGCGGTTAAAGGTTCGCTAGGCGAAAAATAAGGCTAGTTCTGCAACCAGGACTCCACTTGCTCCCGGTTTTCGGCAATCCATGCCCGGGCCGCTTCCATTTCGCTCATGCCCTCCTGGGTGAACAAAATCATCACTTCGGCCATTTGGTCGGCGGTCCAGTTGAAGTTGTTGAGGAAGTTGTACGCTTCCGGGGATTTGCTCTCCAAATCCGGAGTCACAATGGTATGAATGGCCTCGGCATCGCCGAAAACATTTTCCGGGTCATCCAGGTATTTGAGATCGTGGGCGGCGAATTTCCAATGGGGGGTCCAGCCGGTCACAACAATCATGTCCCCATCACCAAGCGCGGTAGCGAGTTCTGTGGTCATCGCGGCGTCAGAGCTATCGAGGAGAGAAAAATTGTCGGAAAGATCGTACGTTTCCATCGCTCTCTCACTGGCCCCCATCAGACCGGAACCGGGATCGATGCCGACAATACGGTTCCCAAACAGGTCCGCATGGTCGTTTAATTCGGGAATGGTATCAACAGGCGCATCGGCCGGAACAACCCAGCCGATTTTCGCTCCTTCCAGATTGGGTCCCAGATCAACAACCTGATCTTCAAAGCGGCCCATGTACTCCTCATGCGTTCCGGGCAACCAGGCCGCCACAATGGCGTCGAAATCACCTTGGGCAACACCCGTCCACATCGGCCCGGCATCGACGGAGGTAAGAGAAACATCAAGGCCCAACTCATCCTGAAGAACCGCGGCAACCACATGCGTGGAGGCTCGCTCGGAGTCCCAGAGAACATAGCCCAGTTCGATGGTGGGGTCTTCATCGGTAGGGGGCGAGCAGGCGCTGATTCCCAAAGCTAACCCTCCGGCCAGCAAGACGGAAGTGGAGTATTTTGTAAGTTTGTTCATGGTGTTAGGTCGGTGATTGCGTTATTGGTTCGGTTGACAGAAATCACATGGTAGGAAATTCCCCTACCGCTGTCAAAAAAATGAAATTTGGCGGCGGCGCCCTAAGCAAATCTCAGCGAATGTTTTGTAAGAAAGCCAAATGCTTTTCGTAATGGTCTATCACATCGTTGATGATTTCATCCTTGCTGAGTCCCATGATGTCGTAATTTTGGCCGCCTTCTTTCAGGTGAACCTCGGCGCGGTAGAATTTTAGCTTCTCCATACGGTCCGCGCGGGTATCGTCGAGAATGAATGCCGGTGGCTCATAGGACCGCGGACGGACGGAGTAGTAGAAGTCCGTCTCATTTCCTTGCGGGACGAGGATCCAAACCCGTCCATCCTCCCCGGCATCAACTTCCGGTTCCAGATCTTTCTTACGCAACTCTTCCGCCACCTCCTCCAACGCTGGTCGGGCGCGGGTTTGCAAGAACTCCATAACCTCCGCCTTTTTCGGATGACGAATGAGGGTACTCAATCGCTGTTTCCAACTGAGCTTACTCCCACCTCCGCTTGCTCCGGGGGATCTCGTCCACGCTTCCTTTAGGGTCAATTTCTTCACCGTTTCCAGGCGCACCGCTTTATACAGTCCCAGGCACATAAACAACATGATCAGGGTAAAGGGCAGGGCACTGGCGACAGCCCCCGCTTGCAAAGCGGCAAGCCCTCCTGCAAGCAATAGGGAAGCGGCCACAACCCCTTCAATAATGGCCCAGAAAATCCGTTGCCAAAGGGGCGATTGCCCCTCCCCTCCAGAGGTCAGCATATCAACAACCAAAGAACCCGAATCCGAGGAAGTGACAAAGAAAGTTATCACCAAGAGGGTCGCCAGGGTCGAAAACAAGGTGGTCAACGGCAGATATTCAAAAAAGACAAAGATTGCCTTCGACTCATCTTCGCCCACCACCTCCCCCAGCGAGGTAACTCCTTCGAAAAGCATGAGATGAATGGCGGTATCGCCGAAAGCGGTCATCCAGAGAAAGGTGAACCCCACCGGAACAAACAAAACCCCGACCACGAATTCGCGAATGGTCCGTCCCCGGGAAACCCGGGCGATAAACATTCCCACAAACGGAGCCCAGGCAATCCACCAC